>CAZFJU010000216.1:0-7262 GCA_964518995.1 uncultured Gammaproteobacteria bacterium
GGATTGCTACGTCGAGGCTTTTATCACGTCTTTATTCAATCATACAATTACCCTGCCACCGCGACGTCGTCGTTTAACTCTCAATCCCAGAGAGAGGAGTGGCCCTTCGCGTGACAGTTCGAATGCTGCGGTCACCGCCTGATGCACGCCGAGATCGGCGGGGCCTGCAACGTTCTGCACGGCGACGGTGATGACCGGCATGACGTGGCCGAGTCCGAGGCCCAGCACGACAAGGATCAAAATGGCGTGCCACCATGTCGCCGATGATCGTCATCGCGAGCGCCATAATCCCGCCGCCGCCGGCGCCTTGCACGACCCTGGCTGCGACAAGGTGCCAGAACACTTCCGCCGCGGCGCATAGGACCGACCCGACGATGAACAGGACGATGCCGATCTCGAGAAGCAGTCGCCGCCCGTGCAGGTCACTCAACGGCCGCCATCACGGGCAACGCTGTCGCAACGATCGTCTACTCCAGAGCGGCCATCAGCATGGCCAGTGCGAGACCCGAAAAGACCACGAGGATTTCGCGGTGCGTGAAGGCGCGACCATACTGGTCGATGTCGGCGGAGCCCGGCCACGTGGACGACTGATGCGGGACTTCTGAATTCATGCGAACCTCCGTGGTTCGACTCGGTAGACATCCCCAGGACAGAGAGCGGCGACGCAAGAGCTGCTCGACGAATTCGCGCAATGAAAGATACACCCAGCCTTCATGGAATACTGGTCGGCGACGATGAACTGGTACAGGTCTGTCGCGACCTTCCGGAATCCGCGTGTCGCGAGCAACCGTACAATTACACGCGGCAAGTCGCATCGCTGACCTTGGCGAGAGTCGGTGAAGGGCTCGCTGACGCCAAACTTGTGCTCGCCTGGCTGCTTGACGCCATCGGTGCGCCCACGTGGACGGTGGGCCTTCTGGTGCCCGTGCGTGAATCTCTCGCGATGTTGCCGCAGCTCATTATCTCGGCACGGATACGGCAGCTCAGCATACGCAAGACGGTATACGTGGCCGGCTCCATCGCGCAGGGCCTTGCGATCATGGGATTCGGGGTGGTGGGTCTCACGCTTTCAGGCCTTGCCGCCGGGCTCGCCGGGATCGCGCTGATCACGGCATTCGCGCTCGGGCGCAGCCTATGCTCGATCAGCCACAAGGACGTGCTGGCCAAGACGGTCGACAAGGGCCGGCGCGGCTCGGTCAGCGGAACGGCGGGCACCATCGCCGCCGCGACGACGCTGCTCGTGGCCATCGGCTACTCGACGGGCTGGATCCCGCTCACCGTGCCGGTGGTCTCCGGCGCCGTTGTCATCGGCGGCACGGCGTGGCTCCTGGCGGCGGTCGTCTTCAATTCGATCCGCGAATATCCCGGTGCGAGCGAGGGGGGCATCAACGGGCTGGCCGCCGTGGTGGCACAACTGGGGCTGTTGCGCAGCGATTCGCGGCTGCGACAGCTGATCGTCACACGGGCCCTGTTGCTGTCGACGGCACTGGCCCCGCCCTTCTATGTTGCACTCAGCGGCGAGCAGGAGCCGAGCGGTCTCGGCACGCTCGGTCTGTTCCTGCTGGCGTCCGCATTGGCCAGCCTGTCGAGCTCCTATGTTTGGGGCCGCCTTGCGGATCGATCGAGCCGGCGGGTGCTGATGTACGCCGCCGCGCTCGGCACTGTCGCCAATGCCGTGGCGGCGCTCGTGGCGCTCGCGACGCCGGAAGGGTCGATCTCCGCGCTGATCCTCCCGGCGTTGCTGTTCACGCTCATGATCGCGCACCAGGGCGTTCGACTCGGGCGATCGGTGCACGTAATCGACATGGCCGATCTCGACAACCGCGCCACCTACACGGCACTCAGCAACTCTGTGGTCGGTCTCCTTCTTTTGGCTGGCGGTGCGTTCGGAGTCATTGCCCAGCTGTTCGGTATCAGTGTCGTGCTGGCCCTGTTCGCGGTGATGGCGGCGATGGCCATCGTGGCGGCGTCGAAGCTCGAGGAGGTTCAAGCCTCGGGCGGACCCGCAGGGTAAGGCGTGATCGTAGTGTTATCCAGCCCGACGGCGAATCTCGGGAAGATCGTCATCGAGCGTAGCTTGGCTCACTACCCAGCCACTCTTCGAGGATAGAGAGGATCTCCGGAATTGCCGGCGGGACGGACTCTTCTTCACTGAAAGGCGTGCGGACCAGCATGCCGCGGTGCGAGCCTGAAACGACGACCGGCGGCGGTGCTTCAGGCATGCTCAGCGACGCTAGCGGCACCACGCCGTCACCCAAACCTTCGCTCATTTCCGACATCCAATCCTCGGCCGACTCCACCATTTCGGGGGCGATGTGCGACAGCGTCTCGAGGTTATCGAGCATGGCGGGCGTGGCTTCCGTGAGGCGGCCGCCGATGAGACGAACCGGCATCTCGTCCGGCCATTCCCGGGCATTCAGCTCGGTCAAAAACCGGCTGCCGGGGCGCAGATCGATCTTGGCCGCGCCGGTGCCGTCACGCAGCTCGGCAAACAGCGAGAACTCCTGCTGCGGCAGGTTCACGATGAGGTCTCGCAGACCGAGCCATACTCTTAGGCGCGCCCATTCCGAGCCCTGGTTCGGCGTGCCGACCATAATCACGCCGCGCACCGCCACACCTTCGACTGCCGGGCGCTCGGGGGTCGGATACAGTAGGCGCGTGACGAAGTCGCGGATGACCAGCCCACCCATGCTGTGACCAATGAGGACTACCGCCCGGGCACCTTCGAGCTCCATCCAGTGCGTGGCGAGTAAATCGGCGCTGTCGTCCACGGCTTGGTTGCTTGGATAACGAAACTCCCATGCCTCGATGCCCGCGTCGTCCAACGCCGGCACGAGGTCGTCCCAGATACCGCCCGGCTCGTCGAGACCATGCACCAACAAAACCTGCGGGCGGCCGCTCCGCAGCCGCTCGGCCGAGCGGGGAATGAAGCCGTAGTCCTCGGGCGGAAGCGACATTTCTTCCGGGAACCATTCTTCCAAACGTTCCTGCGCAGTGAGCCGAAGCTCACGCTCCTGCTCAGGGTGGTTCTCTGTCCAGACGATCCAGGCAATGGTCGCCGCCAGACCGACGCCGAGTGGCACCAGGATCAGCCGAAGCCGGCGGCGTTGTGTGGGGCGGCGAGGTCTGCCCTGGCGCATTCGCGGTACCTCACTCCAAGGGCTGCGGGAGTTCGTAGCCGGCGCGCCGAGCCGCTCGCAAGCTGGCGCCGCCGCTCCGTGCTTCGCTCATCAATCTAGTTAAGCGCACGGCGAGATATTCGAACGAGATGACCGCCTGACTCTGCGGTTCATAGTTAACGAACATCCTGTATTGCGCTCGACATGCCCTGCTCATAGGTGCTCCAGCCGGAATTGATACCGAAAGGTGCACGATGGAAGATCGCTTCGATGCGGCGGATCTGGCCATTCTCGATACGGAACAACTCCGCGAGCTGCCACGTCCAGTTGATCCTATGATGATCGAAAAAGCCGAACGCGAACACGATGCCTCTTTCCTGATCGACGGCCACGAACCGACGGTCGCGAATTCTTGAGACGATGCCTTGCACGCCTGTCTCGAACTGCTCCTTACAGGTCACTCGGGTGCCGCCGCGAGCCAGCACGTCCACGCCGTTCTCGAATCGCACGCAGTCGTCCGTGAAAGGGTAATAGCCTTGGCCGTCGTTGTTCTCGAGGCCCGTGAAGTAGTAGTTGGCCGTCTCGATCAGCTCCGCACGAGACATGCGCTCGCCTTCCGGGATGGTCTCCAAGAAGATTGAATGCGGTGAGCCCATGGCCTCGACGCCTTCGCCGGTCGGCGGAAAGTCGCCTTGGCTGCTGTTCACGCTCGAAGGCCGAATCGCAAGCTGCTCCACCTCGGTGATGCGATCGCCCTCTATCTTCAAGCGAAGAGCCAGGGCCACCAGATCACCATCATCGGGGCCGGTGCCGTTCTCCCGAACGGTGCCGATGAAGGCGACCTGCTGCGTCTCGACATCCGGCACGTAGAACTTGTAATTCCCAATCCCGGACATGGCGTACCACAACCCTTCGTTGCCGAAAGGCAGCCGAATGCCGTTCTCGGTGAACTTAAGATCCCGCGCGAACAGTTCGGGATCGACGTTCGCGTCACGCATTGCGGCGAGATACGCATCCACCCAACCCCCGAGGCACGCGCGATCGCAGGCTTGCGGCGTTTGCGCCGTGGCGCTGGTCATGAGCAAGAGCGACATGATGATTGGCGATACTATCGCGCTCAAAATACTTCTCAGCATCGGCTTCTCTCTATGCTGTGTAATGACTGGAAACCCTGCGGCGTACGGGGCCGCTTTTCGACAGAGTGTAGAACAAATCCAACGGCACCTCGCAGCCAGCCGCGGCGGCATAGACGGCGATACGCCCGCCGTCGACCAGCGCACCCAAGGCGTGCGCGACGTGATTCTCGGCGCATCGCGTCGTGCTCGCGCCGACGCTTCAGCCCCGCTGCTATACTGGCCCCTGCGTCATTCAGCCGCACCGCACGGACCGCAATAAGGAGAACTCCATGAACGCGCCATCTCGGCTTCTCGTTCTGGCTGCCATCGCTGTTTTGCCGCTCCACAGCATCGCTCAAACTGATATCGATGCGATTTTGGAGGATCCGGCGCGGCCGCAGGAAGATCGGGAGATGGATGCGACGCGCGCCCCGGCCGAAGTGCTCGCGTTCTTCGATATCGCTTCCGGCGACCACGTTGCGGATCTGCTCGCCGGCGGCGGTTATTACACGCGGATTCTCGTGCCGCTCGTCGATGAGAGTGGGCGCGTGTATGCCGGCAACAACCCGTTCTATCAGATGTTCTACGACGAGGCGTTCGATGCGCTGTTGGCAGAGCCCCGCTTCAGCGAGGTCGTTCGCATCGACGGGCCGGTCGACGAGCTTCCCTTGCCGCAGGACGGATCGCTCGACGCCGTTATCGTGTCGCAGGCATATCACGACCTCGTGCTCGGAGACGAGGACCGCGACGAGATGAACCGGCGCGTCTTCGGTGCGCTCAAGTCCGGCGGCGTGTATGGAATCATCGACCACGCCGCAGCGCCCGGCACGGGCACGTCGGCCACTGAATCTCTGCATCGAATCGACAAGCAGTTCGTCATCGACGAGGTGACGGCCGCCGGCTTCGAGCTCGCGGGCGAGTCGGAAGCGCTCGCGAACCCGGAGGACGATCACAGCGTTGCGGTCTTCGACCCGTCCGTCAGCGGGCAGACCGACCGCTTCGTGTTGCGATTCGAGAAGCCCTAACGGTCGTCCCGGCAGCGCGCCCGTCGAGCGCTGGCACAGTCCCGGTCGATGCAAGGGAGCCATGCGCTCTGGCTGCCATGTCCGCCCTCCGCGAGTTGACCGGTAGGGGCGGTCCGCGGCTGCCGTGAGCGACGATGATTTCACCGTAGGGTCGATCCCTCGAAAGCTGTTCCTGTTCTCTTTGCCGATCATGCTGACCAACCTTCTGCAGGCGTCAATGCAGCTGGTTAACGGCCTGTGGGTTGGCAACCTCCTCGGCAGCGCAGCCTTTGCCGCGTTAACCGTGTCCACTGCGGTGCTGGTCGTAATGCTGGCCTTCGTGCTCGGCATGAACAACGCGACGCTGACCATCTTCGCCCAATTGCGGGGGGCCGATGACGAGGGCGGGATCAATACCTATCTGGGCGCGTTCGCCCTCCTGCTCGTCGCGCTGTCGGCGGTCATCGGTATCGCCGGTTACCTGTTCGCCGGGCGGCTGCTCGTGCTGCTCAATACGCCGCCATCGATCATAGACGAGGCAACGATATACCTCCGGATCAACTTTGCAGGCACGCTGTTTCTGGTCGCCTACAACTTCGTCGGCACGCTGCTACGGGCGTTCGGCGACAGTCGGACACCGCTGTACTTCGTGCTGCTGGCGACCGTGCTGGCCGCCGTGTTGGCCCCGCTGCTCATCGCCGGGCTGGGTCTCGGCGTGGACGGCGCCGCGTGGGCCATGGTGATTGCGCAGGCGGCGGCCTTCCTCTACAGCGTGTTGTATCTAGCGAGAAGGCCGGAGAGGTTTCCGTTCAGGCCGCGGCGCCCGGGGCTCGTCGAGTTCCGCACGATCCTCCAGCTTGGCATCCCGTCGGGCGTACAGATGATCGTCATCTATGCGGGCACAGCGGTCATCGTCTCGCTTGTGAACACATTTGGGGATAGCGTGGTCGCAGGCTTCGGCGCCGCGCAGCGATTGGACAGCATCATTCTGCTGCCCGCAGTCGCGCTCGGCACGGCGGTCAACACGATGGCGGCGCAGAACATCGGCGCGAACCACTGGCCGCGCGTGGCACAAATCACCCGCACCGGCGTCGTCTTCAACGTGGGCGTCATGATGGCGTTGTCAGGCGTGCTGCTCGCCGGTGCGGAGCCGCTGGTCACGCTCTTCATCCAAGACCCCGACAGCGTGTCGTTCGGGGTTTCGTACCTGCGAACGATTGCATTGTTCTACCCGTTCATCGGCCTCAACTTCATCTTCAACGGCGTGGTCCGCGGATCGGGCGCGATGTTCCAGGTGCTGGCGCTGAACATCATCTCGCTGTGGATCCTACGGGTGCCGTTGGCATATGGTTTGGCCTCCCTGATCGACGAGCAGGGCATCGCGCTCGGGATTGGAATCAGCTTCCTGCTCAGCAGCCTTTTCTCGATCGCCTACTATCGTTGGGGCGGCTGGCGAGAGAAAGAACTGCTTCGCGAAGCAGGCCGCCGACGGCTGAGAGGTGCTTGAAGTTTGCCTGCCAACGAGCCTTCGTTCGGATCACATGCTGGCCAGATCGATCGCACCTCCACACGCCCGAATCACGTTCCGGATGGCTGTATCCTGCGCCCTTATCGCCTGCGTGCTTCGAGCTCGATCACGATCTCGACCTCGTCGCCGACCCACCCGTTGTCGAGCGCGTAGGTCATGCCGTAGTCGCTGCGCTTCACCACGCCGCGCGCGGAGGCGCCGGTGACATAGGCTCGATCACCGATCGGATAGTCCGCGCTCTTGTTCCACGTGGCGTGTAGAGTCAGGGGCCGCGTCACTCCGAGAAGCTCGAGCTCGCCCTCGATGTCGAACGTGCGCTCGCCGGTGCGGCGGGCGCCGGCGGCCATGAAGCGCATGCCCGGGAAGCGGTCACTGTCGAGGAAATCGGCGCTGCGCAGATGCCGATCGCGGCCCTCGTGCGCGGTCGTCACGCTGTCGGTCTCCACGACGATATCGATGTCCGAGAGTTCGCCGGCGGCCTCGTCGAAGCGGAACG
>CAZFJU010000217.1:0-7250 GCA_964518995.1 uncultured Gammaproteobacteria bacterium
CTTTCGCTGAACGCATCCAGCAGACGCTGATAACGCGCCTCAGACGCGAGCGGTCGGGTCAGGTCCGTGACGATGCCGGCGAGTCGCGAGAAGTTGTGTCCCGTAGTCGTTCCGACCACGGCGTGGTCATCAAGACCACGCTTATGCCGTTGTGCGTTTAACAACACGAAATATAAATGTATTTGAAAACAGAAAGATACGGAATGGCACGAAAGTTGTTATGTCCGGGTGAAGCGTCTTCTCGAGCAAGGAAATATGCCGATGCACAAACAGCCCCTACTCGCCGCCGCGATCGCCGCACTGCTTGCCGGCGCTCCGGCCTTCGCCGGTCATGTCGAGGTCGAGATCCACGTCCAGGAGGCCGACCTCGTCGTCGACAACGCCGGCACGACTCACCCGATGTGGACCTTTGGCGGCACGATTCCGGGGCCGCTGGTGCGCGTGCGGCAGGGCGATGTCGTCGACTTCACCCTCGTCAACGACGCCAGCAATCAAAACAGCCATTCGATGGATTTTCATGCGGCGCGAGTCGATGTGCTCGACGAGTTCGAGGCTATCAAGCCGGGCGATACGAAGAAGTTCACGTTCAAGGCAGACTACCCCGGAGTGTTCGTCTATCACTGCGGTGCGGATTCGATGGCCGAGCATATTGCCCGGGGCATGTACGGCGTGATCATCGTCGATCCTGCGGAAGGATACAGTCCGGACTATCCGAAACCGGATCGAGAGTATGTCCTCGTGCACGGCGATCTGTTCGAGGCCGGAACGTCCGCTGAAGACATCACAATGGGCGTCGGTTGGAAGGGCGTGCTGGTGAACGGCAAGGTGTTCCACTACGACCCAGTGCACGACCCGAATGCCAGTATCACGCTCGAGGCGGAGCCCGGCGAGCGGGTTCGCTTTTTCTTCGTCAACGCCATGATCAACGAATCCGCAGCGCTGCACCCGATTGCAGGTATCTGGGATCGCGTCTGGGACAACGGTCATCCGAAGAACGTGTCGTATGGCATGCAGACGGTCGACGTCGCCCCGGCGCATGCGGTCGCGCTCGACATGCTGGTGCCTGAAGGGCGGCCATCCAACAACGCTATCGTCGATCATCGCATGAAGCATGCGATGGCCGGCGGCATTACGGTGCTGATGACTTACGAAGGCGCCGATTCGGAGAAGGGACGCAACGAGTTACTGATTCTGCGCTGAGGCGCGGGGAGGACGAGCGATGAGAAGAGAACTCGGATGGCTGGCGGGCAGCTGCGCTGCGCTGCTCCTGCCGATCTTGGGCCTCGCAGATCCCGCTGCGGATGCGCGGGCGTCATGCGGCGGGTGTCATGCGTTGGAGCAGCCGGCAGATGAGGCGCTGACGCTCGAAGAGCGTAGGGACCGCGCGGCGCCGCCGCTCTTCTACGCCGGGAACAAGTTCCGCGAGGAGTGGCTTGCGGCCTGGCTCGCCGCGCCCGAACGCATTCGCCCGGGTGGAGTGTTCGCGCCGGCGCACACCCTCAGCACTCCAGACGGAGACGTGATCGACGAGTCGACGCTGCCGGAGCACCCCGCGCTCGGCGAGGCCGAGGCGGCGTCCATGGCAGCCTATCTGATGACCTTGACGCCTTTCGACGACTTGCTTGCGCAGCAAAACTACACGCCCGGCACGGTCAACGTACGCATGGGGCAGCTGAACTTCAGCAAGTTCAAAGGCTGTGACAGCTGCCACCGTGACGAGCCGGACTTCGGCGGCGTATCCGGGCCGGAGCTCTACACGGCATGGGAGCGGCTACAGCCGAACTTTATCAGCGCCTATATCGAAGATTCCACGGCGTTCGATAAGTACACGATGATGCCGAGAAGCGGGCTGAACGCCGATGAGGTCCATAAGCTTGCCGACTATCTAAAGGCGCTCGCCGAGGAGTAGCGATGACGATTCGATCCACACCCTTCAAGAGCGTGAAGACGATCGTGCTGGCGGCGGTAGCCTTGCTCGGCGCGGAAACTGCACTCGGCGACGAGCCGGCACGGCGCGGCCAGGCGCTGTACGAAGTCTTCTGCACGCAATGTCACGGAATCACGGGCGACGGTCGCGGCGTCAACACGCTCGATATGTCTGTTCTGCCGCGCAATCACACGGATCGAGGCGAGATGTCGGCACGCACGGATGCCGATTTGTTCAAGGCGATCCAGGGCGGCGGTAAGGCAGTGAACAAGTCCGTGCTGATGCCGGCCTGGGAGGGGAATCTCTCCGAAGAGGACATTCACGCGCTCGTCGCCTATCTGCGCGAGCTCTGCTGCACCGGATCGCAATAGGAGTCGCCGATGTTGCCATACCTGAAACATCTCCCCGCAGCACTCGCGCTGCTCGGCGTCTCGGGCGTCGCGGCCGCTGAGCTGCGCAAGTTCGAGCTGACGATCGAGGAAGTCGAGATCGAGGTGTCTCCGACGCTCAACGCCAAGGTCTGGGCGTTCAACGGGCAGGTGCCCGGCCCGTTGATCCACGTGGTCGAAGGCGATGAGCTCGAGATTGTCGTGCACAACTTGACGACTATGAACCATACGATCCACTGGCACGGTGTGTATCAAACCGGCAGCTGGCAGTCGGACGGTGTGCCGGACGTCACGCAGAAGCCGATCGAGCCGGGCGAGAGCTACACGTATCGGTTTGTTGTCGATAAGCCCGGGAGTCTTTGGTACCACTGCCACGTCAATGTCGCCGAGCACGTCGGTCTGCGGGGGATGTGGGGACCGCTGGTGATCGAGCCGAAAGAGCCGACTGAGCTCGAGCGCGAGGTGACGAAGCAGGCGGTGCTGATGTTCTCGGGTTGGAACTCGGAGGTCGCGCAGAGCTACGGCGTCGGCGGCGTGCCGGGGGAAGTCATCAACTACTTCTCGATCAACGGCAAGTCGCATCCGATGAACCAGCCGCTCCGTGTCACCGAAGGCGATGTGCTGCGTCTGCGGCTCTACGCGCCGACCATGCCCGTGTCGTTCCACCCGCATGGCCACGACGTGCTCGTCACGCATAAGGACGGCACGCCGCTCGCCAATCCGTATCCGGTGGATGTGCTCGCCATCCAGCCCGGTGAGCGATACGACGTGATCATGCATATGAACAACCCGGGCATCTGGGTGACGCATGATCACATCGATCATCACACGACCAATAACGGTGCAGATCACGGCGGCTCCATGCTCGTGATCGAGTACGAGGAGATCGAGAAGCCGGATTGGTATATGTGGAAGAACATCGACTACCAGCCGGACTTCTACATGAGCGAGTCGCTAAAGAAGCCGCACGGCATGCATGACATCGAGGTGTTCAAGGGCGTCGACCCGACGGCCAGGCGGCGGCGCGCAACCGCGACAACGATGGAGCATTGAGGTAGAGCGGAACGCGGGCGTCACGTCGCGACGCCCGTCGTTCCCGACTTGAGAAGCAGTGCCGGAGCGGGTAGCAAAACAGGCGCTAAAGTTTGTTCGAAGGCGGCCGATACCGATCGTCGGATAGAACCGGTTTGGCCGTGAGTGTTGCATCATCGACCTAATCCGACGCCCTGAATGTCACCGGAGCTCAAGGCGAAGCTCGAAGCGTGCCAGGCGCTTCCCAGCCCTCCGAGCGTCGCGTCGCAGATCGTCCCGATCGCCAACGACCCCGAGGCCAGCATCCAGGAGGTGGCCAAGGTGATGGCCTTCGACGCCGCCATCAGCGCGTGAGTGCTGCGGCTCGCGAATTCGCCGCTCTATGCGCGGCGCGGCAAGGAGGCCAGCATTCGAGACGCGGTCGTCGTGCTCGGGCTCAACGCGACGATGGCGCTCGCGCTGTCTTTCTCGCTGCTGGAGTCCTGGCAAAGCGGGTGCTAGCGCAACGGCGGTAGCCTGAGCCAGCCGGTCATCGACTAGCTCGTGCGTCGCGTCCGTCGCGCGGCGGTTCGACCTGCGCGTGTCGCGCTTCGTGACGCGGTCTTCGCCGCTGCTGCCGTACGCTTCGAGCCGGGCTGCTCGAGCGCACGTGGCGGCGCGACCTCGGTGGTCTTCGCATCGTATTCGCACAGGTCGACGATCACGCACTCGGCGCAGCTCGGTTTGCGCGCCTTGCACACGTAGCGGCCGTGCAGAATCAGCCAATGGTGTGCATTACGTTTGAACTCCGCGGGTGTCGTTCGAGTCAGCTCGTCTTCGACTTCGCGCGGCGTTTCGCCTCGCGCAAGCCCGGTGCGGTTTGCGACGCGAAAGATGTGTGTGTCGACCGCAATCACGGGTTGGCCGAACGCCGTATTCAGGATCACGTTTGCGGTCTTGCGGCCGACGCCCGGCAGCTTCTCGAGCGCCTCACGCTGGCTCGGCACTTCGCCGCCGTGCTCGTCGATCAGCGCGCGACACGTCTTGAGAAGATTCCTCGCCTTGGTGTTGAAAAAATTCAGCGTGTTCAGGTAGCCCTTCAGACCGTCTTCGCCGAGCGCGAGCATCTGCTGCGGCGTGTTCGCGACGGCGAAAAGTTTCTCGGTGGCTTTGTTAACCCCGACATCGGTGGACTGCGCCGAAAGCACGACGGCAACGAGCAGCTCGAATGGGGACCCGTACACCAGCTCGGTGGTCGGATTCGGATTTTGTCCGGACAGGCGCTCGAAAATCTCGCGGCGCTGGGCGGACTTCACGAGCTGCGCTCCGCAGCCGTCGCCGGCTCCTCGGCGATCGGCAGCCGCGCGGGGTCTGCCTTGCTCGTGAGCACGTTGCGCAGCGCCAGCAGCACCGCGAGACCGAAGAACGCACCGGGCGGCAGCACTGCCGCGAGGATGCCGTCGAACGGCAACTCGATCCGGATCGGATCGGTCTCGGCGCCGAGCAGCAGAGCGCTGCCGGCGAACAGCGTGCCCTGGCCTGCGATCTCGCGCAGGGCGCCGAGCGCGACTAGCACGAGCAGAAAGCCGAGCCCCGTGGCGAGACCGCTGAACGCCGAGATCCCTACGGGTCTTCGGCTTGCGACCGTCTCGGCCTGCGCCAGGATCGCGCAGTTGGTGATGATCAGAGGAATGAACAGGCCCAGCACCTCGTGCAGCTCATGCAAGAACGCGTCTGAGAGCAAGTCGATGCACGTGACGAGTGACGCGATGATTAGCACGAACAACGGAATTCGCACCACCGGCAGCAGCGAGCCGCGCACCATGGAGATGACGGCGTTGGTGACGACCAGCACGGCGGTGGTGGCGACGCCGAGTGCAAAGCCGTAAACCGCCGTCGTGGTGATGGCCAACAACGGGCAAAGCCCGAGCAGCTGCACGAGCGCCGGATTGCTCGCCCAGACGCCATCGTGCAAGGTTTTGCGGAGCTCGTTCATTCAGCGGTGCTTTCCGCCGCCGCGCGCTCTGCGGCGGCGAAGAGCTCGTCGCGGTGGCCTGCGAAGTATAGCAGGGCGTTGCGCACGGCTCCGACGATCGCGCGCGGCGTCACCGTGGCGCCGGTCAATGAATCGAACGCGCCGCCATCCTTGTCAACGCGCCACTGCGCTTCTGGCGGGTCGTCGATGCTCTTGCCATCGAACTGCAAGATCCAAGGCGACTTACGCAGCTCGATCGCGTCGCCGAGGCCCGGCGTCTCGCGGTGGCTCAGCACGCGCACGCCGGTCAGCACGCCTGCCGGCGACATGCCGACGAGCAAACGTATCGGCGCGTTGTAGCCGTCCGGTGCGCTCGGCACCAGAATTACCGCTTCGGGCTCGCCGGCCTCGGTCGCCACGACAAAGGCGTCGACCGGCCCGTCAACGCCGAGAAGCGCAGGGTCTGAGACCGTAACGGCGGTCGGTGTGAGGCCGCGGTCGCGCAAGCTCGGATCGAGCACGCTGTACAGGCTGCGCAGCAGCGCCTCGCGCTGGTTCGCGGCGATGCGTTCGTGACTCAGCTCATAGCTGCCCGCGACGAGGACGGCGGCCCCACCGGCAACGAGGCCGACGAGCAACAGTGTTTTGACAGCGCTAGCGTTTGGCGTGGCCATAGATGCGCGGCTGCGTGTAGCGATCGATGAGCGGCACTGCGGCGTTCATCAGCAGCACTGCAAACGCGATGCCGTCCGGATAGCCGCCCCACGTCCGGATCGCATAGGTGAGGACGCCGATGGCGGCGCCGTAGTAGAGCCGGCCGCGATCGCTGGTCGCCGCCGAAACCGGATCGGTCGCAATGAAGAACGCGCCGAGCACGGCGGCGCCGCTGAACAAGTGAAAGCCCGCATCCGGATAGCGGGCCGGATCGATCAGATGGAACACGAGTGCGGGTACGAGCAGCCCCGCAAGCACCGCGACCGGGATTTGCCAACGGATGATGCCGGCATAGAGCAGGTACAGCCCGCCGAGTATGATCATATTGTTGACCCACTCCCAGCCGCGTGCGCCGAACGTGCCGATGAGCGAGCCCGCGCGAAGCTCCTGAAACGTAAGCTGCGAGCGCAGACCGTCCTTCACCGCATCGAGCGGCGTCGCGCGGGTATAAGCATCGATCGCGCGGTCGGCTGGAAGCTCCTCGGTCATGCTATACCGAAGCTGCGCGGCGAAATCGAGCGGCCGGTAGTCGATGTCGCCCATGCGCGGCGGGAGCCACTGCGTCATCAGGATCGGAAATGACGCGAGCAGCAGCACGTAGGCGACCATGGCGGGGTTGAAAAGATTCTTGCCGAGACCGCCGTACAGCTGCTTTGCGAGCGCGATGCCGACCGCGCCGCCGAGTGCCGGAATCCACCAGGGCAGCAGCGGCGGCAGCGCGAAGGCGAGCAGGGCGGCTGTGACCAGCGCGCTGCAGTCCCCGAGCGCGCGCCGGAGCGGTCGGCGCCTCAGCAGCAGGATCGCAGCTTCGGTCACGACGGCCGCCGCCGCGGCGATCACGAAGTTGATGAGCAGACCAAACCCGAATAGCCACGTGTAAACGGCGGCGGCCGGCACGAGCGCGTACAGGACGTGCTGCATGATCCGCGGTACGCTGTTGACCGGCTTCGCATGCGGGGCTCCGGCCGTATCGAAGCGGCGCGGCTCGGCGTGCGGCCCGGAAGGGGGCTCGCTCACGGCTCGACGTTGCGGCGCCGGCGCTGCCGCGCGCGCTCGACGGCCGCTTCGATCGCCTGGCGGCGCGCTGTCTCGTCCGCGCGCAGCTTGGCCTTCAGAACGTCCTGCGCGGCGCGGCTGTCCTCGGCCGTTGCTTCGAGCCGTTGCTCGCGCCGCTTATGACGCAGGTCGGCTTCCGCGGACAATGCGATTTGCCGCTCGTGCTGCGCATACGCGC
>CAZFJU010000218.1:0-7230 GCA_964518995.1 uncultured Gammaproteobacteria bacterium
GCCAGGGCCTGATGCCGGACGGCACGAGCCGGTTCTCGGTCAAGGGCAAGCAAGTTTTGCATTTCATGGGCACCTCCACGTTCTCCGAGTACACCGTGCTGCCGGAGATCTCGGTGGCCAAGATCAGCAAGGAAGCGCCGCTCGAGAAGGTGTGCCTGCTCGGCTGCGGAATCACCACCGGTATCGGCGCCGTGTTGCACACCGCCAAGGTCGAGCCCGGCTCGAGCGTGGCGATTTTCGGTCTCGGCGGCGTCGGTCTCTCTTGCATCCAGGGTGCCGTAATGGCGAAAGCCGGCCGAATCATTGCGATCGACATCAATCCGGACAAGGAACAGATGGCGCGGCAGCTCGGCGCGACCGATTTCGTGAACCCGAAGGACTACGATCGCCCGATTCAGGAAGTCATCGTCGAGTTGACCGACGGCGGCGTGGATTACTCCTTCGAGGCGGTCGGCAACACGCAGCTGATGCGCGCGGCGCTCGAATGCTGTCACAAGGGCTGGGGCGAGTCGACGATCATCGGCGTGGCGGGCGCAGGTCAGGAAATCTGCACGCGGCCGTTTCAGCTCGTCACCGGCCGCGTATGGCGCGGCAGCGCGTTCGGCGGTGTGAAGGGCCGCAGCCAGCTGCCGGGCATGGTCGATCAGTACATGCAGGGCGATCTCGCGATCGATCCGTTCATCACGCACACGATGGGTCTCGAGGATATCAACAAGGCCTTCGACCTGATGCACGAAGGGAAGAGCATCCGCTCGGTCATTCACTTCTGAGCAAAGATCCAGCGTAACCCCGCGCGGCTGCAAGATGACGAGCCGCCGAGACCCGCGGCTCTTGCCGTCGACAGCGCACGACGTGCTGTCGGCGGCCCTCATCGGGGCCGCGTGCGCCCACTCACCTCAGTGGCGTTGCGCCCGTCGTCACCACTCAGTAGCGCCAGTTCACGGTGACGCCGGCAAACCCGTTGCGCTTCGGGCCGGGCTCGTAGTATCGGCCGCCGAACGCGTTGATGCGCACGTTGGCGTTGTAGGTCTCGTCGAACAGGTTGTTGACCGAGACGAACGGCGTGACCACCAGCGATCCGGACGTGTGCTCATAGCCGAGGCGCAGATTCGATAGCGTGTACGCATCGTTGTAGTCGGTGTTCGCGTTGTTGGCGAACTGGTCGTCGATATACAGCACATCTAGCGATGCGAACCAGCCGCGCTCGGAGCGGTAGTTCAGCTCGCCGAAAAGTATGTTCTTGGACGTGCCCGGGATCACGTTGCCGCCAAAGTTGTTACCGCTCGCATCGACGAAATCGTCGAACTTGAAATCCGAGTAGGTGTAGCTGAAGGTCGCTTGCAGCCGCTCCGTAGCCTGCGTGACCATCGAGAACTCGAAGCCGTCGCGGCTCGATTGGCCGGCGTTCACGTAGTAATCGCGGCCGGGGCTGCCCGGCACCTCGAATGGAATGAGCTCATCTTCGACTTCGATCGAGAAAAGCGCGACCTCGTAGCGATGCCGGCCGTTGAACGAGCCGCGGAGGCCGACCTCGAGGTTGCTCGCCTCCTGGGGATCGAGCGCCGCATTGAATCCGCCGCCGCCGCTCGGATCGTTGAACTCGGTCGTCGTCGGTGTCTCGAATGCCGTCGAATAGGTGGCGTAGAGGTTGACGTTCGGCAACATCGCGTAGCTCAGGCCGAGCATCGGGCTCGTGCCGTCGAGCTTGCGCCGGCCGGAATCGTCGCCGTCCGCGAGAAAGTGGTCGGTGACGTCGAAATCTACCTCGTCGAAACGGACGCCCAGCGTCAGCAGCAGTTGCTCGTTGATGCTGAGCTCGTTCTGCACGAAGATGCCGCGGCTGCGCACCGTCTCGTTCTGCTCGAACGTCAACGCCCCGGGCACGCCCTGGTTGTTGTCGAAACGCCGGCGGTCGTCATCCTGATGGTCATAGTCGATGCCGATGATCAGCCGATTCGGGCGATCGAGCCAGAAACCGTCGTACGTGTAGCTCAGCCCGCCGCCGGCGAAGAAACGATCGAATTCCACGATGCCGCCGTCGACGAATGGCAGGCTGTTGCTGAAGTCGCGCCAGACGTAATAGTTACGCGCCGTCAACGAGTGATTGGTGCCGAGCGGCATGGTGTACACGAAGCCGAGTCTTTGCTGGTCGAGTGCCTCGCCGGCAGCGAAGTTCACGTTGGCCGGCCACGCGGCGGACGGCGTTTGCCGCGCACCTTGCGCAGTAAGGCCGCCGGGATCGTCCGAGACCGGTTGATCCGTGAGGCTCACGACCGCGAGCAGCTCGCGGTCGCGGTCGAGATCGATGTTGAAGCGGCCGGAAAGCTGCGTGTTCTCGTGGCGGCTCTGCTCCCTGAAGCCGCCGAACTCGGTGTCGGACAGGCTGAGCATGTAGCCGACCCGCTCGCCGCTGCCGCCGGCCTTCAGCTGCACTTTCTGGAAATCGTAGCGCCCGCCTGTGACGCGCACCTCGGCGAAGGCATCCTCGGGCGGCGGCTCCGACGTCAAGCTGATGACGCCGCCCGATGCGTTCCCGTATAACGTCGAGCTCGGGCCGCGGAGGATCTCGATTTGGCTCGTCGCGCCGAGATCGAGGCCGTCCACCGAGCCTTGCCCGTCCGGCAGCGTCTCGGGAATGCCGTCCACCAAGATCTTCACGCCGCGAATACCGAAGCTGGCGCGTGAGCCGAAGCCGCGGATCGAGACGCGCAGATCCTGGGCGAAGTTGAATCGATTCTGCATGAACAAGCCCGGTACGCGGCTCAGCGACTCGTCGAGCCCGAGCTGCTGGCGGCCGAGCTGGATGTCGTCTTGCGAGACGACACTGACGGCGGCCGGAACGGTATCGAGCGTCGTCTCGAGCCGGGTGGCCGTCACCACGATTTCCTCCATCGGCGGCAGCTGCGGGCGAACCTGCGCATGCGCGGGCAGGCCGGCCAGCGCGCAGAGTACGGAGGAGATCGCGGCGGAAAGCCCATAGCCCGTGCGGTTCGCCATGCGTGTGTTGCTCATGTTCCAGTCGCTTCAATCGGTTAGCATGCAGCCGACTATGATCGCCCATCGCCCGCAGGCGGCGCAATGCGCCTCCGACCCGATGCGGTTGGGCGCACGCGCTGTCGGCGGGCTTTCCCGTCGGTCGAACGCTTGGCACACTTGGCAGCTTCCGTCCGCCATTCGCCGTTTTCCCATTCGCTGCTGGAGCGACCATGGATTGGATCTCCTTGTCCGAGCTGTCTGCTCTGGCGCAAGTCATTGTCGTGGACCTCGTCCTTGCGGGCGACAACGCTATCGTCATCGGGATGGCTGTGGCGGGCTTGCCGCGGGAGCAGCGCGCCCGCGCCATGGTGATCGGCATCGCCGCCGCCACCATCCTGCGTATCCTGTTCGCATCGATCACCGTTCAGCTCTTACAGATCATCGGCCTGCTGCTCGCCGGCGGTCTGCTGCTCCTCTGGGTCTCGTGGAAGCTGTGGCGGGAGTTGCAGATCGCGCGTCGCGAGCGAGCCTTGCAGGCGGCCGCGACCGCGAATGGGGCGATCGGCGACGCGGCTCACGGCGAGCACCGACCGCGCAAGACGATGCGCGAAGCGGCTACGCAGATCATCGTCGCGGACGTGTCGATGTCGCTCGACAACGTGCTCGCCGTGGCGGGCATCGCGCGTGAACATCCGTGGGTGCTGGTGTTCGGCCTCGCTCTATCCGTAGTGCTGATGGCGTTCGCCGCCGTGATGGTTGCGCGGCTGCTGCAGCGTCATCATTGGATCGGCTATATCGGCTTGGCGCTGATCCTCTACGTCGCGCTGCGGATGATTTACGACGGCGCGCTCGAGGTCTATCAGGTGACGAACGGCATCTTTTGAGGTGGGCCGACCGAAAGTCCTGATTTATCGGCCCGTGGACGCGAGCGGCGACTCCCATCGCCTGCTCGCCGACGCCGGCTGTGAGGTCGCGGCCGACGAGATCGATCACGACCGCACGCGCTTTCTAGCTGCCGCCGCGAATGCGAGCGCCCTGCTCGGGGCGAGCTTCCGCGGCGGCCTGATCGATCGGGAAGTGTTCGCCGCGTGCCCCGAGCTGCGTATCGTCGCCAAGTACACGATCGGCGTCGATGACGTCGACGTAGACGCCGCCACGTCGCTCGGCATCCTCGTCACCCATTCACCCACGGAGGCGAACTGGGGCGGCGTCGCGGAGGGTACGCTTGCGCTGCTGCTTGCATTCCTGAAACGTCTCGGTCCGCGCGATCGGCACGTGAAAGCCGGCGGCTGGCGCGACGCGCGCCTCGAAGGGGTTTACGTCGGGCGCCGTGCCGACGGCTACCCGGGGCTGACGATTGGGATCGTCGGGCTCGGCCGCACCGGCTTCCGGGTGGCTGAGCTGCTCGCGCCGTGGCGCGTCCGCATCGTCGCCGCGGACCCGTATGTCGATGACGAACGCTTTGATCGCGCCGGTGGCGAGCGCGTCTCATTCGCTTCGCTCTTGGCGCAGGCGGATGTCGTCACGCTGCATTGCAGCCTGACTCCCGAGACGCGCGGCATGATCGACGCGGCCGCCCTCGCGGCGATGAAGCCAGGTGCGCTGCTGATCAATACGGCGCGCGGTCCCATCGTCGATGTCGACGCCGTCTGCGATGCGCTGGAACGAGGGCAACTCGCCGGCGCCGCGCTCGACGTGCTGCCGGAAGAGCCGCCGCCTCCCGGTGCGCGAATCCTCGCGCAAGGCGACAAGGTGATTCTCGGCCCGCATATGATCGCGGCCAATCAGGGCGGAACGCTGAAGAGCGCCATTCCGTGGGGCACCGCGGCGGTGCTGGCCGCCTTGCGCTCGGAGGTTCCCGATTACGTTTACAATCCGGAGGCTATTGAACGTTGGCGTCAGCGGTTCGGCGGTCGCTGTCTGCTCGCGGGAGGAAAGAGATGAAGCATTCGATCATTTTGCTTGGGGCGCTGGCCGGTTTCGCGGGCGCAATGAGCGCGGCCGACGCGCACCACTCGTTCGCAGTGCACTTCGTGCCGGATCAGATGGTCGAGGTGTCCGGTGTCGTCACCGAGTTCCGTTTTCGCAACCCGCACGGGCTCGTGTTCTTTGCCGTTGAAGGTGATGAAGGGGAGGAGACCTGGCGCGCGGAGACCAACTCACCGAATGTCTTGCGGCGGCGCGGCTGGAGCGAAGACTCGATCGCGGTCGGCGACCGCATCACGGTCGAGGGCTATCCGGCGCGCGATGACTCGACGACGATGCGCATCGCGCGCGTGATCTTCGCGGATGGGCGCGAGCTTATCGGGCAGCGCCCGCCGGCGGACGGCGGAGCCGATGACTGAGGAGCCGATGATCATGAGCATACAAACGAAAACCCTGCTCGGCGTGTCCCTCCGTGGCCTCGCGTTGGCGGCGTTGCCGCTGGTTGCCCTGCACGCGGTTGCGGACGATGCGGATGTGCCGGCGTTCGCGGGCGTCTGGCAGGTGGCGTTCGGGAATGTGGCCGCGGGGCAGACGCTGCTCGACGAGCTGCCCGACGACGTCGTGCTGATCGACGATGCAGGCGGAGGCGAGCTCGGCGAAGGGGACTTCGGCGGTCTTACGCTGAGCGCGGCCGCTCGTGCGGAGGTGGCGGCCTACGATTTCACCGAGGAGCTGAAGCGCGAGAACACCTGCACCGCCCCCACCGTCATTGTGCTCGTGCAGGCACCGTTTCCGATGCAGATCCACCAGGGCCGGGATCTGCTCGTATTCCAGCATGAATACTTCGACATGACGCGGGTCATCCATCTGAACGAGACGGAGCCGCTCCCTGTGCATGCGCCGCATACGAAGACCGGGCATTCGGTCGGGAGTTGGGAGGGCGACACCCTCGTCGTCGAGACCACGCATATCGCGGCGGGGTCGTTCGCGAATAACGGCTTGTCGCACAGCGAGAACATCCATCTCGAGGAGCGGTTTCGCCTCAGCCCGGATGGTCAAACGCTATGGCTGACGCAGCTATACGAGGACCCGGAAGTCTTCGCGGAGAAAGCCGCCCGCTTCATTGTGTGGCGACGCGACCCCGGCGGTGTAATCTACCCGTACGATTGCGATCCGAGCTACGGCTACGGCGAGTAACGCGCAAGCTCGGCGGCGACTGCGGCGTTACGCACTTCGCCGCCGGCGATGTTGACGCCGGCCCGCAGCCGGGCATCGCGCTCGACGGCCTTCTCCCAGCCGAGGTCGGCCAGCGCGCGAACGAAGGGCAGCGTCGTATTGACGAGCGCCTGCGTGGCGGTGCGCGGCACCGCGGCCGGGATGTTCGTCACGCAGTAGTGCAGCACGCCGTCGACGGTATAAACCGGCTCTGCATGCGTCGTCGGTCGGCTCGTCTCGAAGCAGCCGCCCTGATCGATGGCCACGTCGACGATCACTGACCCCGGCGCCATCGCAGCCACCATCTCGCGCGTCACGAGCTTAGGCGTGCTGCGGCCCGGGATCAGCACCGTGCCGATCACGAGCGCCGAGCGGGCGACGTTGCTCGCGATCGCATCGGCCGTGGAATATTCCGTGTGCAGCGCGCCGCCGTAGCGCGCCGCCAGACGATCGAGCTTATCGACATCCGTATCGAGCACCATCAGCTCCGCGCCGAAACCGACCGCGGCCTCGGCGGCGCCCGTTCCAGCGACGCCGGCGCCGATCACCGTGACGTGCATCGGAGCGACGCCGGGCACGCCGCCGAGCAGCACGCCCATGCCGCCGGCCGGCTTCTCGAGATAACGCGCGCCGGATTGCACGGCCAGCCGCCCGGCGATCCGACTCATCGGTGCAAGCAGCGGCAGGCCGCCGCCGGGCGATGCGACGGTTTCGTACGCGATCGCCGTCACCCCGGAGCGCACCAGCTCCGCGGTGAGCTGCAGATCGGCGGCGAGGTGCAGATACGAAAAGAGCACGTGCTGCGGGCCAAGCAGTGCCAGCTCCGCGGGCTGCGGTTCCTTGACCTTGACGATCAGCGTGCACTCCGCGAGCACGGCGGCCGTGGAGGCGACCAGGCGGGCGCCGGCGGTTTGATAGTCCTCGTCCGAGAACCCCGCGCCCGTGCCCGCGCCGCTCTCGACGAGCACCGTATGACCTGCCGATACGAGCTCTCGCGTGGCCGCGGGCGTCAGGCCGACGCGATGCTCGTCGCTTTTGATTTCTCTGGGGACACCGATTTGCATGGCGGAACGGTAAGGGCAGTCAGCCGCCGCTGTCCAGCCCGAAAAAGCC
>CAZFJU010000219.1:0-7127 GCA_964518995.1 uncultured Gammaproteobacteria bacterium
TACGCTCGCTTGCACGCTGACGATCATCGGAGCTTGCATGGCCGACGCCGCCAGCGCGGTCGCGAGTTCGCCGTGCGGATGCGCAAGCTTCTGCAGCGCGACGGGCGCGAGCAAAATCGGAAAAGCCAGCTCGTGCCCGAGCAGCTCGAGACGGGTGTCGCCGCCGCTGAGCTCCGTGAGGACGCGGGTGCGGATCCGCAAGCGCCGGTACGCCGCGACGTTATCGTCCGCGGTCAGCTCGTCGGCCGCGGCGCCGCTCAAATAGGCGTAGGTTGCCGGCGTCAGCCGATCCTTCGCGAACGGCTCGTAATCCGTCACGGCGGCAATCTGCGGCGGAATGCGGTCGAGCGGCGGCAGCGGCGTCGAGCTCACGGCGCGTCAGGTATCGGACCAGCGGCGCACGAGATTGTGATAGACGCCGGTCAATCGCTCGATATGCGGATCGGCCGGAAGCTGCCGGGAGATCTGCTGAATCGCCGTATCGAGCTCGAACAGCAGGGCCCGCTGCGCAGCCTCGCGGACCAGACTCTGGATCCAGAAGAACGCGGCAAGCCGCACCCCGCGGGTGACCGGCGTGACGCGATGGACGCTCGTCGCCGGATATAAGACGAGTTGCCCGGCCGGCAGCTTCACGGCGTGCGTGCCGTAGGTGTCCTCGATGATCAGCTCGCCACCGTCGTAGTCGTCGGGCGCGCTGAAGAACAGCGTCGCGGCGATGTCGGTCCGCACCTGATGCAGCGGGCCCGGGCCAGCCACGATCGCGCTGTCCACGTGGTGACCGTACTCGCCGCCGCCCTCGTAGCGATTGAAGCTCGGCGGTAGCACCTTGAGCGGCAGCGCCGCCGACACGAACAGCGGATGGCCTGCGAGCGCATCGAGGATCAGCGCGCCGATCTCCACCGCCACTGGGTCGTCGGGCCGAAGCTGCCGGTTGCGCTTGGCGTGCACGGCGCGATGGCCTGCGGTGGCGCGGCCATCCAACCACTCGGCGCGCTCGCGCAACGCGCGGCGGCTTTGCTCGAGCCGCTCACCGGCGAGCACGTCCGGGATACGGATCATCATGACCGGACGGCTCCGCGTCGTCGTTTCGCGCGGCCGGCGCCGCCACGCGACGGCTCGCGGCGCGCTGGCGGCGCGTGGGTCGGAGAACCGATCCAGATATAGTGGCGCGGCCCCTTGCCGGCGCGATGCGGGCGCACGACGATCTCTTCTACGTCGTAACCGGCCCGTTGCAGGCGCCGCACGAACGGGCGGCTCGGCCCGGAGGACCACACCGCGAGCAGGCCGCCCGGGCGGAGTGCGTTGCGCGCTGCGCCGAGGCCGACGGGCGAGTAGAGCCAGTCGTTCTCGGGGCGCACCATGCCCTCCGGCCCATTGTCGACATCCAGCAGAATGGCGTCGAAGCGGCCCTCGGGCCGGCGGATCAGGTCGCTGACATCCCCCACGTACACGGTGCTGCGCGGATCGTTTAGCGGATGCCCGGACGGCGCGCCGATCAGCGTTCGGTTCCAGTCGACGACTTCCGGCACGAGCTCGGCGACGACCACTTCGGCGGCGGAGTCGAGCCCTTGCAGCGCGGCGGCCAGCGTGAAGCCCATGCCGAGCCCGCCGATCAGCAAGCGAGGGTTCTTACGGCCAGTGAGGCGCGCGCAGACCCGTTCGGCCAACGCTCGCTCGGAGCCGTGCACGCGGCTGTTCATCAAATCACCGCGGCCGGCCATCTTGATCGAGAACAGCTCGCCCGACTGGTACAGCTCGAGGGTCTTGCGGGTGCCGGGGATGACCGCGCTACCGATCAGGATGCGCGGGAGCATCGGCGTGGCGTGTCGTCCGTGAGCGTCGTAGCGGTCATGCGGGCAACGATAGCAGACCGCCGCCGCTTTTCGGCGCCGCCTGCATTCTGGGCGAGCCCTCGCCGTGCACCCCGATCCGGCGAGCCATGCGATACTGCGCGCCCCATGCTCACCCTGAACGACATCACTCTGCGGCGCGGGCCGCGCGTGCTCATCCGCGGGCTGAGCCTTGCCGTGCATGCCGGTTGGCGTGTCGGTGTGGTCGGGCGGAACGGCACCGGCAAGTCGAGCCTGTTCGCGCTGGTGCTCGGCGAGCTCGCGCCGGACGACGGCGAGGTCATCATTCCGCGCGGCGCTTCGATTGCGGCCGTCGCGCAAGAGACGCCCGCCACCCAGCAGAGCGCGCTCGACTATGTGCTCGATGGCGACGCGGAGCTGCGGCAGATCGAGCGCGCGCTCGAGCGCGCGGACGCCGCCGGCGATGCAACGGGCATCGCCAATGCCCACGCGCGGCTCGGCGAGATCGATGGCTACGCGGCGCCCGCGCGTGCCGGCTCGATGCTGTTCGGCCTCGGCTTCTCGAGCGACGCGCAGGTCCGCGCCGTCGCCGATTTTTCCGGCGGCTGGCGGATGCGGCTCAATCTCGCCCGCGCGCTGATGCAGCGCTCCGACCTGCTGCTGCTCGACGAGCCGACCAACCACCTCGATCTCGATGCGGTGCTGTGGCTGCAGCGCACCTTGGCCGGCTATCCAGGCACGCTGCTGCTGATCTCGCACGATCGCGATTTCCTCGACGCGACCACGACGCATACGGTGCACGTCGGCGGCGGCGAAGCACGGCTGTACTCGGGTAACTACTCGAGCTTCGAGACGCAGCGCGCGGCGCAGCTCGAGTCCCAAGCGGCCGAGTACGAGACGCAGCAACGGCGCATCGCGCATCTGCAAAGCTTCGTCGATCGTTTCCGGGCGAAAGCGTCCAAGGCGCGGCAGGCTCAGGCTCGGCTGAAGATGATCGAGCGCATGCCGAAGATCGCCGCCGTGCATGCCGACGCCGGGTTCGATTTCGAGTTCCGCATGCCGCAGCGGCTGCCCGATCCACTGATCCGGCTCGATGACGCCGAGGTCGGTTATGGCGCGCGACCCGTGCTGCGGGATATCAATCTGAGCCTCTCGCCGGCGCAGCGGATCGGGCTGCTCGGCGCGAACGGCGCCGGCAAGTCCACCCTGATCACGCTGCTTGCCGGCAAGCTCGACGCGAGCTGCGGAGAATCTTTGCGCAGCAGCCATCTCGCGGTCGGCTATTTCGCTCAGCACCAGATCGACGCGCTCGATCTCGAGGGCTCGCCGCTCGAGCATCTGCAGGACCTCGATCGCAAGCTGAGCGAGCAGGAGGCGCGCAACTTTCTCGGCGGGTTCGCATTTCGTGGCGACCGCGTGTTCGAGCCGGTGCGGCAGTTCTCCGGCGGCGAGCGCGCGCGGCTCGCGCTCGCGCTGATCGTCTATCGCGAGCCGAACCTGTTGTTGCTGGACGAGCCGACCAATCACCTCGATCTCGAGATGCGCCACGCGCTCGAGATCGCGCTGCAGTCCTACGCCGGCGCCGTGGTGACCGTTTCGCACGATCGGCATTTGATTCGTGCGACCTGCGATGAGCTATGGCTCGTCGCCGACGAGCAGGTCTCAGCCTTCGATGGCGATCTCGATGACTACGCCCGCTGGCTTGCGGCGCGGCAGTACCGGCCGGCCGCGCGCGAGCCCGCTGCGCCGCGACCGGTCGATGCAGAGAGTGCCGCCAGCGGTCCGTTGTCCGCTGCGCACGACGGCCGCGGCGAGCGGGGTGCGGCCGCGGACCGCGCGCGACGTCGCGAAGCGGCCGACCGGCGGGCGCTTGAGAAGCCCTATCGCGATCGCTTACGCCGCCTCGAGCGCGAGCTCGACGCGCATCGACGTCGTCTCGCGGAGATCGAGCGCAGCCTTGCGGACCCGGAAATGTACGCCGCCGGAGCTAACGATGGCGTCGCTGCGCTCGCCAAGGAGCAGGCGGAGCTGAAAAGCGCGGTCGCAACCGCCGAGGAGGAGTGGCTCGAGGCGGCCGAGGTGCTCGAGGGCGGCGCGTTGCCCGGGCTGCGCGCCGACGGTTAGTATGCCCGCTCATCCCGCGACGCGGGCCGCGCGCTGTCCGGTTGCGCGTCGCCCCAATACCGAAGAAGGAATTACCGACGCATGTGCGATGAATCGACTTTCGAGCGCGACCGCCGCATCGCTTTGACACGCCGGCGCTTCAACGCGCTGTCCCTGGCCGCAGGCGCCGTCATGTTGCTGCCGAAGGCGGCCAATGCGCTCGACGTCACGGTGGTCGACGTCGACGTCGAAACGCCGGACGGCATGGCCGATTGCTACTTCGCGCATCCGCTCGAAGGCACGCATCCGGGCGTCGTGATCTGGCCGGATGCACGCGGTATGCGCCCGGCTTATCGCGAGCTCGCGAGCCGGCTCGCCGAGCATGGCTATGCCGTGCTCGTCGTGAATCCGTATTACCGCAAGCAGCGCGGGCCGGTCTTGCCCGAGGGCGACGCGGCACGCGAAGGCAATGCGATGGCGGCGCTGGGGCCGCTCCTTGCCGACCTTTCGTCCGACACGGAGCGCACCGACGCCGTCGCGGCCATTGGCTGGCTCGACCAGCAGCAGCACGTCGCGGCCGATCGGCCGATGGGCACGGTCGGTTTCTGCTTGGGTGGACCGGCGACGTTTCGCACGGCCGCCGAGTTCCCGGAGCGGGTCAGCGCGGCGGCGTCATTCCACGGCGCTCGGCTCGTCACGGATCAGCCGACGAGCGCGCATCGGCTCGTGCCGGCGGTGCAGGCGCAGTTTCTCATCGCGATCGCCGAGGATGACGATGAGCGCGAGCCGGAAGCGAAGAATGTGCTGCGTGCGGCGTTCGATGCCGCCGGCAAGACGGCGGAAATCGAAGTTTACCCGGCGATGCACTCGTGGATGACGCCGGATTCCGCAGTGCACGATCCGGAGCAGGCCGAGCGGGGTTGGAATCGAATGCTGGCGATCTTCGGCGCGGCGCTCGCCTGAGCGGAGGCTCGTTCGGGGCAGGTGGCGCGATACATCGGCGCAATCGATCAGGGTACGACGAGCAGCCGGTTCATTCTGTTCGATGAGACGGGTGCGATCGTTTCGGTTGCGCAAAAAGAGCATGCGCAGATCTACCCGCAGCCGGGCTGGGTCGAGCACGACGCCGCCGAGATCTGGCGGAACACCGCGGAGGTCATCGCGGCGGCGCTCGAGAAAGCGGGTGCCGGCCCGCATGATATCGCGGCCGTCGGCATCACCAATCAGCGCGAGACCAGCGTCATTTGGGATGCGGCGACCGGCCAGCCGCTCGCAAACGCGATCGTCTGGCAGGATACGCGCGTCGCGGACGATGTCCGGCGGTTCGCCGAGGACGGCGGCCAGGGCCGCTTTCGTGACCGCACCGGCCTTCCGCTGGCCACCTATTTCAGCGCGCTGAAATTTCGCTGGCTGCTCGCCAACGTGGCCGGTGCGCGCGCCCGCGCGGCGTCCGGAGAAGTGCTCGCCGGCACGATGGATGCGTGGATCGCATGGAACCTCACCGGCGGTCCGCACGGCGGCTTGCACATCACGGACGTGACCAACGCGAGCCGCACGCAGCTCATGAATCTCGCCGAGCTCGACTGGGATGACAGCCTGTTGGCCGCCTTCGACATCCCGCGGGCGATGTTGCCGCGCATCGTGTCGTCGAGCGACGTGTACGCGGAGATTCCCGCTCCGTCGCCGCTCGCCGGGGTCCCGCTCGCCGGTATCCTCGGCGATCAGCAGGCGGCGCTGGTTGGGCAGACCTGCTTTGCACCCGGCGAGACCAAGAACACTTACGGCACGGGCTGCTTCTTGCTGATGAACACCGGCGCCGAGCCGGTGCCGTCGACCGCTGGGCTGGTGACGACGGTCGCGTATCGGTTTGGCGCGGCGCCGGCGGCCTACGCGCTCGAAGGCTCGATCGCCGTCGCGGGCGCCGTCGTGCAATGGCTGCGCGACAATCTCGGGTTGATCGAGCGCAGCGGCGACGTCGAAGTGCTCGCGCGCAGCGTCGACGACAATGGCGACGTATACTTCGTGCCTGCGTTCTCCGGTCTGTTTGCACCGCATTGGGATTCGAGCGCCCGCGGCGCCATCGTCGGTCTCACGCGCTATGCAAATCGCGGCCACCTTGCGCGTGCGGCGCTCGAAGCGACCGCGTATCAGGCGCGCGAGGTCGTCGAAGCCATGGAGCAGGACGCACGTATTCCGCTGCGTGAGCTGCGCGTCGACGGCGGCATGGTCGAGAACGCGCTGCTGATGCAGTTCCAGGCCGATATCCTCGGCGTACCGGTAACGCGTGCCGAAGTGCTCGAGACCACAGCGCTCGGCGCCGCGTACGCGGCCGGTTTGGCGGTGCAGCATTGGCCCGATCTCGACGCGCTGCGGCGCAACTGGCGGGCCGGCCGGCGCTGGGCGCCCAGCATGCCCGACGACGAGCGCGCGCGCCTTTACGCGACGTGGCACAAGGCCGTGGAGCGGGCGCGCAACTGGGTATGACGCGTGCCGGCAGACGGGCCGGCGATCCACGTACAGGGTGCAAAGGACAGCGATGACGGATCTGCAGACGACGCTCGAGGAGCGCTTCAAACAGGCGCTTGCACAAGCATTCGGCGCTGCCCACGGTGACACGGATCCGCTCGTGCGGCCGTCGAGCGATGCGCGCTTCGGCGACTATCAGGCGAACGTTGCGATGAGTCTTGCGAAAGCGCTGCAGCAGAAGCCGCGCGACATCGCGCAGCAGATCGTCGAGATGCTGCGTGCTGACGAGCTGTTCGAGCGCATCGAGATCGCGGGGCCGGGCTTCATCAACGTGACGATCGCTTCCGCCGCGCTGGCCGAGCGCGTCGGCGCGATGCATGCGGACGAGCGGCTGGGCGTGGCAAAAGCCGCTCCGGCGCGCAAGGTCGTCGTCGATTATTCCGGGCCGAACGTCGCGAAGGAGATGCACGTCGGGCACCTGCGCTCGACTTGCATCGGCGACGCGATCGCACGCGTGCTTCGCTTTCTCGGCCACGACGTGCGGGGTCAAAACCATCTCGGCGATTGGGGCACGCAGTTCGGCATGCTGATCGAGCAGCTCACGGAGAACTCGGCCGCGGCCGGGCGGGAGGTCGCGGACCTGAACGCCTTCTATCAGGAGGCGAAGCGCCGCTTCGACGAGGACTCGGCATTCGCCGAGCGTGCACGCGCGCGTGTCGTCGCGCTGCAACGCGGCGACGAGGCAAC
>CAZFJU010000220.1:0-7074 GCA_964518995.1 uncultured Gammaproteobacteria bacterium
CGAGCTGGCCGACGTGCGCAATCAGGAGATCGGCTTCATCTTCCAGAGCTTCAACCTGTTGCCGCGCATGACGGCGCTCGCGAATGTGATGCAGCCGCTAATCTATGCCGGCGTACCCGTCGCCGAGCGGCGACGGGAAGCGATGCGCTACCTTTCGCAGGTCGGGCTCGACGACCGTGCGGATCATCTGCCGAACCAGCTGTCGGGCGGTCAGCGGCAACGCGTCGCGATCGCGCGTGCGCTGGTCACGGGCCCATCGATTCTGCTCGCGGACGAGCCGACGGGCAATCTCGACTCGCAGACCACCATCGAAATTCTCGCGCTGTTCGACGAGCTGCATGCCGACGGTCAAACGATCGTCGTCGTCACGCACGAGCCGGAGGTCGCGGCGCATGGCCAGCGCGTGATCCGGCTGCGCGACGGCAAGATCATCGAGGACGTCCGCAATCCGCCGCGCGGCGGTGCGGGCTAGCGGCATGGCCACCGAAACGCTGACGGGCTCGAGTGCTGCTGCCGGCCGCCGCGCGCGCCGCGTGCGAGTGACGCGCGCGCCGCTCTGGTTCGCGTTTGCGGAGGGTGTCCGTTCGGCGCTGAGCTCGATCCGCTCGCATGCGTTCCGCAGCTTCCTGACGACGCTCGGGATCATCATCGGCGTCGCGTCCGTGATCGCGATGGTGTCGATCATCCAGGGCTTGAGCTATGCGATCGGCCAGCAGTTTCAAGGGCTCGGCAGCAACAGCATCACGGTAACCGCCTATACGCCGATGGCCGACCGATTGCAGGGCCGCATCGCGCGACTGACGCCGGATGATCTCGATCTGGTCCGCTACCGCATCGAAGGCATCGAGTCGATCACGCCGGTAATGAGCTCGGGGATCAGTCAGATCAGGTACGGCTCGCAGGCCGCGTCGGCGCAGATCATTGGCACGACATACACCTTTCAGGATGTCGCGCAGTATTTCACGCAGTCCGGGCGGTTTCTCTCTGCCAGCGACAACGACACGCGGCGGCGCGTCGTCGTGATCGGAGAAACGGTACGCCAGGATTTGTCTCTGCCCGAAGACCCGGTCGGCGAGTTCGTGCAGATCAACGGCGAGTGGCTGCGCATCATCGGGCTGCTCGAGCCGAAGGGCGAGATCCTCGGCAACGATCTCGACAACCGCGTGCTGCTGCCGTTCAGCACGATGCAGACGCTGACCGGCAATCGCGCGCGGCCCGATATCCAGATTCAGCTGACGGTCGCGGACAGCGCGGAGATGGACGCCGTCGTGCAGCGCATCGAGCGGCTGTTGCGCCGCGCGCACGGCCTCGGTCCGGCCGACGACGATGATTTCCAGATTCAGACCGCCGAGCAGCTGCGCACCACCATCAGCACGATCCTTACGAATGTCACGGTGGTGATGGGCGGCATCGTCGGCATCTCGCTGCTGGTCGGCGGCATCGGCATCATGAATATCATGCTGGTCTCCGTGACCGAGCGGACACGCGAGATCGGCATCTGCAAGGCAATCGGCGCCAAGCGCCACCACATTCTTTTTCAGTTCCTGCTCGAAGCCCTCGTGCTCTGCCTGATCGGCGGGCTGGTGGGCCTCGCGATCGGCTACGGCATCGGAGCGCTCGCCGCGTCGCTGATTCCGGGCTTTCCAGCCGCGCACACGCCGCTGTGGGCGGTGGCGCTCGCGCTCGGGTTCTCGGCGGCGGTCGGTGTCGTCTTCGGCATTCTGCCTGCAGCGAAAGCCGCGAACCTCGACCCGATCACCTCGCTGCGCTACGAATAGCCGAGGCTCCCGATCGCTCGCGCATGGTATGTTGGGCGTCGTGACGTGGAGTTCCGCTGATCTCTACATGGAATTTGTCGAGCATATCGTCGTCGGCGCGGGGCCGGCCGGTCTACGTGCAGCACAGGTTCTCGCCGAAGCCGGCCGCGAAGTCGTCGTGCTGGAGCGCAATGCGTTGGTCGGGCCGAAGACGTGCGGCGGCGGGCTGTCGATCAAGGCGGTGCGCGAGCTGCAGGCGCTCGGTCTCGCCGAGAATGCAGGCGTGACATCGATCGCCCGGGCGTCTTTTCGCGGCGAGCCATCGATGTCGCTCGATCCCGTGCACGCGCAGATCAAGACGCTCTCGCGTGAGCGCCTGGGTCAGCAGCAATCGCAGTGGGCGACCGCGGCCGGCGCGGAGGTGCGCACGCAAGCGGCCGTTACGCGTATCGACGTCGATTCGCGCACGGTGTACTGCGACGGCAAGGCGCTTCGCTATCGCCATCTGATCGGCGCCGACGGCTCGGGGTCGCATGTGCGCCGGGCGCTCGGCCTGCCGACGCCGCGCGCGTTTTTTGCCGGTGAGTACAACGTCCCCGGCCGCCACGCATTCGATCTGATCGTGGCGTTCGACTCGCGCGTGCTCGCGAGCGGCTACTTTTGGGTATTCCCGCACGAAGACTACGTCTGCATCGGCGCCGGCGCGCATAAGGGCAAGGTACGACCGGCGACGATACGGCCGTATATCGAGCGCCGCATGGCCGAGCGCGGCGTCGATCGCGGCGGCACGCCGTATCAGGGTGCGGCGATCGAGGTCGATTTCGTCGGCTTCGACTTCCGCGACGACACGCACCTCGTGGGCGATGCCGCGGGGCTGCCGTCCGGTATCACCGCCGAAGGGATCTACCCGGCGCTGATCAGCGGCGAGGAGGTCGCCCGGCGCATCCTCGAGCCGGCTTTTCCGATGCCGAAGACGCGGCAATGGCTCGCGATCAAGCGCTCGCACGATCGCATCGGCCGCTTGTGGCTGCGACGTCCCGCTCTGGAAGTCAGCCTGTCGGCCCTGCACGCGTTATGCCGGGCGACGTTAGGCAAGCGGTGGATCAGCGCGTATTTCCTGGAGGCTTGATGAAATTCTCGCGAATTCCGCGCCACGTCAGCTTCATTCCAGACGGCAACCGGCGCTGGGCAGAAGCTCGCGGCATGACCCGCGCCGAAGGATATGCTCACGGGATCGAGCGCGGCATCGCGTTATTGAGCCTATGCAAAGAGATCGGCATCGAGGAGGTATCGATCTACGGTTTCACTAAGGAGAACGTCCGCCGGCCGTCGGACCAGGTCGAAGCGTTCCGCGCCGCCTGCACCGACTTCGCCCTGCAAGCGGCATCGGCGGGCGCGGCGGTGCTCGCGGTGGGCGATGCCAAATCGGCCGTGTTTCCGCCCGCGCTGTTGCCCTTTGCGAAGGCGCGCAGCGCCGGAGAGCTACGCGTGAATCTGCTCGTGAACTATAGCTGGCAATGGGATCTTCATGCCGCGCTCGAGCATGCGAGGACCAACGGCGGTGTCCCGTATTCGGGCGTGCCCCATGTGCTCGCCTCGGGCGCCGTTCCGCGCGTCGATCTGGTCGTGCGCTGGGGCGGCCGGCAGCGCCTGTCCGGCTTTCTGCCGATGCAGTGTGCCTATGCGGACTTCTACGTGATCGAGACGCTGTGGCCCGATTCGAGTCCGGAGGAGATGTTCGCTGCGCTCGCGTGGTATCAGTGTCAGGACGTGACCCTCGGCGGCTGAAGCACAGCGCAGATCCAATCGGCCACGGCCAGCGTTCGCGCATCGTCGCGCGGCCGGCCGACGATCTGCACACCGAGCGGTAGCCCGCTCGGGCCGACGCCCGCCGGCACGGTGACGGCGGGGGTGTGCAGCAGCGTCCACAAGCGGTTCATGATCGGGCTGCCCGTCGACTCGAGCCCGCGCGGCGCTTCGCCCGTCGCGCTCGGCGTGAGCAGCACGTCGCAGCCCTGCATGGCCTGCGGAAAATCTGCGCCGCATCTGCGTGCGAGGCGTTGCGCCGCTTCGTAGCGGGGCGTGTCGATGCGCTGCCCGGCGTCGATGTCGTCCCGCAAGCGCGTGCTCAATGCGCCGGCATGATTGCTGCGCTCCGCGGCCAGGCTCCGTGCGAGCTCGTATCCGTATATATCGACATTGGCGGCGCGAACCTCCGCGAAGTGGTCCGGCAAATCCACGATCGAGATGCGTGCGCCCGCGTCGGCAAGCGTGCGCGCCGCTCGTTCGAGAGCGATGCGGCCCGGATCCTCGACGGCGTCCCAGTCGTGCGTGCGGCATAGCCCGATGTGCGGCGGCGCGGGCAGCGCCGGCAGCGTCAGCAGCGACGCGTCATCGCTCAGGGCGCCGACGAAGAGCGCGGCGTCGGTCACGCTGCGCGCAAACACTCCGATGGTATCGAGACTTTCGGCGAGCACCTTCACGCCGTCGCGCGGCAGCGTCCCGAAGGTCGGCTTGTAGCCGACGATGCCGCAGTAGCTTGCCGGTCGGATCACCGAGCCGAACGTCTGTGTGCCGAATGCGAGCGGGGCCATGCCGTCGGCCACGGCAGCCGCGGATCCGCTCGAGGAGCCGCCCGGCGTGTGCGCGGGGTCGCGCGGGTTGCGGGTCGCCGTCGGCTGGAAGGTCGCGAATTCCGTGGTGGTCGTCTTGCCGAGCACGATCGCGCCGGCGCGCTCGGCCGCCGCGACGCACGCGGCGTCGGCCTGCGGTCGATGACCGCGATAGATCGGTGAGCCGTACTCGGTCGCGAAGCCGCGCGTATCGATGACGTCCTTGACGCCGATCGGCACACCATGGAGCGGGCCTGTCACGGGTCCGCCGTCCAGAAGGCGCGCCCGGTCGTAAGCGGCCTGTGGATCGAGCGCGCACCAGGCTTGAATCGTCGGCTCGCGCTCGTCAATTCGCGCGAGGTGCATCTCCACCGCCTGCTGCGCGCTCAGCGTGCGGGCGCGCAGCCGCGCCGCGAGCTCGCTCGCGGACGGCGGCATCAATTTGCAGAGAGCCGAAACATTCGGCCTTCACCGCCGCGGCCGTCGCGGCCGTCCTCGAGAATCCAGATCGAGCCGTCCGGGCCCTGCTCGATCGCGCGCACGCGCATCCCCATCGCGTAACGTTCGGCTTCGTGCGCCGCGTCGCCGTCGAACTCGATTCGCACGATCGATTGCGACGATAAGCCGCCGATCAGCGCGTCGCCGCGCCAGTCAGGAAAGACGTCGCCGCTATAGAACAGCAAGCTCGATGGCGAGATGACCGGGTTCCAGTACACGGCCGGCGCGTGGAATTCCGGCCGCGTCGAATGATCCGGAATGTCGCGACCGTCGTAGTGGTTGCCGTTCGAGACGATCGGATAGCCATAGTTGGCGCCGCGCTCGACGCGGTTCAGCTCATCGCCCCCGGCCGGGCCCATCTCGACATTCCACAGCCTGCCGCTCGCGTCGAACGCGAGCCCGAGAGGATTGCGATGCCCGAGCGACCAGATCTCGGCCGCCACGCTGCCGCGGTCGTAGAACGGATTGTCGTCGGGAACCGTGCCGTCGTCGTTGAGACGCACGATCTTGCCTATCGTGCTGCTCATGTCTTGCGCGGGGTCGAACTTCTGGCGATCGCCGGAGCTGATCCACAGCTTGCCGTCGGGACCGAACGCAATGCGGTGGCCGTAATGTCCGGCGCCATCCACTTTCGGCAGTTGCCGCCAGATCACCTCGACGTCGCGCAGCGCGCCGCCATCGGCGGAGAGCTCGAGCCGCGCCCGCGCGACGGCCGCGCCGCGCACGTCCCCTTCACCGGCTTCGGCATAGCTCAAGTAGATCAGGCCCTCGTCGGCGAAGCGCGGATGCAGCACGACATCGCCGAGGCCGCCCTGGCCGCCGTAGCTGACCTCGGGCACCCCGCCGATGTCGACGATGGACCCGTCCTCGGGCGAGAACAGCTTCAATTCCCCGAGCCGCTGCTCGGTCACGAGCAGCCGCCCGTCCGGCAAGAACTCGAGGGCCCACGGCATATCGAAGTCGGCCGTTTGCGTGATCACGAACGGGAGGCCCTGTGCGAGTGCCGACGCGCTGGCGATGCCGTATGCGGCGAGCGCGCCGACGACGGCGGAGGTCTTGCATCGAGACATGCGTGCGTGCTCCTTCAAACAGCCACCCGGGACGCGCAGCATAGCATCGGGCTGCGACGCCGGGCACGGGGCGCCGTCGCCCCCTCAGCTGCCGCCCGCGAGGCGATCGGCGAGCGCCAGCGTGCGCCGCGCGCGCAGCAGATGCGGCTGATCGAGCATGCGGCCGTCCAGCGCGATCGCGCCGGCGTCCGCTGCGGCGGCAAACGCGGCAACGATCCGGCGCGCGTGCTCGACCTCGCTCGCGGTCGGCGTGAACACGTCGTTCAAGACGTCGATCTGCGCCGGATGGATCGCGAGCTTGCCGGCGAAGCCGTCGCGTTTCGCCGCACGAGCCTGACGACGCAGGCCCGGCTCGTCGCGAAAGCTCGTCCAGACGGTATCGATTGCCGGCACACCGGCGTGTGCGGCCGCGAACAGGCACAGCGAGCGTGCGAGCTGATACGGCGGCAGCCACTCGCCGTCCGCGTCGAGCGCCGCCTCGGCCCCGACGGCGGCCGAAAGATCCTCGGCACCCCACGTTAGCGCGGCCAGGCGTGGGCTCGCTCCGGCGTAATTCGCCATGGCAAAGATCGCGGCCGGCGTTTCCGTCGTGATCGGCAGGATGCCGGTCGCGCCGGCCGCTCTGCCGGCACGCGGCTCGAGCGCGTCCAGCAGCGTCGAGAGCGCCGCGACCTCGTCAGCCGAGCGGACCTTCGGCAGCACGAGCCCGTCCGGCTGCGCCGGCAACACCGCATCGAGATCGGCGCGCGCGGCCGGCTCCGTGAGTGCGTTGATGCGCACCCAGCACGGGCGTTGGCGCACGTTGTCTTGCAGCAGATATTCGCGGACGAGCGCACGCGCAGTCGCTTTGCGCGCGTGATCCACGGAGTCCTCGAGATCGACGATCAATGCGTCGGCAGCCGTCTCGCTTGCGCGCGCAAGCTTCCGCTCGCTGTCGCCCGGGACGAACAGCATCGAGCGCGGCGTGTGCGCGAACGGGATGGTCATAGCGGCTACATCCGCAGAATGCCGAGCGGCGTCTCGGGCGGCAGCGGCGCATTCGCGGTCACGGCCAGGCACTCGGCCACGATATCGCGCGTATCGACGGGATCGATGATGCCATCGTCCCACAGCCGGGCGCTCGCATACACCGCCTGC
>CAZFJU010000221.1:0-1562 GCA_964518995.1 uncultured Gammaproteobacteria bacterium
ATCGACGGCGTATTCTCGCAGGCGGGCCGCAGCTTGTTCCCGGTCAAGACGGCGGACGTTCGCACCGAATGCAGTTGCCCGGACTGGGCGAATCCTTGCAAGCACGTTGCGGCGGTGCACTTCGTGCTTGGCGAAGCGTTCGACCGCGATCCATTCCTGCTGTTCGAGCTGCGCGGGAGAACGAAACGGGAGGTGCTCGAAGCGTTGCGCGCCGCGCGCAGAGGGGAGGCGAGCGAAGACGCGACGCCGACGAAGCGGCGTCGAACGGCAGAGGCCGACGCCGGTTCCGGCGCGCGAGGAGGTGAACTCGTAATCGCGACTGTCTCGTTTAGTCGCATGAAAGCCGAAGATTATGATGCGCCAGCGGGCCCCCTCCCCTCGCTTCGCTTCCATTTCGATCCGCCCGAGGCGCCGGGCGCGCTGCTGCGCCAACTCGGATCGCCGCACGGATGGAGCGATACACAGACGCCGGCCGAGAAACTCGAGCCGATCGTGCATGCAGCCGCGGAGACTGCGCGGCGCTTGGCGCTCGAGCAACAGGCCGGCGGGAACGACGAGCCGCGCGCGAGCGCACCGACTACGAAAGAGCCTGCAAAAGCGCGCCGTGCGGCTAAGACGCGCCGCACGTAAACGGCGGCGCCGCTATGCCGACGGCGAAACGATGCGCGACGGGGCGTCGGGCGTGCCGGGAACGGGCCGCTTCCGCTGCATAAACCAGTTCGGCACGCCGACGACGCGGGCCGTCGCGACCGTCACGAAGCCGAATCGCTGGTAGAAAGCCACGTTCGCTTCCGTGTCCGTTTCGAGATAGGCCGTACCGGAGGCGCTATCGATACGCGAGAGCGCCGCCCGTAATAATCGGCTGCCGATACCGAGACGCTGATGAAGCGGATCGACGGCGAGCGGCCCGAGGTGCCAGTGGGGCCCGGCCGGATCGTGCTTCGCCCAGTCCGCCAGCCAGCGCGCGACGCGCACCGCGGCGAGCGGAGTCAAGCGTCGCGACAGCGTGGGCAGCATTCGCAGCGTCTCGACCGGCGTCGGCCGGCAACCGCCCGGCGGCAGGACCCCGATGACGCCGTACGGCTCACCCTCCAGCGCGAGCAGCGTTCCGCGCCGTTGCATCCACGGCAGAACCGCAGAGAAAAATCCCCGCAGCTTGCGCTCACGACGATCCGGGGCAAGGCCGAACACGGCGCAGTGCAACGGGTTATCGCGCATCGCGCGCGTGCACGTGTGGACGGCGGTCGCGAGCTCTTGGTGCGAGAGCGCCCTGATATGAGATAGATCGTTGACGCTCCGGACGCGTTTTGCGTCAAATGCCGACGAATTGCCCTCTTGGGCAGCCGCCCTCGATTCAGTCATGATGCTCGGGCCGTACAATCGATGAGGTCGTGGGGTGATGATGCCATCGGCGGAGGCTGGAATGGAGGCACGGATCGCTCGGCTCGAGTCAGATGTGATTCACATTCGGTCCGACCTTAGCGACGTGAAGACGGACCTGCGCGCCGTGCGCGATAAGCTCGACGCGATGAATGACAATTTCAACGGCAAGCTCGATGCGA
>CAZFJU010000221.1:1662-7059 GCA_964518995.1 uncultured Gammaproteobacteria bacterium
GTGCGCGATAAGCTCGACGCGATGAATGACAATTTCAACGGCAAGCTCGATGCGATCAACGAGAAGTTCGACGGCAAGTTCGACGCGCTCACGAGCTCGATCAATCGCACGAAGGTATGGGCGCTCGCGCTTTACATTGCACTGGCGGGAACGCTGTTCGGAACGCTCGCACGCGGCTTTGGCTGGATCTGACCGGGCTTTCCATTGATTGGTACGCCACGCCAGTCCGAGAGGGTTGAAGCGAGGCCTTTGAGCGCTTCCGTGCGACCTCGAGCGGGCGGAGCGCTCACCCGCCGCTCCCGTACGGTTGCGTGATGATCTCAAGGTAGTGGCCGTCCGGGTCGTTCCAGTACACCCCCCGACCGCCATCGTTGCGGTTGATCTCAAAAGCGCGCTCATGCGCGGGGTCCGCCCAGTAGGTGAGCCCGCGCGCACGCACGCGCGCAAGAATCGCGTCAAACTCCGCTTCGCTCACGAGGAAGGCGTAGTGCTGAATGGGGATGTCCTCGTCGGAGTCCTGGAAGTCGAGCGACACGCCGTTATCGACTGTTACGACCCAGAATGGACCGAACCGCACTGGCCGCTCGCAGCCGAGAATCTCCGCGAGAAACTTGGCGGACGCTTGCGCGTCGCGCGCGGGCACGATGGTGTGGTTGAGCTCGATGGCCATAGGCATCTCTCCCGGTGACCAACGTGACCGTCAATGCTACTACGGCTAACAAGTTCGTTAAAATCGCTCGCGGAACGGCTGGAACCCGTTCCGGCGCCGATCACGACGTCATCGAACGGAAAGCAGGAGACTACGTGACCAGACGCCTCGCAATCATCGCGCTCGACGGCGTATCGAAGTCGTTCGACGGCGGCCGTACGTACGCCGTGCGCTCGGTGACGCTCGCCGTGCAAGAAGGCGAATTCGTCGCCATCGTCGGAGCTTCCGGATCGGGCAAGACCACGACCTTGAAGACGGTCAACCGCCTGATCGAAGCCGACAGTGGAACCATAGCCGTCGCCGGCGATCCGGTCGGCGCGCTTCCGCCGCACGTCCTGCGACGTCGCATCGGCTACGTCTTCCAGGGCATCGGGCTTTTTCCTCATATGACCGTAGCCGAGAACATCGGCGTGACGCCGAAACTGCTCGGCTGGCCGCGCGTCGAGATTGTTGCACGCGTACGCGAACTGCTCGGCCTCGTGCGGCTGCCTCACTCGCTCGCCGACCGCTTTCCGGCGGAGCTTTCGGGCGGACAGCAGCAGCGGGTAGGAGTAGCGCGCGCGCTCGCCGCCGGGCCGCGGATCATGCTGATGGACGAGCCATTCGGAGCGCTCGACCCGCTTACGCGCGATGCGCTGGGCAGCGACTATCGGCGGCTTCACGAGCGCATGGGCCTTACGACGCTGATGGTAACGCACGACGTGCTCGAGGCGTTGCTGCTCGCCGACCGCATCGTCGTGATGCGCGCCGGAGAGATTGCGGCGCAAGGTTCGCCCGAGGAGTTGCTCCGGCATGACGGCGATGCGTACGTAGCGGCGCTCATGGACATGCCGCGCCGGCATGCCGATCGGATCACAGGGCTGCTCCGCACCGCAGGCGCGCGCGAGTCCGTGCGATGAGCTCGCAGCTCGACGCCGCATGGCGAGTCCTGCCCGAGTATCTCAGCGAGCATGTCGTGTTGAGCGCCGCCGCGCTGGCATTTGGGCTGCTGATCAGCGCGCCTCTGATGATCCTCGCACTTCGGAGCACGCGCGTGCGCTGGCTAGTGCTCGCTGTTGCGAGCGTCGTGCAGACGATCCCGAGCCTTGCGCTGCTCGCGTTGTTCTATCCGCTGCTGCTCGCCCTGTCGGCAGCGGCGACGGAGATCTTCGGCGCCGGCTTCTCGGCGCTCGGCTTCCTGCCGTCGCTGCTCGCGCTCACGCTCTATTCGATGCTGCCGATCATCCGTAACGGCGTAGCCGGCATTCTCAATGTAGATCCAGCCGTCACGGAAGCGGCTCGGGCGGTCGGATTCACGGACCGTCAGCGCCTGCTGCGCGTCGAGCTGCCGCTTGCGGCGCCGATGTTGATGGCCGGCGTGCGCACGGCGGCGGTGTGGGTCATCGGCGCGGCGACGTTGTCGACGCCGGTCGGCCAGACGAGCCTAGGCAACTACATCTTCGCGGGGCTCCAGATCGAGAATTGGGTGTACGTGCTGTTCGGCTGCGCCGCGGCCGCGTTGCTTGCGCTCTCTGTGGATCTGCTGCTCGCGCTCATCGAGACGGGCACGGCGAAGCGCAAACCGCGACGCATCGCCGCGGGAGTCGCGGCGATTCTTGCCGGCACGGCCGTCGCCCTCGTGCCGCGGATCGAGTCCGGCGCAGGCGCCACATATGTCGTCGGCGCGAAGAGCTTCTCCGAGCAGTTCATTCTCGCGGATCTGATCGCGACTCGCATCGAAGCCCACGGTGCGGCCGTTGAGCAGCGCGCCGGGCTCGGATCGGTAATCGCTTTTCGCGCGCTCGCGCGCGGTGAGCTCGACGTCTACGTGGACTACTCCGGCACCTTGTGGACGAACATTGCGGGCCGCACGGACACGCCCGCGCGCGACGAGCTGCTTGCAGAGCTCAGCGATTGGCTCGAGCAAGAGCACGCCGTCACGCTCTTAGGCGCGCTTGGCTTCGAGAACGCGTACGCGCTCGCAATGCGCCGTGACCGCGCAGCGGCCCTCGGCATCGGGACGATCGACGATCTCGTTCGGCATGCACCGGCGCTCGTCATCGGCGGCGACCTTGAGTTCTTCGATCGCCCCGAGTGGGAAGCCGTGCGTACCGCTTACGATTTACGCTTCCGGAGCCGGAGACAGTTTCAGTCCACCTTCATGTACAAAGCGGTCGCCGACGGCGAGGTCGACGTGATTTCCGCGTTCTCGAGCGACGGCCGCATTGCCGCACTGGATCTCATTACGCTCGATGACCCGCGGCAGACGCTTCCGCCCTATGATGCGGTCATGCTCATCGCGCCGGACCGAGCCGACGATCCGCTGCTGCGCATTGTGCTCGAGCCTCTGATTGGTGCGATTGCGGTCGAGGATATGCGCGAGGCGAACCTGATGGTGGATCGGGACGAGCAGAAGATGTCGCCCGAGGCGGCGGCGCGATGGCTTGCGGAGAGGATTGCGCAGGAGCGCTCGGAATGACGTCGACGATCTCGCCGAATCCGGTCCAACCGCACGAGGTCGGGTCGCTGCGGCTCGAGACGGCCCGTCTCACGCTGCGCCCGCCGCGTCGCAAGGATTTCGAGCCGTGGAGCGAGCTCATCGGCGATCCGGTCGCCGCGCGTTTCATCGGCGGCCCCCAGCCGCGCAATAGCGCGTGGCGCAGCGCGATGACCATGGCGGGTGCGTGGTACCTCGAAGGCTTCGCGATGTTCTCCGTGCTCGAGAAGCCGAGCGGCCGCTGGGTGGGCCGTGTCGGCCCGTGGATGCCGGAAGGCTGGCCGGGAACCGAAATCGGCTGGTCGATCATCCCCGCTCGCTGGGGCCGAGGCTATGCGGTCGAGGCGGCGACCGCGGCGATCGACTGGGCGTTCGAACGCCTCGGCTGGAACGAGATCATCCACGTCATCGATCCTGAGAACGTCGCGTCTCAGCGCGTCGCGATCAAACTCGGCTCGCAGAACCGCGGCCGCGGCCGCCTCCCGGCGCCGTACGACGACCAGACGATCGACCTCTGGGGTCAGACACGCGCGCAGTGGCAGCGCCGCAAGACGTAGGGCGGGCGCTAGCGGAGACGTAACGCACGACGCGGCGCGCTGCGTCGGTTCTTCACACCGAGATGATCGGCCCTGGAAACGCACGGCGATTAAATTAAATCGCGGCGAGAATGCTTCAGTTTTTTTGAATCGAAATATCAGCCGCTAGTCGGTAGCAAGCCGCTTATAGGTGAAAAGCAGCGCCTAACGATGCGCCGCCGCTATTCGAAGTTGAATAGATCTTCGCTTTCGTCCGGCCGCTGCATGCCCTGCTCGTGGTACTGCTCCCAGATCTGCGCCCACGGACGGCCGAAAATATCCGGCACCTCGAACTCGAACACGGCGCCCGGCGTCATCGGCGTCGCGATGCCGTTGACCGGATAGAGCGTTTGCACGCATTCGATGTAGGCATACGGTGTGCCCGCTCCGAGCTCGTTCGACTTGCGGAAGTTTCGGACGATGCGAATGGGCTCGACCAACGCCTCCGGGTCGTAGAACACGGCCTCGTGGTTGAAGCCGACAACCTCGCCCTGATCATTACGCTGCGGCGTGTAGATTTCGACGGTCTGCATCTGGTTGGAAAACTCGAATGCACCGTGCGCGGTCCATGGTTGAATGTTCGAGGTCCAAGTGATCAGCGCATCGCCGTCCCAGAAGCCGATCGTCTCCCCGTACCAGCGCGGCACCTCTGCGCCGAGGTACGGCACCGTGCCTTCCATGTTGAAAGTGCGGCCGACGTGCACCTGCGTGATGAAGTTGCGAGCGACGCCCGTCAGGATTTGCACGAGCTCCGGTGTGACCAGCACTTGATGCGGGTTGATGGCCGGGTTGACGGCAGCGAAGTACCAGCGCCGCATGAAGCCTTCGGGCCAGCAGTACGTGGAGGGCCACTGCGGCGCGTTGGTCACAGCTTGGTGGTAAAGGTCCTGCACCATCCGTGTCTGGTACTCCGGCGTAAGCAGTGAAAGGATGGTCGGCACCTGGTTCATGAACATCATCGCGTACCAGTGCTCTAACAGATCCACCGGCTCGTAGCGGCCGCTCCAGTCCGTCGGCACCGTCGTGTAATCATGCTGCGTCGGCCCGCCCCGCGCCGTGGTTTCGGTGAGCAGCGCCTGGTAATGCGCCTGCGCCGTGGAGAACGCATACGGGCTGACGATGGCGTCTCGAGGATAGTCCAGCTCGCAGCGCCCCCAGGCCGCCGAGCGCGGCGGATCGTCGCCGACGGTCGGAGGAGCTACGGCGCCACGTGCCGTCTCGACGCCTTGCGGGCTATTGCAGCGGAAGTAGCGCGGATCGCTCCACAGGGGTCGATCCGTGTAGAAGTCTTTGGACGTGAAAAGATCAACGGGCAGCGGCTCGATGCCTTCGGGCACTTCGCCATTCCACGCGGAACCGACGGTAAGCTCGGCGCCAGCAGGGACACTCTCGGCCCCAGGGGGAGCAAAGTTGAAGCGCAGCGGACCAACGAAAGGAAAGTCGCGGATGCCCTCCATAACCTGCTGCACCACTTCCGGGCTGGGTTGCCCCGTTCCCAGCGCAGTCGCCGGCAAGAACGGCGGCAACGCCTCGGCGAGTGGCGCGCCGCGCCCAACGCTCGCGAAGCCTGGGTCCGCGATCTCCTGCCCGACGGCCGGTGAGATTGCAAGCAAGACCAACGCCAGCGCCACTGTCAC
>CAZFJU010000222.1:0-6995 GCA_964518995.1 uncultured Gammaproteobacteria bacterium
ACCTTGTGCCGGCAATGCTCGGAGTTGACCTGCGCGAACATCATCAGCTCGACGTCTGTCGGATTGCGGCCGAGCGCGCGGAACTGGGTGACGAGGTAGTCCAGCTCGTCGTCGGACAGGGCAAGCCCGAGCGACACGTTGGCGTGCTCGAGAGCGGCACGGCCGCTGCCCTGCATATCGATGCGGACTCCCGGCCGCGGCGAATGCTCGCCGAACATCTGCTCCGCGCTCGCCGGTGCGTCGAGCAGCGTTTCCGTCATTCGATCGTGCAGCAGAGGCGCAATGCCGGCGAGATCGTCCGCCGCGAGCGGCCGGGCGGAGGCAAGCAGCACGACGCGGCCGCGCTCGATGCGCTGCACCGGGAGCGCGCACATGCGTGCGATGTCGGTGGCCTTCGACGCCCACGGTGAGATGGTGCCGAGACGCGGCACGACGTAGAACGCCGTGACGACAGCGCCGTTGGCGGACGGCAGACGCGCACCGTCCGCGAGCGGCACGCGCGCCGTGTCGACGGCGGCGGCGAATCGCGCCGGAAGCTCCGAGCCCTGCGCGCCGTATGCGAGCAGCGCGTCGAGCACGCCGCGTTCGCGCGCATCGAGCGCCCGCTCGAGATGCACGTAGTGAATGAAACGGGCAGCGACGTCCTCGATCGCTGCAACGCTCGCGGAAAGCTGCTCGCGAAGCTTCGCGAGGCGGAACGCAGTCTCGGCCGCGGGACCGGCCAGCTGCAGCATCGTCATGGATATGGTGCCGGGCTCAAATGCAGCGCATGGCGGGGCCGCCATGATACCGCCGCTATTCTATTTCGATCCAGCCGCTAGCCAGATCCTGGCAGGCGACCGAGAAGCTCGCCGGATGCCCGTCCAGCGCCCGGCCGAGCGCCCGCTCGACGTCGGCCGGGCAATTGTTGCGCTCGCTGATATGCATCGCCATCACCTGCTGCAGCCCGCCATGGCGCAGATTCTCGACGCACGCGGCGGCCTGCGCGTTACTGAGGTGGCCATACGCCGACGCGACCCGTGCCTTGACGCGCGGCGGGTAGCTGCCGCGCGCGAGCGACTCCGCGTCGTGGTTGAATTCGATCGCGAGCGCGTCGCAGCCAGTGAGGCGCTCACGGATATGCGGGGTGATATGCCCGGTATCCGTGAGCAAGCCGAGCCGGCGGCCGCCGGCCGAGAACACGAATTGACACGGCTCGCGAGCGTCGTGCGGCACGGTGAACGGTTCAACGTCGATCCCTCCGACGGCCAGCGGCCGCCGGCTCGCGAACGGCTCGAGCGCAATCTCGGCATTCTCGCCTGCTGCGGCAGCGAGCACACGAGCGGTGCCATGGCTCGCAAAGACCGGCGTGCCGTGCCGGCGGGCAAAGGTCGGGACCCCACGCAGGTGGTCGCCGTGCTCGTGCGTCACGAGCACCGCCGTCACATCCGCCGGCGATCGGCCGAGCGCGGCGATCCGCTCGGCGACATCACGATACGGCAGACCGCAGTCGATCATCAGGAGCGTTCCACCGGCTTCGACGAGCAGCGCGTTACCGCGACTGCCGCTCGCGAGCGATGCGAAGCGTAGGGCACCGAGGCTCAAGGCCGCCTCGGCGGGCGCAGGCGTCGAATCAGGAGTCGCGCGGGCCGCTCTTGCCGCCCCCTTGCGGCGGGTACATCGGCGCAGGGAACTGCGCGACATTGCCGCCCTCGACGTTGGTGATCTTGCTGACGCCCTGCTTGTCGACCTCATCAATGCGCAGCACTGAATGCAGCGGCAAGTACGTGCGCTTCACCCCTTCGAACTCGCTCTTGATGCGTTCCTCGGTGGGATCGACCACGACCGTCGAGCGGGTGCCGAACACGAGCTTCTCGACCTCGACGAAACCGAACAGCGAACCATGACCGATGCTGCGGGCGTAGATCTCGTAAACCTTGCCCTGATTGACGAACAGCACCTTGTATATCGGCTTCGACGCCATCCTGGGGCTCCCGCCTCTCGCGAAGCGGCCGAGCTTAGCATGCTTTTCCGGTGTGGGACCTGCGGTACGCTCGGCCCATGCGGCGCCGTGGCACTGAGAGCCCCGTCACAGTACGAGCAAGCGCCTGGCGAGCGCAGGAAACGCCGTGGATATACTTCGACGATCCAACGTGCCTATAAAGGATGGTGGCAGTGACGATCGAGGCCCACATGGACGGACGGCATCCATGGCCCTGCGTCTGACTATCTCGAGCCGCCACGGCCAGCCGCTCGGCACGGGCCGCGTTAAAAAATTCGGCCCTCGCGGCGGCACGATCGGCCGCTCCCCCGATTGCACCTGGTCATTGCCGGACAGCAAACGGTTCCTGTCGAGCCGGCACGCCAGCATCGATTTCCGCTCCGGCAGCTACTACATCATCGACACGTCGAAAAACGGCGTGTACGTGAACGGTGCCGATCAGCCGGTCGGCCGCGGCAAGCCGCAGCGGCTGTTCAACGGCGATGCGCTGCGCATCGGCGACTATCGGATCACCGTGGAAATCGACGAGGATCCGATCGCACCGTTGCTCGATGAGCACCACGTCGACCCGGTCGACCGCGCACAGCGCGTCGAAGCGCCGGAGCCGGCCGGCAAAGACATGGTACAGGCGTTCGAGATCACCGGTGTCGGCGTCGAAATGATGATGACCGACGAGGTGCTTGAAACACTGAGCTCGCCGCCGACGTCGCGCGGCGCGTACCTCGAGATCGTCGCCGACGGCACGCCGGCGCGCGCGCCGGCCGCCGCCCCGAACGCGCCCGCCGCAACAACCCCGCGCGCCGCAGCGGCAACGCCTTCGGCGCCGACGCCGAGCGCTTCACCGAAGGCGGCGCGTCCGCCGCAGGGCGGCGCAGATCTCCTCCCCTTTTTCCGCGGCGCGCGCCTCGCGGCGGAAGTGCCGCCGCAGCAAACCGATGCCTTCCTGTTCCGGCTGGGCCAGGTGATGCGAACGATGGTTCTCGGCGTCACCGAGAACCTGCATCTGCAGGGCGAGCAGAAAAATGCGCTCAGGGTGTCCGACTCGGCGCCGCTGCAGCAGATCGGCAATCCATTGCGGCGCGCGAGCGGACCCGACGAAGCTCTGATAAGCCTGCTGCTGCGCGATACTGCCGTCACGCCGGTCGAATCCGTGCGCGCAGCCTTCGAAGAGCTGCAGCTCCATCAGCGAGTGCTGCTCAAAGCCATGCGCACCGCGCTCGATGCGTTTCTAAGCCGGTTGGATCCGGAGGAGCTCGAGCAGAAGCTCGCGCGCGGCCGCGTCAGCGCGCTATTGGGCGCTGCAAACCGGCTCAAGTGCTGGGATCACTACAAGGAGTTGTACGAAGTCGTCGCTCATCATCCGCCGGATGAGTTGCCGATGCAGTTCCTCGACGATTTGGCCGACGCGTACCGGCGGGAGCTCGCGGATGCTCGCGACCTCGCGACGCCTGTCGAAGAGGGCCGGCACGCGAGCTGAGCGGACCACGCCGATGTGCTCCGGCGTGCTACGCGGGCGGCGCTCCGCTCCTGGACGCTATCGCTTTGGCAGAGTCTGGTGCCAAGACTACGGTTTACACGCCGGCCGCGCTGCCCGGGCCGCCTGAAACCGTTTCGCCTTCACCGCGGCCCGCGGAGCGCGCTCTCGGCACTTGCACCTTTGGGCTATAGGGGCGAAACAGGATGATCGTCAGATCGTCCGGCTTGCTCGGTTGGCCCGAGCCGTTGCTCCGCATGCGCCCCAGCGCCTTCTCGACGAGCCGGTCGGCGGCGCTGCCGATCGGCCCCGTCCGGATGATGTCGACGATCTCGTCGGCGAAGAGGTTATCGAGCAGCCCATCGCTCGCCAGCAGCACCGTGTCGTAGCGTGCGAGCTGGACCGCCCCGCCGATCTCCACGCGCATATCCTCAGCACCGAGCACATTGAACAACACATGCCGGTCGGCATGCTGCACGGCCTCATCCTCGTCGAGCAGGCCCGCCTCGACCGCAAAGCCCGTCGGCGAATGCGGCACGACGCGCCGTTTGATCCGCCCGCGCTGCCCAACGGCGATCAGCTCCGAGTCGCCGACGTGATAGCTGCGCATCTGCTGCGCGACGATCTCCGCCACGACGAGCGTCGTCGCGGCGCCGCGCGTGAGGCCGATCACGGAGCGGTTCGCCTCCTCGATCGCATCGAGAATGGCGGGCCGCAGGCCCGCGGCCGGCTCGGCGCGGCGCGTCAGCACCCGCGACAGCGTCGTCATCGTGAGGTTGGACGCCTCGCGGCCGGCTGGAGTCCCGCCGACACCGTCGGCGACGGCAAGCACGAGCTCGTCGTCCGACAGCCAGATGATGGCGGCGGCATCCTCGTTCGGCGTCCCCTTCGCGGGGGAGCGCAGGCTTCGCAATGCCACCAGGCCCTGCGGAAACTCGCGGTCGACTTCGACGTGATCGGACGCGCCCAGGAACAGGTGGACGCGATCGTCGGTTGTGCTCATCTTGCCAGCGCTTTCGTGCACCAGGGACAGTGATGCCAAAAATCCGTATCGACTCCCCAATGACACGAAGGGCAACGGCCCCTGTTCCCGGGTAGCGCCCACGCGCGTTTCACCTTCGCGTGGCACCAGGGACAGTATCGCATGAACGGCATGAGCGGCCCGCGGCAGCTCGCGTTGTCACAGTAGTGCGTGTAGCGGCGGTCCGAGTAGGTGCGGCTCGTCTGCAGCTCGAAGCCCGGTCCATAGCACCATGCGCAATATTGCCAGTCGAGCTTGGAGCCTCGCTGACAGCGCGGGCACGTCGCGGGGAAGGTGGTGATGAATTTGTCGAGCGGCTTGTCCGCCCCGCACCACGGACACGCCACCATCGATTCGGAGATGGGTCCTGTGCAGTATCGGCACTCGTAACGCGTGTCGAGCACCTTGCGGTATTTGCGCTGGAACTGGCGGAACAGCACCTTCTGCCACAGCGCCGGATCCTCGGCGCCGTTGCCGCGCTTGCTGCTCCGCTTCCGCTTCGCCGCGCCGCTGCGCAGGCGCTTGAACTCGTCGTGCATGGCGACCGCGTTCCTGTAGCGGTCTTCCGGACGCACGGCCACGGCCTTGCGCAGCCAGTCCACGAGCTTGGGTTTGAGCTTCGCGCGCACGCGTTGGATGCCGGGCGGCGGCCAATCATACGGCCACTCGATCAGATGCCCCGAGAACAGCTCGTAAATCACCAGCCCAAGCGAAAAGACATCGGACTGGAACATCGGCCGACCGACCGCCTGCTCGGGCGCGATGTAGCCGACCGTGCCGGAGCCCGACGCCTTCAGCGTGTGCTGCGCCACCTTCGAATAGCCGAAATCGCTGAGCCGGAGCTGATTATCGGCAAACAGAATGAAGTTATCGGGCTTGATATCGCAGTGGATGACGCTGCAGCGGTGCGCATGCGCGACCGCCGCGAGGGCCTGCTCCGTCAAGTTCAGCGCCGTCTCCGTGGAGATGCGCCGGCGCATGCGATCGCCCAGTGACAGCTCGCCGAGCGGCATCGAGATCACGAAGCGGCCGTCGATATAGGAGGCATCGCGAATCGGCATGATGTTCGGATGCTCGAGCCGCGGCGCGAGTCGAGCTTCGCGCTTGAAGTCGACGAGGAAGTAGTCGCTCATGCCGTTTGCGTGCGGCACTTTCAACGCAACGCGCAGATCGAGAATCGTATCGAGCGCCTGATAGACGGCCGCCACCGGCCCGTTCGAGATTCGGCGCTCGATGCGGTACTTGCCAAGTTTTTGTCGCGCCTTCAGCAAGGCCGCCCCATAACTCTCCGAAGCTGATAGAAGACGGCGCCGGCAGCGGCTGGAACCCCCTTGGAGCGAGACTTTCCCACCCCCGGGTGCGCGTTATCGACCTCCGCGCGGCGCGTCAATGATCCGACGACCACGTTTGCGGGTCAAACGGGACCCGTCGGAGCCGATCGCGTATGCTGACGGCGCCCTCACCGACTACGGGACGATGAAGCAACTCACGATAGGCGAGCTCGCGAACCTGGCTGGCGTGTCACGCTCGATGCTCCGTTACTACGAGGAGCAGGGGCTGCTCAAGCCCGCGGGCCGCACATCCGCTGGCTACCGCCTATACGCCCCGTCGGCCGCTCAGACGCTGGTCTTTATCCAGCGCGCCCAGCGCCTCGGCTTCTCGCTCGCCGACATCCAGATTCTGATCGACAACTTGACTCGCGACGGGCGTTTCGACGAGACGCTGGTGCAGCTGGCCGAGGAACGCTATCTGCAGATCGAGCGTCAGCTCACCGATCTGCTCGTCCTGCGCCATGAGATGGCGGCGTTCCTGTCGGATCTCAATGCCCGCATCGAGACCGGCGACAGCAGCGCGCGCGACCTCTACCAGCAGCTCGTCCGGCGCGTGTGCGGTCACGAACCCGGCGCGACGCCGCCGAGAGAAGCGCTCTCGTGGCTGCTCGAGCGCACCGGCTGTGCGCTCGCCAGCCTCGATCGCGACGAGCTGCTTGGCGCGCTCGAGGGGCGGCACATCCATATCTGGCGGGACGACGCGGGCTATCGCGTCCTGGTGCCGGGGCACGATCCGCGGCTCGAAGCCGCACTATCGGCCATTGCGCGAGTCGAAGCGGATTGTCACGCCCATACGACCCCGCGGCTAGAGCGCACGGACGAAGGTTTCATGTTCGTAGCCGAAGGCGATAAAGCCTTCCTGTTCGCCCAGTTCTTTTTGGAGCTCGCGAGCACGCCGAAGCTCCGCGCAAGCCCTTAACGGCGACGCAAGCCCAGGATTCAGCGCTTGACCTTCAACCTGACTTGAGGGTCTAAGCTGAGCGCGTTTCTCAGGCTAGAGGTCTGTCGCCCAGAAATGTCTGCCGCATCCGGAATACTTCATTCACCGCACCCCGCTGAGCCCTTCCGCTACAAAATCGGCGGCATGGACTGTGCGAGCTGCGCGAAGACGATCGAGCGCGCGCTCGCCGATCTCGACGACGTCGAGGAGGTGCGCGTGAACTTCACGACGGAGACGATCGAAGGCCA
>CAZFJU010000223.1:0-6973 GCA_964518995.1 uncultured Gammaproteobacteria bacterium
GCGTACGGACAAGAAGCCGGTGATGTCCGACCTGCGCGAATCCGGCGCGATCGAGCAGGACGCCGACCTGATCGCATTCATTTACCGCGAGGAGGTGTACGAGCCGGACACCCCCCGCCGCGGCATTGCCGACATTATCATCGCCAAGCAGCGTAACGGCCCGGTTGGCGAGTTTCACCTTACCTTCCTCGGTGAGTTCACAAAGTTCGAGAACCTCGTCCCCGAAGCGTACGGCGAGGGCGTGTTTTAGAGGTAAGATGGCCGCCGTGCGCTTGACCGACCCACAGCGTCGTTATCTTCGCGGCATCGGGCATGGCCTGAAGCCCGTGATTCATATTGGCCAAGCGGGCGTCAGCGACGCGGTGGTCGCCGAAGCCGATCGTGCGTTGAACGATCACGAGCTGATCAAGGTGCGGGCGATCGGTATGGAGCGGGATGCGCGCAACGACGCACTCGAAGCGCTCTCTGCCCGTACGGCTAGCGAAATCATCGGCCGTATCGGTCATACGGCCGTGCTCTTCCGCCCGCACCCTAAGAAGCCGCGGATCGTTCTGCCCGGCTGACGTTGCGGGGGACGTGTCACTGAGCGAGGATAGGGCCCCACCGATCGGAGCTCGGCGTTGAGGGTGCATTGTTTGTTGGCGGCGGCGCTGGTGGCGTTGGCCGGCGTCCAGAGCGCCGTGGCGCAAATGCCGCAGGCTGCGCCATCCTGTGATCTGGCGATGGCCGCGGGAGTCACCGAGCACCGGCTCGACTCCGGCGGGCGCGACCGAGGCTATCGGCTTCTGGTGCCGCCGGGTTACGACGGCCGCACGGTGCTGCCGCTCGTCCTCGATATGCACGGCAGCGGCGGCACGCCGGAGGGTCAGGCCGGCACGAGCCGCTTCGAAGCGCTCGCGGCGCGTGAGCCGTTCCTGGTTGCAACGCTCGAAGCGGATGAAAATCGCCGTTGGAACGTGCCGGTCACGGAAGACCGTGCCGACGACGTTCTGTACGTCTCCGATGTGATCGATCACGTTGCGGCGCGCGTATGTACCGATCTCTCCCGAGTGTACGCCACCGGTTTCTCCGGCGGTGCGCGCATGTCGTCGCTGCTCGGCTGCCGGCTCGGGCACCGCATCGCCGCTATCGCACCGATTGCGGGGCTCCGTTGGCCGGGCGAATGTGAAGGCAGGGCCATTCCGGTGCTGTCGTTTCATGGCCTCGCGGATCGGCAGAATCCCTACGACGGTCAAGCCGCAGGGCGCGGCGAAGAATGGCTCGAGAGCGTGCCGGCGGCGCTCGCCGGCTGGGCCGCTCACAATGGCTGCAGTCCGGATGCGATTCTCGATGACGAGCCGGGGCCGCTGTCCACGTTGCGGTACGTAAACTGTGCCGCGGGCGCCGAGGTTCGGCTCGTGCGCATCGATGGGCTCGGGCACGTGTGGCCGCGCGATGAGGTCGATGCGACGGCGGTGACGTGGAGCTTCTTCGAGCAGCATTCGCTGCCGCAGTGATGACCTGCTCGCCCCAAGCATGCTCGCCGACACCGATCGTTTACTCGTCAACCTGATTCTGTACGGCTTGTTGCCCCTTTGGGGCATCGCCGGGTTCATCGACTGGTGCTGCCATCGCGCCACGTCGATCGAGCACACGTCCGGCCTCAGGGAATCGCTCGTGCACTCGCTGATGGGCATTCAACTCGGCATCCCGATCCTGCTGTGCCTGGTGTTCAAGGTGAACGTGCTGGTTCTGCTGATCTGCGTCGCAGCGTGGATCTGCCACGAGGTTGCGGCGCATTGGGACGTCGCGTATTCCTCGCCGTTGCGGCGGATCTCGATCTACGAGACGCACGTGCATAACTACATGGCGACGCTGCCGCTCTTTCTGCTGATGCTCATTGTCGTGCTCAATTGGGACACGGCGCTGAAGCTCGTGCGGCTCGAATGGGCGGGTGGGCTGGCCTTCGAGCGCGTCGAGATTCCCCACGGCGGCTCGGCGTACCTGCGCCGCTATCTCGTCTTCATGACACTGCTCTGCGTGATTCCATACGTCGAGGAGAATCTGCGCTGCTTTCTCGCAGCGCGCCGGGCCGCGCGAGAGCCCGCGTGAACGCATACATCACGAGCACTGGGGCATTTCTGCCCGGTCCGCCGATCGGCAATGAGGAGATTGAGGATGTTCTCGGCCGTGTCGGCGGGCGGCCGAGCCGGCTGCGAAGCAAGATCCTGAAGGCCAATGGCATCCGCAAGCGCCACTATGCGCTCGGCCAGAACGGTCGGACGACGCATACGAACGCCGAGATGGCCGTCGCCGCCGCGCGCGTCTGCGTCGAGCGTGCCGATTCGGCCCCGCGTTCGATTGGCATGCTGAGCTGCGCGACCAGTCAGGGGGACCTGGTGCTGCCGGGGTTCGCAAGCATGGTGCAGGCCGGCCTCGGCCTGCCGGGCATCGAGATCGTCAGCACGCACGGCGTTTGCTCGTGCAGCCTGATGGCCGTCAAGGCCGCGTTCAACGCGCTGCGGGTTGGCGACCACGCGGCGGCTTTGGTGGTCGCGAGCGAGCTCGCCTCGCGGCTCTTCAAGCACACGCGTTACGAGGCTGCCGGCGGCGCCGCGCGCCTCGATTTCGACGCCGAGTTTTTGCGCTGGATGTTATCGGACGGCGCCGGCGCGATGCTGCTCGAGACCCGCCCGACGGGCGCGGCGCTGCGGATCGATTGGATTCGCAGCTTCTCGCACGCGGACGCGTTTCCGGTATGCATGAGCATCGGCCGGCCGAGCGATCCGCTCGACGAGCGCAGCTGGCAGGATTTCCCGACCTATGCCGAAGCCGAGGCGGCCGGCGCGCTGTTGATTCGCCAGGATGTGCGGCTGCTCGATCACGCGGTGAAAGCCGGTGTCGACGGCCTGCTGCAGCTGATCGAGGAAGGCACGCTCGACACGCGCGAGATCGATCACTTGCTTTGCCACTATTCGTCGCATCACTTCCGCTCGAGGATTTACGACATGTTGCGCATGGCCGGCGCCGCGGTGCCCGAGGACAAGTGGTACACGAACCTCTACGATCGCGGCAACACGGGCTGCGCGTCCATTTTCATCATGCTGGACGAGTTTCTCACCGAGGGCCGTGCACGGCCCGGCGACACGCTTCTGTGCGTCGTCCCGGAAAGCGCGCGCTTCAATACCGCTTACATGCATCTCACGATGGTCGAGCCGTCATGAATCAAGCTTCAACGGCGCCGCACCCGGCGGTGCTGACCGAGACGGGGCAGCTGGCGCTGCGCGGCCTGATGCGCTCGTGGTTCGAGCTCGAGCGGCGCCTCGCGCAAGTGCCTATCCTGCGCCGGCTCGACACGGGTCGTTTCTCGCTCGAGGACTATCGGGCGCTGCTGCTCAATCTTCGTCCGCAGGTCGTCGAAGGCGCGCGTTGGATCACACGCGCCGCGTCGAGCTTCGAGCGCGACTACGCGGACGTTCGCTCCGCCGTCATCGGCCATGCCGTGGACGAGCATCGCGATTATGAACTGCTCGAGTCCGACTACCTAGCGTGCGGCGGGACCCGGGCGGTGATCATGGCAAGACGCATGAACATCGGCTCCGAAGCGCTGCACGGCTTCCTGATGCATCGTGCGAGCCAGCCGAATCCGATCGATCTGCTGGGCGCGATGTGGATCATCGAAGGGCTCGGCCAGAAGATGGCGAGCGATTGGGCCACGAAAATCGAGGCGCAAACCGGTGTCGATGCGGCCGCGACGCGTTTTTTGCGGTATCACGGTCAAAACGACGACCGCCACCTCGATAAGCTCTATGCGCTTCTCGACCGCTGCTGTGTCAGCATCGACGCGGCCGAAGAAGTGTTGCGGACGTCTCGGATCGTCGCTCGCCTGTACGCTCTGCAGCTCGAGGAGATCGGCGATGAATGACGCGCGGCGCGCGGCGAGCCCGTTTCTCGAAGCAGTGCGGGCCGACAACTCCATCGAGATCGACCCGGAAGCGGCGGAGCTGTGGCTCAAGGACCTCGAAAACCCTATGCGCTGGACGCTGCGGCCGGTGCTACAGCTCGTCTTTGCCGTGCTGCTGCATATCACCTGGTTCGTGAAACGGCTGCCGCTGCCGCAGTTCTCCGCGCATGGGGCGCTGCAGCGGACCATTTGCTGGTTCTGTATGCACTGCGTGAGCCCGGAGGCAAACCGGCTAATTCTTCGTCACTTCTGGACGGAATCGAACATCCTGAATTTTTTGCGCGACAACGCCGGCAGCGACGAGGTGCCGCCTCTCGAGCTGTATCCCGAGACGATCGACGACATGCGTCGTCACACCTTCGTCGCGCACGATCAGGAGCTTTTCAGGCTGTTCCGTGATCTGGGGCGCTGGCACGCGGCGCAGCGGCCGCTGCCCGAGCAGTTGCGTTGGGCTTCCTGGCGTCCGATCGACCTGCCGACGCCTGCCACGGAGCGCCGCTGGAGCCAGGTTTTCGACTTCGAAACCTCGCATGCATTGTTTATGTGTCTGTTCTGCTTTTTGCTGACGGCCGAGGAATACCGCGATGCGATCAACGGCTTCAATCTGGATCAGTCGATTGCAATCCGCGTCGGCAGGATCATCGGCGACCCGACCGTGGTCGAGCTTGCGTACAACAAGTACCCGCATTACCTCGTCGGACCGTGGAACCTGACCCAACGGTTTCTGATGCATGGGTTCTTCACGGAGTACCTGCATGCCAGGCTCGAAGCAATGAGGGCCGCCGCGCCCGCGGCTCCATAGCGCTCCGGGGTTAACCGAGGAAGAAGCCCATCTTCGCGCCCGCCAGCTGAATGACGTCGTTGTCGTCGAGCTTGTGGGCCTGCGCCCCGATGGAGGCGCCGTTGACGAGCGGATAGTCGCCGGCCTTGCCGCTTTCCACATGCACGATGAAGTAGCCTTCGGCGCGGCGCGTGATCGCGGCCACCTGCAGGCCCGGCCGCCCGAGAGTCGTGAGCGCCTTGCTCAACGTCAGCTCGCGACCGGCGAACGAGCCGGAAAGCACCTGCAATCTCGCGAGCGGCAGCGGCGCGGCTACCGGGTCGAGCTCCGGCAGCGCGACTGCCGCAGCATATTGCGCGCCGTGTCGCGAAACGCCGGCCGCCGGCAGCGCGGCGCCGTGCGCGGCGGCCGCTGCTTCCTGCGTCGCCCGCGCTGCGTGCGCGAGCTGCTGTTCCATCTGCCCGCTCGGCTCGATGACCATCGTCTTCTCGAACTCGTCGTCCGTCGCATGGTCGGAGCTGTCATCGACGTATCGCAGCTGGTGGTGACCGACGGTGATGACGTCGCCGTGTTGCAGAGCGTGCTTCCTGATCAGCTTGCCGTTCACGTAGGTGCCGTTCGTGCTGTTCAGGTCCTCGAGAAACGAGTCATTGAGGATATTGATCAGCAACGAATGGTGTCCGCTGACCGCAGCATTGTCGATCCGGATGTCGTTCTCCGGCAGACGGCCGACGGTGTACCTTTCCTTGGTCATGTTGTACTCGGCCAAGGTCTGGCCATCCAGGCTAAGGATCAAACGTGGCATGGCTGTCGTCCCGGTTCATCCAAATAGGCTGCGAAATCTTCCCAACAAGCCGCCATCGGCAGGGAAGCTATCGATCACACGCACCAGCTCGACGGAGACGTTATCCCGTCCGCCGTTGTCGTTGGTCAGCTTGATGAGCTGCTCTGCAATCGTCTCGACGTCGTTCTCGAACGTGCTGATCGTCAAGTGGATGTCTTCGTCTTCCACCATGTCCGGCAAGCCGTCGGAGCAGAGCAGAAAGTAGTCGCCGCGCTCGACCTTGATCTCCTGTAGCTCGACGTCCACGGTGACCTCGACGCCGAGCGCTCGAGTCACGTAATTGCGGTTCGTCGAGCGCTGAGCTTCTTCCTGCGAGTAGAAGCCCCGGTCGACCAGCTCCTGCAGCAGCGAATGATCCATCGTAATCTGCTCGAACTTGTTGCCGCGCAGACGATAGAGCCGCGAGTCGCCGACGTGGGCGATCGAGGCGTGATCGTTGTAAAAAAGGCAAGCAACCAGCGTGGTGCCCATGCCTTCACACTGCGGCTGCGACTGGGCGGTCTGATGAATGATCTTGTTCGCTCGTGAGACGGCGTCACGGAGGGCAATCGTTTGCCGCATGAGGCCCGTGACGGGCTCGATCTCGCTGCGCTTCTCGCGCTGGCACGCCTCGGTCACGAGGTCGACGACGGTCTTCACGGCGATGCCGCTCGCAACCTCGCCCGCGTTGTAGCCGCCCATGCCGTCGGCAAGGACCCAAAGTCCGAGCGCCGGATCGGCGGCGATGGCGTCCTCGTTATGATCGCGGACGCGACCGACGTCCGTGAGCTCGACGTGTGCGAACTTCGCTTTGAGACTCATGGCGCAGGAGTAATCGGCGGCGATGCACGCAACGTGGGATATCAGGCCGAGCCGGCCGCGGTGCGCAGCTCGTTGGCGATCACGAACATCAGATCAGTCATCGAGGTTTGCCTGGAAGGGTAGTTCGCCTGTAAGCAGCTGAAAAAGCGTACCACCCAGGGCGAATATGTCCGTGTGCCCGTTCACGTTTCTTCCGTCCAGCTGCTCCGGAGACCTATAGGCTGGCGTGCCGGGCACGCCGCCCGCGCGTATCTGTTAGAGAGCGATCATACATAACGTTTGCGGGCTTGCTATCCGTGTGCACATGCCGTCGACCCTGCCGGCACCCCGCGCGCCGCGGCCGGCGCCGATCGGCTATGCTCGACGCATGGCGAAAGTGAAGTCGGTCTACGTCTGCGAGGCGTGTCAGTCGCAGCAGCCGAAGTGGCAAGGACAGTGTCCGGATTGCGCCGCCTGGAATTCGCTCGTCGAGGCGGCGGTTCCGGGCCGACGTGCGGTGCGCGCGGAGCGTGCTCAATATGCCGGCCGGGTCGAGCTTGCGCGGCTCGACACACTGAAGGCTGCCGGTGTGGAGCGCCTGCAAAGCGGGCTCGGCACCCGCGGC
>CAZFJU010000224.1:0-6961 GCA_964518995.1 uncultured Gammaproteobacteria bacterium
ATCCTCGAGCTCGAGGCGAACCTGCCGAATGATCTGCTGGCTCTGCGTGAGATCAGAGCGGGCCTCGTCGCCCGTCAACCGCTGCCGCGCCCCGCCGATCGTGAAGCCTTCTTCGTAGAGGAGGCTGCGGATCTGCCGGATGATCAGCACATCTTGCCGTTGATAGTACCGACGATTGCCGCGCCGCTTGACCGGCTTCAGTTGTGGAAATTCCTGCTCCCAGTAGCGCAGCACATGCGGCTTCACGCCGCACAGCTCACTGACCTCGCCGATCGTGAAATAGCGCTTTCCCGGGATCGGCGGTAGATCGTGATTATTCGCGGGTTCCAGCATAGGCTTCTACGCGTGCCTTGAGCTTTTGGCCAGGCCTGAAAGTCACGACGCGTCGAGCAGTTATCGGGATCTCCTCACCGGTTTTCGGGTTCCTGCCAGGGCGCTGATTCTTGTCGCGCAGATCGAAGTTGCCGAACCCGGAGAGTTTGACCTGCTCCCCCGAAGCCAATGCGGCCCGCAGGTCCTCGAAGAAAAGATCAACGAGTTCGCGAGCTTCGCGCTTGTTCAAGCCAAGCTCGTTGAACAACGACTCGGCCATGTCCGCCTTAGTAAGTGCCATCTTTCCGGTGCCAGCGAATTCAAATTCTTATTTTCGCCCCGAGCCGCCGTTCCAGACGGTCAACCACGGCGCCTATTACCTCATCCGCATCAGCGTCGGTAAGCGTGCGCGAAACGCCTTGTAAAATCAAGCCTAAGGCGACGCTTTTTCGCCCAGCTTCTATTCCAGGGCCGGTATATACGTCGAATATCACTGCTTTTTGCAGCCGATCCCCGGCAGCGGCACGCGCGTGCACGCGCAACTCGTCGGCTGCAACGCCCTCGTCGACGACGACGGCCAAGTCGCGCCGGACCGTCGGATACTTCGAAAAGGGACGAAAAGACGGCACTTCGGCGCGGCTCAACACATCGGCGCGCAGCGCGAAGAGCAGCACCGGCCGCTTCAGATCGAGCTCGCGCTGCAGCTGCGGGTGGATCGCGCCGAGCCAGCCAGCCTCCTGATCGCCCCGCACGATTCGCGCGCTCCGCCCAGGATGAAGCGCCGGATGCGTTGCGGCCTCGAAGGAAAAAGTGTCCGCGGCATGCGTGAGTGACATCAAGGCGCAGACATCGCCTTTGAGGTCGTAGAAGTCGGCTTCGACCGCGGCGCCGTCCCAATGCTCGGGCGCGCGCGGCCCCGTTACCAGACCCGCGATGATCGGCGTTTCGGCAATGCCGTGAGGTTCACCCGCGGCGCCGGCGGTAAATTGCCGGCCGATCTCGAACAGCTTGAGCCGTTGCTGCTGGCGGGCGAGATTCTGCCGCGCGGCGAGCAACAGACCCGGCCACAACGAGGTGCGCATCACGGCAAGGTCGCTCGAGATGGGATTCGCGAGCTCGATGCGCTCGACCTCCGGCGTAATGGCGCGGTCGAGATTCGGATCGACGAAGCTATAGCTGACGATCTCGTGGTAGCCGCGCGCGATCAGCAGATCGGCCCAGCGTTCTTCGTCGACGACATGTTCCGTGGCCTGGCCGAGATGAGCGGCAGCGACGCCCGGCACCGACGGAATACGGTCGTAGCCGATCAAGCGGCCGACCTCTTCGATCAGGTCTTCCTCGATCGAGAGATCGAAGCGAAAGGACGGCGGCACGGCCTGCCATTCCTCGGCGCCGCGAGCGTGCATGGTGATGCCGAGGCGCGTCAGCAGCCGCTCGATGTCTGCCGCAGAGACGTCGGCGCCGAGCAGCGCCTCGACGCGCGGTCGCCGAAGGCGAATCGGCTCGCGGCGCGGCGGATCCGTTGCAAGCTCGGCGGTGCGGGTCTCGCCCGGCTGGCCGCCCGCAATCTCGAGCAGCAACGTGGTCGCGCGCTCGATGGCGCGCGCCGGCCCATCTGGATCCACGCCGCGCTCAAAGCGCAGGGACGCATCCGTATGCAGGCCGAAGCGCCGCGCGCGGCCGGCCATCGCGGTCGGTGTGAAGTGCGCCGACTCGAGAAAGATATCCGTCGTGTCCGCGGTCACGGCTGTGCTCGCACCGCCCATGACGCCCGCCATGCCGATCGCGCCGGACGCATCCGCAATCACCAGCACGGAGTCGTCGAGCTCGCGGACCTCGCCGTCGAGCAGCTCGAGGCGCTCGCCCGGCTTCGCGTGGCGCACGATGATTCGATCGGACAGCTTACCGAGATCGTACGCATGCAGCGGCTGACCGAGTTCGATCATCACGTAGTTCGTTACGTCGACGACCGGATGAATGGCACGGAGCCCCGCGCGACGAAGCCGCTCCCGCATCCAGACCGGTGACTTGAGCCGGGTTGGCACGTTACGGATCACGCGACCGACGAACCGCGGGCAATCCTCACCCGCCCGCAGCTCGACCGGGAAGACTTCTTCGATCTCCGCGGCCACCGGATCGAGGCGAGGCGGATGTAGATCTCTGCCGTGTTTCGCGCCGAGCTCGCGCGCAATCCCGATTACGCTGAAGCAGTCGCCGCGGTTCGGCGTCACGTTGATGTCGAGAATCTCGTCGTCGAGCTTCAGGTATTCGCCGAGCGGCGCACCGACGGGCGCGTCCGCATCGAGCAACAGGAGACCAGCCGCCTCATCTGCGAGCTCGAGATCGAGCTCGCGCGCCGAGCACAGCATGCCGTGCGAAACGACGCCGCGAAGCTCAGCCGACTCGATCAGCGCGCCGCCGGGCAGATGCGCCCCGGGCTGCGCGTACGGCACTTTGATGCCGCTTGCGACGTTCGGCGCACCGCACACCACCTCATGTCGCCCGGCGCCGTCTTCGACGATGCACAGCGAGAGCTTGTCCGCGTTCGGATGCGGCTTGACGTCGATGACATGCCCGACGACGACGCCGGCGAGCGTCGGCGCGGCCGGCAGCACGGCGTCGACCTCGAGCCCGACTTCGGTGAGCTCCTCTGCAAGGCGGGTGCCGTCTGCGTCGATCTCGACCCAGTCGCGCAGCCAATCGAGATTGATCAGCATGGCGCGCCTACCCGAACTGCTCGAGGAAGCGGACGTCGTTCTCGAAGAACAGCCGCAGATCGTTCACACCATAGCGCAGCATCGTGAGCCGCTCGACGCCCATGCCGAAGGCGTACCCGGTGTAGATGTCAGGATCGACACCCATATTGTGCAGCACTTTCGGGTGCACCATTCCGCAGCCGAGGATCTCGAGCCAACGGCCGGTGTCGGACCACACATCGACCTCCGCCGAAGGCTCGGTGAACGGGAAGTACGACGGCCGAAATCGCAGTTTTACTTCGCGCTCGAAGAAGCTCGATGCGAACTCGTAGAGCAACGACTTGAGGTTCGCGAAGCTGATGCCCCGGTCGATCGCGAGACCCTCGACTTGGGTGAACATCGGCGTATGGGTCATATCCGAGTCGCAGCGATAAACGCGCCCCGGCGCAATGACCCGCAGCGGCACCCCGCGCGCATGTGCCGCACGAATCTGCACCGGCGACGTGTGCGTGCGCAGCAGTAGCCCGGACTGCAGATAGAAGGTGTCGTGCATCGCCCGAGCCGGGTGGTTCTCGGGAATGTTGAGCGCCGTGAAGTTATGGTGCTCGTCCTCGATCTCGGGGCCGGTAGCCACCTCGAAACCGGCACGCGCAAGAATCCGTGTCATGCGCCGCAAGGTGCGCGTGACCGGATGCAGGCTCCCCGGCCGCTCTCCGCGCGCGGGCAACGTGACATCGAGACGCTGCGCAGCCAGCTCCGCGTCGAGACGCTTCGCCTCGAGCACCTGCCGCCGGCTGACGAGCGCCTCCTCGACGAGCGCCTTTGCGTCGTTGATTTCCTTGCCGGCAGCACGGCGCTGCTCGGGCGGCATGCGCCCGAGCTCCTTCAGCCGGTCGGTGAGAAGGCCCTTCTTGCCGAGATACTTGACTCGAACAGCGTCGAGCTGCTGTAGATTCTCGGCTGCGCGGGCCTCCGCCTCCGCTTCGCGCAGCAGTGTATCGAGAGCGCTCACGCGCGGCCCTGCCGCGCTACGAAGTTGCGTCAGTGGCGAGCGCTTCTTTAGCCGCGGCAGAGAGCGCCGCAAACCCCTGCTCGTCGTGAACGGCGATATCGGCGAGTACTTTTCGATCGACCTCGATGTCCGCAAGCCGCAAGCCATTGATCAGGCGGCTGTACGAGAGCCCATGTGCGCGCGCGGCCGCATTGATACGCGTGATCCACAGCGCACGGAATTGCCGCTTGCGCTGACGCCGGTCGCGATAGGCATACTGGCCGGCCTTGATGACGGCTTGCTTCGCAACCCGATAGACTTTGCTTCTTGCGCCGTAGTAGCCCTTCGCCTTATCGAGTATTTTTCGATGTCTGGCTTTGGCGATGACGCCGCGTTTTACTCTGGCCATCCCTGACTCCCTAGCTGTACGGCAGCAACTTACGCACGGCCGGCACGTCCTGCTCGGCCACCTGCGCGATCGGACGAAGCTGACGCTTACGCTTCGGGCTCTTCTTGGTCAGGATATGGTTCAAATGGGACTGACCGCGCTTGAAGCCGCCGTTCCCTTTCGGACGGAAGCGCTTCGCGGCGCCGCGATTGGTCTTCAACTTCGGCATGTTTTTCTCCTCGATCTTATAGCCCGAAGCGTGCCTTGCCGAGACACGTCAGGCGGTCTGGCTACGACTGCACGCAGCCAGACACTTCGTAACGTCGACACCCTGTCGACGGAAAGCCGATGGTCAGACGCGCTTACGCGGCGCAATCACCATGACCATCTGCCGGCCCTCGAGCTGCGGAAACTGCTCGACGGTGCCCAGTTCCTCGAGATCTTTCTGCACGCGCCGGAGCAGCTGCGTACCGAGCTCCTGGTGTGCCATCTCCCGGCCGCGGAAGCGTAAGGTGACCTTCGCCTTATCGCCCTGACTCAGGAAGCGGACCAGGTTGCGAAGCTTGACCTGGTAGTCGCTCTCATCAGTGCCAGGCCGGAACTTGACCTCCTTGAGTTGCGTCTGCTTCTGCTTCTTCCGTGCCGACTGGGCCTTCTTATTTTGCTCGAACACGAACTTGCCGTAATCCATGATTCGGCATACCGGCGGATCCGCATTCGGCGAGACTTCGACGAGGTCCAAATTGGACTCTGCAGCGGCCGCGAGGGCCTCCTGAGAGCTCATGATGCCGACTTGTTCCCCGTTGGCACCGATCACACGGACTCTAGGCGCGTTGATCTCGTGATTGCGCCTGACGCGTTTACTTTGGGAGATTCTGTCCTCCTTACCGTCCCTCGGCTGAAACAACCGCGGCCGCGGTTCACGACGCGAGAGGCCTGCCTCTCCATGCGCGTGCCTACGGCCGCTCTCCTAGGAGCCTGCCCCGGCCAAATGCTTCGACCTTTACGGGCAGTGCGGCATTTTACGAGGGCCCGCCAGGCGACACAAGCGGTGCGGCATCCGACAACGACCAACGGAGGCCCTACCGGTGTGCCGCTGCAGCTCAACCGAGGCGTTATCCGCCGCGGTTGAGCTCGATGATTCGGGTCACGTCGTGCAGGCTCTCGACCTCGTAATCCGCCGGAAGATCCGCGGGCGAGTGCGTTTCGCTCGACAGGCGGCCCTGCGGCCGACGCAGCCACGCCGCAACCATTCCGGCAGACATCGCGCCCTGCACATCGAACACGGGAGCGGCGCAATACAGCACGTCACGCATTTCGAAGCCGGTTCGCTGCAGCACCCAGCGATACGTGCGCGGGTTGGGCTTCGCGACTCCGGCCTCCTCGGTCGTGCCGACGAAATCGGGCCTGAAGCTCTTGAATTTGGCGACGTACATATCGAGATACTTGGTCTCGACATCCGAGTAGACGAATACCTTGACGCCAAGCTTCTGCTGATTCGTCAGCGCCTCCTCGGTATCCTCGAACAGCTCAACCTTCTCCTGCAGCGAGAGGAAGTGCTCGACGTCGTCCGGCGAGCCCTGGATGCCGAGCAGACGGTAGGTGTTGACCAGCGCTTCCCGCACTAGGTCGGTGACCTGCGCATACCGGTAGAACGCCGCGCGACGATGCAGGCCCTCGAAATTCTTGACCCACGTCTCGACGAACTGCTGCTCGGAGACGTTCGAGCCGTACTTCGCGAGGATCGCCGCCGTCGCACCGCGCCAGCTCCCGGCCCAGTTGAACAGCGTCGTCTTCGAATCGTAGAAGATGGCCCTCGGCCAACGCCCGGTTATCGCCATGCTCGACGTCCTCCCTCTGGCTCGTTTTTCGCCGCGCCCGTCAGTTTAGCATTCAGGGCAGCGGAACGATCTCGATGAGCTCGACATCGAAGAACAGCGTCGCATTCGGCGGAATCACAGCGCCAGCGCCCTGCGCGCCGTAGCCATAGTCGGGCGGGATGAACAGGTAGCGGCGGCCGCCCACCTGCATGCCTTCGACGCCGTCATCCCAGCCGCGAATGACCTGGCCGGCACCGAGCTGAAACGAGAATGTCCCCCGGCCTCGGGAGGAGTCGAACTCCGCGCCGCGTCGGTTCTCGGCGTTCGGATCATACAGCCAGCCGGTGTAGTGCACGATGACCGTATCGCCGCGCTGCGCCGCCGGGCCCTCGCCCACGATGACGTCGATGCCGGTCAGCTGCGTGACCTCACCCGTCGGCATGGCGATCGAGCCGGACGGGCCCACTGCGCCGGCCTCATCGCCGCCGGACTCGGGCCCGCCGCAAGCGGCGAGCAACAGGGCGACGGACAGAATCATCATTCTCATGGCTTTGCGCTCCGGCAGCTAGCGAGAAGAGAGAGTGCGCCGGCTCGGCCGGCGCACCGATAAGGAGCACTTACCTTCGTTTTGAACGTTGTTCACGGCGCGCTGAGCCGCCGGTCGTGCTCGGAGAAAGCTGGTAGGCGCGAGTGGGATCGAACCACCGACCCCCACCATGTCAAGGTGGTGCTCTACCACTGAGCTACGCGCCTG
>CAZFJU010000225.1:0-6927 GCA_964518995.1 uncultured Gammaproteobacteria bacterium
CGCGGTTGAGGTCCACGACCAGACGCGAGGAGCCGCCGAGCACGCCGCCGCCGCCGAGCTGCTCGATCAGCTGCAGGGCAACGGATGCGGCGCCGATATCCCACGCGATGTGGTCGAGCAGGTGCCGCTCCGCAAGCCCGAGCTGATCGAGCGCGGCCGGCACGCGGTTCGACGCGTGGTCGCACACAAAAACGAGCTTACCGCCCTCGCGGGCGCGGCCGCTCGACACGATCGTGTACGGAGGCGGCTCGTCGGGGGCGATCAGCCCGATGGTATCTGGGGACAAAGACATGCCGCTAGCGTAGCGCACCCGTAACGTTCGTGAACGTTCGGTGCGCCCCGGGTCGGCCGGATCAAGGGCCGATCGGCAGCTCGCTGATCGGCTGCGGCACGGAGATGTAATACCCCTGCGCATAGTCGATGCCGAGCTCTCCGAGCCGCTTCAGCACGTCGGCCCCCTCCACGCGCTCCGCAATCGTCTGGATATTCAGCGCGCGCGCCATCCGCACGATCGCATCGACCATGCTCTCATCCGCGGCATCACGCGTGACGTTGCGGATGAACTGACCGTCGATCTTTACGAAGTCGACCGGCAGATGCTTCAGGTAGGTCAGCGACGACAACCCGGTGCCGAAGTCATCGAGCGAGAAGCGGCAGCCGCGCTCCTTTAGCGCCCGCATGAAGCCGATCACGGCCCCGAGATCGCCGATCGCCGAGGTTTCCGTGATCTCGAAGCACAGCGCGCCGGGCGGCACCCCGTCCGCCGACAGCGCATCGAGCATGAAGTCCAGAAAGCGCGAGTCGTTCAACGTCGTCCCGGACAAATTGATCGCCAGCGTATACGGTGCACAGCCCCGATCCTCCCGGTACACGAGCGAGCCGAGCACCTGCGTGACCACCCAGCGGTCGAGGCTCGGCATCAGGTTGTAGCGCTCGGCGGCCGGGATGAACGAATCGGGCGGCACGATCTGGCCGCGCTCGTCGCGCATCCGGAGCAGCAGCTCGTACTGGGGGACCGCGGCCTCGTTGCCGCCGATCGGCACGATCGGCTGAAAGAACAGCTCGAGCCGTCCCTCCTCGCGGGCGCGATGGATGCGCGCGACCCACTGCATCTCCTGATGACGCTCGGCCGCATCGCCTTCCTCGTAGACGTGAACGCGGTTGCGGCCGAAATCCTTGGCGACATAGCACGCGACGTCCGCGGCGCTCATCACGCCGCTGACCGTCTCGGCGCTCGCGTCGATCGGCACCACGCCGATGCTGACCCCGACCTGCAGCGAGCCGTCGCGCCACTCGAAGCGGAAGCTCGCGATCGCCTCGCGCAGCGAATCCGCGATCTCGATCGCGCACGGCAGCGTGCAGTCTGCAAGCAGCACGGCGAACTCGTCACCGCCGAGCCGCGCGATGAGGTCCTGCGGACGCACCCGCACCTTGAGAATCTCGGCGAGCTGGCGCAGCAGCAAATCGCCGGCCGCATGCCCGCAGGTATCGTTGACGACCTTGAACTGGTCGAGATCCATATAGAGCAGCGCCGAGGGGGCGCCGCCCGCCTGCGCGTTGCGCACGGCGGCCGACAACCGCTCCTCGAACTCGCGTCGATTGATGAAGCCGGTCAGCGAGTCGTGGCTCGCATAATAAGAGAGCTGACGATGCAGCTGCCGCTCGCGGCTCGCATCATGAAACACCATGACGGCGCCGATCACGCGGGCGCCGCGGTCCTGGATCGGCGCCGCGGACTGCTGGATCGCGATCGCGGTGCCGTCGCGGTGCTTCAGCGTGACGTCCCGATGCAGCGTGATGGTGCGGCCTTCGTCGAGGCAGCGCGTGACCGGCGACTCGACCGCCTGGCCGGTCTCCTCGTCGAGCAGCTCGACGACGTCCTGCACCCGCTTGCCGTGCGCATGCCGGCGATCCCAGCCGGTGAGTTGCTCCGCTGCCGGGTTCATATACTCGACGCGGCCCGTCGCATCCGTCGTCACGACAGCATCGCCGATCGATTGCAGCGTCACTTGCGCGCGCTCCTTCTCGCGGAACAGCGCGCGTTCGGCAGCCTTGCGCTCCGTGATGTCGGTAATCGTCCCAGCGAGATAGAGCGGCTGGCCGGCTTCGTCGCGGACGATCCGCGAATGCTCCACGACAATAATCGTGCTGCCGTTGCGGCGCCGCAGCCGGTACTCGAAATTCCGCACGCTGCCTTCCGCCCGCAGCGCGGCCAGCAACCGTTCGCGATCGGCCGGGTTGGCGTAAAAATCCGTGAGCCGCAGCGCATGGATGTCATCGTCCGCACCGAGCCCGAGCATGCGCATCAACGCCGGATTCGCCGAGACCAGCGCGCCTTCGATCGTGGTCTGGAAGACGCCGTCGACGACATTGTCGAACAACCCTCGATAGCGCGCCTCGCTCTCGCGCAGCGCCGCCTCATCATGCTTGCGGCGAATCGCAATGCCGGCCAGCTGCGTCAGCCGCGCGATCAGATCGAGCTCCTCGGTCGTCGGCCCGCGCGCCGCGCCGCAGTAGACGTCGAGCGTGCCGTGCACGCGTTCGCCGGTCGTGACGATCGGCGTCGAGCACGCCCCCGCGATGCCCGCCTCCGCAAAAGCGGCTTTCAGCTCGGCGAGCAGCGCGTCATGCTCGAGATCCCGAACGACCTGCCGGCCAAGCGCCGCGGCCGCCCCGCACGGCCCCGCGTCCGGCCCGACGGGCACGTTCGCGAGCGCCCGCTTCAGCGCGGCAGGCAGCCGGCCCGACGCAGCGAGACGCAAACCCGCGCCGTCCGGCGCAATCAGCATCACGGCGGCGAGCAGCTCCGGAAAAAGCTGTTCGATGAGCCGCACGACCGCCTGCAACGTCCGCTCGAACGGTGCGTTGGCTGCGATCAGCTCGAGCACGCGTCGCTCCCCATGCGCGAGCAAGTCGGCGCGGCGGCGCGCGGTGATGTCGATGATGCTCGCGCGCACGAGCCGCCGGGTCGACGACGGCAGATGAATCAGCCGCACCTCGCATGGAATCTCGCGACCGGTCGAATCGCAGTGCAGCCACTCGAATACCGGGCTGCCGCCCTTCAGCGCGCGCTCGAGGTGGCCGCGGACGATGCCGAATGACGGCAAGCCGTCGGCCTGCCGGCAGGGGCTGATTTCCTTCGGACCGATCGTGAGCAGCTGATCGCGCGTGTAGCGGAACAGCCGCGCCGCATTCTCGTTGGCGTCGACGAAGCGGTTCTCGTCGACATCGAGCACGGCGATCGCCTCCGGCGCGTTCTCGACCAGCGCCCGATAGCGCGCTTCGCTGTCGCGCAGCGCATGCTCCTGCTGGATACGTTCCGTGACATCGCGCAGGCACAGCACATAGAACGCGAGCGTGCGGCGAGTGGCCGCGCTGACCGTCACCTCCGCTGTGAATTCGCCGCCGTTCGCGCGGCGACCGTCGAGCAGCGTCGGCATCGGGCCGACGCTCGTGTCCTCGGCGCTTGCGGCGAGCGCCGCGAGCTTCGCGGGCGACGCGAGGGCCGGCAGAAACAGCGCAATGGCGTCACCGCGCAGCTGGCCGGCGTCGAGCGCCAACAGCCGCTCGGCCGCCCAGTTCGCAGCGAGCACGCGCCCGTCGCCGTCGACCATCACGATCGCATCGTTGACGTGGTCGAGGATGATGCGGAGGGACGTATCGTCGCCGTCCGCCTCGACCGCATTCGCTGCGGACGCTTCGCACTCGGCAATGGCCGCGGACGCACGCCGGTCTGCGTGCTCGACGCCACGCAGCACCGCAGCAAGCGCGGCGCGCGGACTGGGGTGCGCAAGCGCCTCCGCAATGCGGCGCTTCAGACCTGTTTGCGACATCGGAGCGCTCTCAAGCCGTCCGGCGCGCACCGGGGATGACGACGCAAGGCTGGGCCGGCGCCGTATCCCGGCCACGGGCCGGCTGGCCGGACCTGCCGGCACGAGTGATAAGGAGGTCACACTACAGGAAGGCAATGACGCCGCGCCGTGACCCGCCTCTCGTTTACGGCGGCGAGACGGCCGGCAGGCGGATCACGCGCTCGCCGTCCGCGGCGCCGTCCACGGCGGGCGAGCCGCTTTCCGGCGCGGCGCTCCGTCCGCCCGAATCCCGCACCGCAGGCGTGCCGGCCTCGACCCGGATCGTCGCGACGGTGCTGCGCGCCTGCTGCGTGCCGCCGGTCTGCGCCTCGCCGAATAGCCGCAGCCGGTGCACGCCGGCCTCGACCGGCACCGCGGTAATACGCCACTCGGCCGGAAGCGCAGGCCCCGCCGAAGCCGCCGTGAGCGCAAGGCCGGCCGGATCGAGCGAGAGCCCCGGGTCGGCCGCGACCTGCACTTCGATGTGCTCGAGCGGCGCACGCGTGCTGACGGCGATCTTCAGCGTGAAGGGCACGCCGACTTGCGCCGGGCCGAGCGGCTCCGCCGTCAGCGAAAAGGGCGCGACCGGCTTGCCGAGCTCGGCCGCGGGCTCCGGCTGCTGCGCCGCCGCGCTGCCGGCGCATCCGCATCCTGCGAGCGCCGCCGCCAGTACCCACGCCGCGCGGCGCACCGCCGCGCTCATCGGCGCGACACCGTCACGTCGAAGCAGGTACGACCGATCGGCGGATGCTCCGCGTTCGTCGGTTGGGTATTCGTCCATTCATACACCTCGAGCACATAGACGCCGGGGCCGAGGAACCGTTCGAAGCGCTCGACGCATTCGTGCGGCGTCGCGGCCGTGCAGCGGATGTCGCTTTCCGGGGCGCTTTCCGACACATAGAGGACACCCTCGGCATGCAGCGCGATGTCGGGATCGGCAATCGCGCCGGCCGGCAGCTCGACCGTCCTCGCCACGATCTCGTGCATGCCCGTGGCCTGCGTCTCGAAGCGGACGAACGCCCGGGAGCCGAGCTTGTTGGCGGAGCCGTGGTCGCCCTCGTAGTGGTAGGCGTCGGTGCTGCAGACCCGCACGCTGCCGCCGACCTCGAGCGCTTTGTAGATCGGCAAGATGTCGCCCGACTCGACTGCCCTCGGATCGAGCGGCCAGCCGGCGTTCGCCTCGCCCGTTCCGAAGGCGTCCCCGAACGGGCCGATCTCGTGCGCGGCGAGCAGCGCGTCGATCGCGGCATGCGATTCCGGCCGGCGCTCGCGCAGCGCATCCGCGAACGCAAAGATGCTCGTCAACGCCCGTTCGCGCTGCACGTCCTCGATCAGCACCTCGAGCAGCGGCGCAAAGCCGAGCTCGATCGTGTCCTCGAGCCGCGCCGGCGTCGCGTCGAACAGCGCGTAAAGGATCTCCTGGATCGACTCCTCGCTGAACCAGCCGGGAAACGGATTCGCAGGATACGGCGGCGGCCGGTACGGGCCTTTGACATCGAACACGAAGCCGGCGGACTGCCCGGGACCGAGCACATCGACGTAGCGCGTATCGCCAAGTGCCATCGCCGCGAAGGCATTCGCGAACCCCTCGCTGAACGCCGTCCGCATATCGAGCTGGTCGCCGCGCGCATGCGGCCCGCCGATGCTGTCCGAGCGGCCGAGCGACGACTCGAGATAGTGCGCCCACTCGTGTGCGATGACGTGCCGATCGTACTCGTCGGTGTCGCTGTCCGCCGCGCCGAGCAAGTAGATGCCGTCGCCGTGCCGGTAGAGGCTCGACCCGATCTCTCCGGTCGCGAAGTCGGGCTCGCGATCGTCGCCGAGCGTCGGGATATTGCTCGGGCTCCAGTGCAGCAGCAGCGGCGGAAACACCGTCTCGGGCGCGCTTGCGAGCACGAACTGCGTGACCTCGCGCACCACATCGAGTATCGCGAATGGCGCGGCCGAGCGAACGGCGGAGTACCCCGCGCCGTCCCAGCCCGACGGCGCGTGCAGGTTGACCGTCTCCGCGGCCCCGCCGAGGGTGCGCACCGGCCCTTCGAGCACGAACAGCGCATCCGCGGAAGTGTTATCCACGACCCGGTAGTGCCAGCCCGGGGTGCCCGGGCGGCGCATCTCCGCGAGCGCACGAATCGTGAGCTGCGCAGTCTCTGCCGGCACGTTCAGCGTATAGCGACCGGCGTCGTCCGTGGTCGTCGAGGCGAGCACCGCGCCGTCGGCCAGCGCCTGGACCGTAATCCCGCGGGCTGGGGCCGCCTCGGTGGCCGCATAGTCGAGCGCGTCGCCGGCAATCGGCACTCGATCGAACGTGATCGCGCCACTGACCGACGGCTCCACGATCGCAGGCGCAGGGCCGGCTTCGGCGCCGCCTCCGCCGCCGCAACCGGCGAGCGGCGCCGCGGCAGCGAGGATCAGCAAGCCATGCCGACGGATTCCCGGTTGGCGAAACCAAGACCTGTTAGACTCGGCGGGATTTGGCCCCATTACGTCATCCCTGGAACCCATGCCCGAAAAGACGATTCTGGTCACTGGCGGGGCGGGCTATATCGGCTCGCATGTTGTCCGTCAACTCGGCGAGGCGGGCGAGCGTATCGTTGTGCTCGACGATCTGTCCACCGGCTTCCGGCAGGCCGTGCTGCACGGCGAGCTCGTCGTCGGCAATACCGGCGACGCCGCATGCCTCGACGACATCTTCGCGCACCACGACATCGACACCGTGATGCACTTCGCAGCCCATACGGTGGTGCCGGAGTCGGTCACCGATCCGCTCAAGTATTACCGCAACAATACCTGCGCGAGCCGCACGCTGCTCGAGTCCGCGCAGCGGGCCGGCGTGCGCCACTTCGTGTTTTCGTCGACCGCCGCCGTGTACGGCATTCCATCGGAAGGTCTCGCCTCCGAGCAGAGCCCGACCGTGCCGATCAACCCGTACGGCACCTCGAAGCTGATGACGGAGTGGATGCTGCGCGACGTCTCGGCCGTCTCGCCGATGCGCCATGTCGTGCTGCGTTATTTCAACGTCGCCGGGTCCGACCCCGAGGGGCGGATCGGCCAATCGACGCCGAAGGCGACGCTC
>CAZFJU010000226.1:0-6878 GCA_964518995.1 uncultured Gammaproteobacteria bacterium
GTGCCGAGATAGCGCTCGCCGGTATCCGGCAGCATCGCCAGGATCACCGAGCCCGCCGGCGCTTTCTCTGCGACTTTCATGGCCGCCGCAAGCGTGCCGCCGGCCGAGATGCCGACGAAGATGCCCTCTTCGCGCGCGAGCCGGCGCGCGGTGTCCTTCGCTTCTTCGTCGGTGACCGTTAGCAGCTGATCATAGACGCGCGGGTTCAGCACGTCCGGGACGAAGTCCGGCGTCCAGCCTTGTATCTTGTGCGGATGCCACGGCTTGCCGCCCAGCAGCGAAGCTTCGGAAGGTTCGACGGCGACGATTTGCACGTCGGGACGAGCGAGCTTGATGACCTCGCCCGCGCCGGTCAGCGTGCCGCCCGTGCCCCACCCGGTCACCCAGAAGTCGAGCCGGCGGCCGGCGAAATCCGAGAGGATCTCGGGACCGGTCGTCTGCCGGTGATAGGCCGGATTCGCCGGGTTCTGGAACTGCCGCGCAAGAAACCAGCCATGCTTCTCGGCGAGCTGCTCGGCCAGCCGCACCATGCCGGTGCCGCGCTCGGCCGCGGGCGTCAGCAACACTTTGGCGCCGAGCGCCCGCATGATCTTGCGACGCTCGATGGAGAACGACTCCACCATCGTCGCGACGAACGGATAGCCGCGCGCAGCGCACACCATGGCCAGCGCGATGCCGGTATTGCCCGAGGTCGCCTCGACCACCGTCTGGCCGGGCTTCAGCACACCGCGACGCTCGGCATCTTCGATGATCGCGATCGCCAGCCGATCCTTGACTGACGCCATGGGGTTGAACGATTCGACCTTGACGTAGATCGTCGTTTGCTGGGGCGCGAGACGGGCGAGCTTCACGATCGGTGTATTGCCGATGGTGTCCAGAATGCTGTCGTAGATCATAGGAGGCTCTCTGAAGATGGAACGTGAAATCGGGAATCGGCCGCTGCACGGCGACGTGGGCGCGTTAGTCGCTGCAGGCGCTTATTATCAGCCATGAGCTTACACCAGAGCCGGTCGCCCGGCGTGGTCATCGTAGAGGTGCACGGCACGGCGGCCGAACCATGAATACCGCCCGGCGAATCCGGCCGTTTCGCCCACGATGAGCAGCGCCGGCGGCGTGATCGAAAGGTGCTCCGCCGCGTCGGGCAGAAGACGCAGCACCGTGCGGATGACGCGTTGCGCATCCGTCGTGCCCTTTTCGATGATCGCGGCGGGAGTATCCGGATCATGGCCGAGGCGGATCAGATCCGCGGCGATCGATGGATATTGCGCCACTCCCATGTAGAGCGCGAGGGTTTGTCCAGGCCGGAAGGACGCGAGATCGCTCGTGGCGTCGTTGTTCTCATGGCCGGTTGTCACGAGCAGCGCACGAGACACCTTACGCAGGGTCAGCGGGATACCTGCGTAGGCTGCGCAGCCTTCGATCGCCGACACGCCCGGCACGATCTGAAAGGGCAGACCGGCCTCGACGAGCGCTTCGAGCTCCTCGCCGGCGCGTCCGAACACCATCGGGTCGCCGCCCTTCAGCCGGCAGACGCGCTTCCCTGCGGCAACGTGCTGCACGAGCAGCCGGTTAATTTCCTCTTGGGTGATCGATGGGCGATGCGGCGTCTTGCCGACCGCGATGAACTCGGCGTCTCGGCGTGCGTAGCGCAGCAGGTCCGGCGCGCCGAGCCGGTCGTAGAGCACGACGTCGGCACTCGCGAGCAGCTGGCGCCCCCGCAACGTGATGAGATCCGGGTTGCCCGGGCCGGCACCGACGAGCCAAGCCTCGCCGACGGGGCGCTGCGGGGCGGCTGCGAGCGCTTCCTCGAGCACGCGCTCGGCCTCGTCGTCTCGGCCCGCGAAGCTGTGCTCCGCGGCGGGGCCCGTCACGAGGCTCTGCCAGAAGTGCCGCCGCTGATCCGCATCGGGCAGCGCTGCACGCACGCGCTGCCGCCACCGTCCGGCGAGCTCGGCCAGCGAACCGAGCCGGGTCGGCACCAGGCTCTCCACGATGCCTTTGACATGCCGCGCGACCACCGGGGATTCGCCGCCGCTCGAGATGGCGATCGTCACCGGATCGCGGTCGACGATGGCCGGCATGATGAAGCTCGAGCGTTCCGCGTCGTCGACGACATTGCAGAAGCGCCGCGCGCGCTCCGCGGCCGTCGCGATCTCCGCGTTGACGGCCGGATCGTCGGTGGCGGCGATGACCAGCCAGAAGGGGCTCAGATCCGTGTCGACAAACCCTTGCCGCTCGAGGCTGACTTCCCGGTCGGCGGCCATCTGCTCGAGCGCCGTCGTGAAGCGAGGGGCGCGCAGCGTGACGTGCGCGCCGGCCTCGCGAAGCAGCCGGGCGCGCCGCTCGGCCACGACGCCGCCGCCGACGATCAAGCACGGCCGGTTCTGCAGCTGAGCAAATAACGGAAGATGGCGCATTGGGCGCTCGAGCCTCGCGGGCGGGCGCCCGTTCGGGGCGCCGCGGCTCCTCGGTGAATGATGGCGGGGACGATAAACGGCTGCGCGCTTGCCGCCAAGACCAAGCGCTTCGCAGCTTATGCCAAAATCGATGGACGACGCGGGCGCTCGGTTGACACCCGTTCTAACCAGCGGTTATATATCAAGAAACGCCGCCTGCGGGCGGCGGCCTCTTTTCACCGGAGTGATCCCCGAGCGAGCCGCATTGACGCTTAAGCAGCTTAAATATCTGATCGGTATCGTCGATAGCGGGTTGAACATCACGGCGGCCGCGGAGCGGCTGTATACGAGTCAGCCGGGCATCAGCAAGCAGCTGAAGCAACTCGAGGCCGAGCTCGGCGTGCAGCTCTTCATGCGCAAAGGCAAGAGCCTCGCCGCGGTGACGCCGGCCGGCCGCGAGGTCATCGCCCGCGCCCGCAAGATTCTGCGCGAGGTCGATAACATCACCAGCCTCGCGAGCGATCTTACCGCCGAGCAGGAAGGCACCCTGTCGATTGCTACGACGCACACCCAGGCACGCTACATGCTGCCGGAGGTCGTCCGGGCGTTCCGCGAGCGCTATCCGAAGGTCGATCTCGAGCTGCACCAGGGTACCTCCGAGCAGATCGCCGAGCTGATCAGCACGAATAAGGTCGATTTCGCGATCGCGAGCGGCGGCGGCCAGCTGTTCCCGCAGCTCACGCTGCTGCCGATCTTCCACTGGCATCGCATTGCGCTCGTGCCGAAGCAGCATCCGCTCGCGGAGCAGCGGAGCCCGCTCGATCTGCAGACGCTCGCGCACTATCCGCTCGTGACTTACGTCTTTTCACTGACGGGTGAGTCGTCGTTCAAGCGGGCATTTCATGATCAGGGCCTCGAGCCCCGCGTCGTATTCACGGCGCGCGATGCCGACATCATCAAGACCTACGTGCGGATGGGCATGGGTGTCGGCGTGATCGCCTCAATGGCATTCGAGCGGCAGGATACCGAAGACTTGGTCGCGATCGATGCGCGCGGCCTGTTTCCGAAGGTCACGACCTGGGTCGGGTTCCCGCGCGAGATGGTGTTACGCGGCTATATGGTGGACTTCATCCACTTTCTGGCGCCGCATTATTCGCCCGACGTGATCCGCGAAGCCGCGGGACTCGAAAACCAGGAGGAGGTCGATCAGCTGCTGAAGGGCATCCTGCTTCCGGAGCGTAGCGGCGCGGAACAGGTGGTGCCCTAGAAGGATTGGGCTTTGGACTCGGAGCCCATTAAGGGCCGTCGTTCAGCGGAAAGGGCTCTGACCCCAATTTTCCGCTCGGGAAAAAGGGCTCTGACCCCAATTTCCGCCCCAATTTCCGCCGCAATTTCCCGGCGGTGCTACAGATCCGCCAGGTCGATCTCGTGGATACCGCATTCGCGCTTGAGCCCGAAAAAGCGCGTTTGCTCGACGGCATCGACCTCGTGAATGGGCCGAGTGCTGTGCGTGTCGCCGATCGAGAGATAGCCCTTCTCCCATAACGGGTGGTAGGGCAGCTGGTGCTCCTTCAGGTAAAAGTGCACGTCGCGGTCGCTCCAGTCTGCGATGGGATGCACCTTCCACCGTCCGCCGGCCCAATCGAGGAACGGGATTGCCGCGCGAGTCGAGCTCTGCTTGCGGCGCAGGCCGGCAAACCACGTGCTCGCGCCGAGATCGCGCAGCGCGCGGCGCATCGGCTCGACCTTGGTCTCTTCGTTGTAGGCGTTCAGCCCCTCGAGCCCCTGGTTCCAGCGCTGCCCATGACGCGCTTCCTGCCACGCAGGGGAGGCTTCCGCCCGGTAGACCTGCAGGTTCAGCCCGAGCCGCTCAGTGAGCTGGTCGATGAACTGGTATGTCTCCGGGAACAGGTAGCCCGTGTCGATCAGCACGACCGGAATATCCTGCCGCACGCGGGTAATGAGATGCAGGGAGACGGCCGCCTGCGCACCGAAGCTCGATGTCAGCACATGGTTCGACGGCAGATGCTCGAGGGCCCATTCGATTCGCGCTTGCGGCTCCAGCTCGGAGAAGATGTGGTTGCACCGCTCGAGGGCCAGCGCTCGCGTGGCCTCCTCGTCGTACGACGCCGCTTGGACGGGATCCAAAAGTTCGAGATCAGGTACAGCCGAATTCGGAAGTGCGCTCATAACTCATCCAGTGATCCGCGAGCCGGCGGCTCGCACATGCCACTACTCCTTTGAGCGCACTAAAGTAAGTTCCTGCCGGCGCGGCGTGAACGGTTATGTTCTCATGCTGCTATTCCGGCAGCGCATAAGGATGCCCGGGCGAATTACTTTTGGTTCTGGCGCAGCCGAACCCGTCATACGGCGACCGGATCCGACGCAAGGCGCCGGCTAGCGCGTCAGGATCTCGTCGACCGCCCGCTCTGCGGATTCCATCGCTCCCTCCATGCCGCGGCTCGTCACGGCGAGGTGCTCGCCGCAGAAGTGCAGGCGGCCATGGCGCCGCGCCATATCGGCCGCAAACTCACGGACCTGCCCGGGACGAAAATACGCCCATGCGCCGCGCGCGTACGGATCTCCGCCCCACGACTTCAGACCGACGACCTCGAGCCGGCCTTTTGCGGCCGGGCGGATGCGCTCGATGGCCGCTACGACCTCGCGGCCGACGTCCGCATCCGGCAGGGAGTCGACCCGCGCCGCGGCCGGGCCCATCAGCCATGCGGTGAAACTGGTGACCTCGGCCGGGGTCGTGCCGCTGCGGGCGGCGGCGATCATGCCGGCAGGCGAGTCGGTGAAGAGGCTCGGTGCATAGCCGTCCTCGTTCCAGAACGGCGACTTGGGCGCGAGATAGACCTGCGTGAGCGGCTGCGAGTGCAGGGTGCCCGCGGCGGCCGCCTGAGGGCCGTCGAGCGGCGGGTCGATCGGCAAATCTTTGAGGACCCCGATCGGCAGCGCGCAGATGCCGAACCGTGCGGACGCGTGCGACCCGTCCGCGCAATGCGCGACGACACTGCCCGGATGCACGTCGATGCCGACCACGGGGCAGCCGAGCTCGACCTCGCGGCGCAGCTGCGCGGCCATCGCCGCCGGGATTCGTTGCACGCCGCCCTCGGCCGTAAAGCCGATGCTGCCCTCCGGGGCAAGCTTGCGCTGCGCCTTCGAGAAGGCGGCGCGAAAGAACAGCAGCAGCGCGGAGACATCGCGGGCGTCGCTGCCGAAGCTCGGATTGAGCTCGTAGCCGATGCGGATCGCCTGCTCGTCGAGGCCGAGCGACGTCATCCAGTCGTGCGCGGAAACGTCGTGCGCGGCGAAGCGCGGGTCGAGCCAGTCCTCGACGCGCTCGAGCGGGTTCTCGCGCATCGTCAGCATGCGGTGAAAATTCCACGGCATCACGTCACGATCCCGCTCGGGGAACGGATTCGCCGGATGCGACGGCCACTCGCTTTGGCGGATGACCTCTTCACCGAGCACGAGATCCTGCTCGCGGAAGAACTCCAGCATCGGCGTCACGTCGATCAGGGGCACCCCCAGTTGCTCGGCGGTGCCGATGACGCGCCGGTAGCCCGCGCCGATATACGTGCCGCCGGCCTCCGCCTGTAGCCCTTCGCGTCCCATCGAGTGGATGCGCCCGCCGATGCGGCGCTGCGCCTCGAGCACGCGCACATCGAGACCGGCATTCTGCAAGGACAAGGCGGCGTGCAGGCCGGCAAGGCCCGCGCCGATCACGACGACATCACAGGACGGCATGGGCTCTCCTCGGGCGTGCGCTCACGGCGACGCGGCGTCGGGCGCGCCGCCGAGCGTCGGCCGCGACGCACCGCCCGGCCGTCCGCTCGCGCAACAGTCCGGCGGACAGAAGTCGTGCGCTGCACCCAACGTGCCGAGCGCGCGGCGGGTCGGGTCGGGCGTCATCCGCTCGGCAATCAAGTCTCGCACCATCGCCACGTAGGCGGAATGCGCACCGACCGTCGCGGCGCGCACGAAGTTGATGCCGTGCTGCTGCGCGACGGCCGCGGCCTCCTGGTCGAGATCGAGCACCACCTCGAGGTGATCGGCGACGAAGCCGATCGGCGCGACCACGACGTCCTCGAAGCCTTCCTTGGCGATCTCGACGATCGCCTCGGAGATATCCGGCCCGAGCCACGGCTCGCCGCCGTATTGCGCGTTATTGCTTTGGAAGACGAGCCGCCAGCGCTGATGCTCGAGCGCGTCGCCGACCAGGCGGCAGGCTTCCTGGAGCTGTGCCTCGTACGGCGCGTGCCGCGCCATCGACTCGGGCAGGCTGTGCGCCGTGAACAGCAGCGGCGTCGCACCGCGCTTTTCGGCGGGCAGTCGATTGAACGCCTCTTGGACCCGGGCGACGACGGCTTCGATGAAAAGCGGATGGTTGAACGGGCTGCGCAGCCGATCGATGTCCGGCGGATTCTCGACCGAGCGCGCCGCGTCGTACAGGTTCTCGCGATACTTGCGGCACCC
>CAZFJU010000227.1:0-6707 GCA_964518995.1 uncultured Gammaproteobacteria bacterium
GGCCGCGGAAGCACGCCGTGTGCTGATCGAGCGTGCGAGCGACCGGCTCGGCGTGCCGCCGGCGCAGCTGCGAACTCGCCGCGGCGCGGTGCGGGTCCAGGACGATCCGGAATTGAGCGTTACGTACGGCGATCTGATTGCGGAGGGCTTCAGTCGCGAGCTCGATTGGAACGGGCAATACGGCAACAGTCTGCTCGTCGAAGGTGCGGCCGCGCGCAAAGCTCCGCGCGAGTACCGCGTCGTCGGCACATCGGTAGCGCGCAAAGACATTCCGGGCAAGATCCTCGGCACGACGGAGTTTTGTCATCACGTGACCTTGCCCGGCATGTGGCATGGGCGCGCGGTGCGTCCCCCGGTAGCGAATGCGAGGCCGGTCGCCGTCGATGCGCGTTCGATCGCCGACATTCCAGGGGCGCGCGTCGTGCACGTCGGCGACTTCGTGGCCGTGGTCGCCGAGCACGAGTGGCATGCGATCAAGGCGGCACGCGCGCTCGACGTGACATGGAGCGAGAGCGAGCCGCCGTTCCCGAGCATGGCGCGCCTCTACGATCACATTCGCGAGGCGCCGGTCGCGGCCGATAATTCCGTCGCGAACTTTGGTCCGCACCGGCCGTACGATCCGCAGCCGAGCCTCGATGCCATCGCCGCATCGTCCGCTATCATCGAAGCGGAGTACGAGCTGCCGTTTCAATCGCACGCGAGGATGTCGCCATCGATCGGCGTCGCCGACGTGCGCGACGGCGAAGCGCTGATCTATTCCGATGCGCAGAAGCCGCACGACACCCGCGACGGCATCGCGAAGCTGCTCGATCTCCCGCCCGAGCGCGTGCGGGTCGTGTGGAAGCCCGGCTCGGGCTCTTATGGACGCAGCGACGCGGATGAGGCGGCGTTCGAGGCGGCGGTGTTGTCGCGGGAGCTTGGGCGGCCCGTGCGAGTGCAATGGATGCGCGACGAGGGGCATGCGTGGGACCCGAAGGCGCCGGCCGCCGTGATCTCGTGCAAGGCTGGGCTGGACGACAGGGGCCAGCTCACCGGATGGTATTTCCGCGCGAAGGGCTTCTCCGGCTGGGACGTGATGTTCAACGCGTCCGATCCCAAAGACACGCTCGTCGGTCAGCTGCTCGGTTGGCAAAAGGGAGACGCGCACAACTTCGGTGTCACCGGCGAGTCGTACGCATTTCCGCGCGCGGTGAAGTTCTGGGAGACGATTCCGCCGCTGCTCGAGCGTGCGTCGCCGCTGCGCTGTGCACATATGCGCGCGCCGCAGGAACCGCAGCTGCACTTCGCACAAGAGTGCTTCATCGACGAAGTGGCCGCGCGCGCGGGCGTCGATCCGCTCGATCTGCGGCTGTCGCTGCTGACCGATGAGCGCGAGCTCGCCGCGCTGCGGGCGGTCAAGGAGCTCTCGGGCTGGGAGTCCCGGCCGTCGCCCCGGCGCGCTATCGCCGGCGACGTCGTCACCGGGCGGGGCGTCGCGATCAACAGCGGCTATGGCGCACACGTCGCAACGGTTTGCGAAGTCGAGATCGATCGGCGCAGCGGGCGAATCTGGGCGAAGCGGTTCTTCGTTGCGCACGACTGTGGGCTCGTGATCAATCCGAAGGGGCTGATCGCCACGATAGAGGGCAACGTCGTGCAAGGGGTGAGCCGCACGTTCGAGGAGGTCCGTTTCGATGAGCGGGCGGTGCGCAGCGTCGATTGGGCGAGCTATCCGATCCTCGAGGCGACGGATGCGCCGGAGCGCATCGAGGTCGTGACGCTCGACCGGCCGGACCTGCCTCCCGGCGGCGCCGGCGAACCCGCGCATGTGACGATCCCAGCCGCGATCGGCAATGCCGTGTTCGACGCGACCGGTGTGCGCCTGCGGCGGCTGCCGCTCCGCCTCTAAAATCGGGGTCAGAGCCCAATTTTAGCGAAATTGGCGAAATTGGGGTCAGAGCCCAATTGTCGGCTAGGCTCCAACAGCGCCGAACTTCGGCGCCGACGCGACAGATGCGTGCCTATGTCGATTTCGACCGCCGGGCGACGACTACGCGGTAACTCCCTATCCAAAGGACGTTGTAATGATCGAGACACCGCGAATCGCTCAGCTCGAAGCGGCGCCGACGGCGGTCGTTCGACTGCGAATTCCACGCGAGCAGATGATGCAGACGTTTGGGCCCGCGATCGAGGAAGTCATGTCCACGCTCGGCGCGCAGGGCGTGGCACCGACCGGACCGGTTTTCGCGCATCACTTCCGCATGGAGCCCGGCCTATTCGATTTCGAGATCGGCGTGCCAGTCGCCCGGCCGATCGCGGCTGCCGGACGGGTGGAGCCGGCGGAGCGGCCCGCGGTACGAGTCGCACGGACGGTCTATCACGGGCCGTACGAAGGTCTTCCGGATGCGTGGGGCGAGTTTCATTCGTGGATCGAAACCCACGGCCACGCCTACGCGCCCGATATCTGGGAATGCTATCTCGAAGGACCGCACTCGAAGCCCGATCCGGCTGACTACCGGACGGAGCTGAATCGTCCGTTGAGCGCGGGCGATTGAACTGGTCAATATAGACGGTCACCGAACACGGCTGAGCGCCCCGATTGAGAATGCCGAAGCACGGCTGAACGGCAAGATCGACGGTACGCTGGAACCTTATTCGGAAAGATGGCCCGCGGCTCGCCTGGCTCTGAGCGCGCCGCGGGATTAGGTTGCTCGCTACGCCGTCGCCGTCGCAGGCGCAGAAACCGTCCTCCGCTCGGCGTGTGTCCGCACCGAAAATAGCTGATAAGCACAACGAATGAGGGGCTTCGCGACGTTGCGCACCGGCACTCCGCCGGGGGTTATACCGCGCTCCGATCCATGATGGGCGTGCCCATGTAGCGCGAGTGCGCATCCGCCGGCGTCGACGGCCTCGCCGAGCAAGTGTGACCCCAAGAACGGATAGATCTCGAGCTTTTCGCCGAGTAGCGTGTCCTTCGTAGGTGCATAGTGCGTCAAAGCGATACGGACGTCACAGTGCAAGCCCAATAGGCAGTGCAGTAACCGGCGCGCAGTGTCTTTCGTGTGACGGATGAATGCCTTCATCTCCAGCTCGCCGAATTCCGAGCCGCACGCGCCGGCGAATCCGCCTCCGAACCCTTTGACACCCGCAATGCCGACGCAATGCCCCCTGATCTCGAGCAACACGCTCTCGCCCTCGAGCACCGTGACGCCGACGCATTCGAGGTCTGCGCGGATCGCATCTTGCGCGTCCTGGTGATAATCGTGATTGCCGAGCACCGCGACGACGGGAATGCCGACGTCCGCGACTTCCTCCGCCATCAGCCGGCCTTCCTCGCGGGAGCCGTGCTGGGTTAGATCTCCGGCGAGCAGCAGAACATCCGCGTGCTCGCGGACTGCGGACAGACTCTCGCGCAGCTCGCCTTTCATATCGAGCCCGACATGGACGTCGCCGACCGCGGCGATCCGCACTACCCCAGTGTCTCGGGCTTTCCCGGCTCGTTGTACTTCGCTATCCATAGTTCGTCGACCAATTCAATTTCCGGCGGTAATACTTCTCCGACCACCTCCGTCGCCGCCTGTTTGCGCTCGTCGGAGGTCACCTCGCCGATTAAAAATGCTTTGCCGCCCGCAACCTTGATTGTGATATCGAGGACGTTGGTACGCGGGTCGGTCGCAAGTGCGTCACGGATACGGCCTACCAGATGCTTCGATTCCATCGCTCGAGCTCCGCCGCCGTTAGCTCTCGTAGATTTCCCGGTACAGCTCGCGCACGACATGATTCGGTACATTCATGTCGAGCGAATGCGCGTACACCAACAAACTTAGGACGCGCCGCGGAGCTTGCCGGGCGCGCCGAAGCAGATAGTCCCAATCGAGCTCATTCAGGCCGATGACGCCGAGCGCATCGTGCCAGTGCCGCGGCCCTTGCTCGTCGTGCACGGCCGCTTTGATCACCAGCAGATCTTCGGGGGCGATCAGTCGGACGCGATGGCCCATGAAGTCTCGCTCCACGGACCGTGCGGTCATCTCGTCGTCGAGGTAAAAGCCTCCGGTGGACCGAAAAATAACGTCGACCAACACCTTGTGCTTGAACGCCTTGAACAGCCAGGACGGATCAGTGCGCTCGGTGTCGAAACCCGCGCACTCCAAGGCGTCGAGCGCGTCATCTGCGCTCGTCGGGCGGACAAAGACGTCGATGTCGTGCGTCCAACGAGGCCTGCCGAGGCCCGTGGATGCAATGCCGCCCATCAGAGAATATTCGACATTTCGCCGCTCGAGAGCGGCGACGACCTCGCCCAGGACGTGCTCGAACACGCCGTTCTGCGTGCAGCGAAGGTGCTCCTCGATCTCCGTGTTCCACCCGGCCAACCGCTCGAGCGGAATGCCGACCACCTGCTTGTGTTCCATCTCATGTTACCTCGACGATAAATGGTGCAAGCGCCGTGCCGAAAAACTGCTCCGACGGCTCGTAACCGCCTGGTACTGCAAGCGTTGAGGCTATTTGCGAGGGCGCACATTAAAATCGCCATCAACTCAAACAATAAGAGATGGACCGATGAGAACATTAGCCATTGTTCTTTTACTTTGGGCTGGGCAGGCCGCCGCCCAGGTGAACTGCAGCCGAACGGAGCTGCAAATCGCGGTCAATGCCTACATCGAGGCGCAAACTGCGGGCGATATCGAGTTGCTGCGGGCCGCGCCGCAAACGATGTACTACGAGCAGCAGGAGCTGATCGATGCAGCGGACAGCATCGTGCAGCAGCCGCTCGCGATCGACTTTCATCGCAGCATCCTCGACGAGCATTCGTGTCAAACGTTTACCGAGCTCGTGGTCCTCGCGGCGGAGCATCGCTACGCGATCGGCACCCGGCTGCGTGTTGTCGCCGGGACGATTACCGAGCTCGAAGCGATAGTCACCAATGAAGGAGATTGGCTATTCAACCCAGAGGTGACGCTCGCGCGCTCAACCGCGGAGGCGTGGCCGATCTTACCGCCCGCTGCGCGTAGCGATCGCGCGACGCTGATCGCCGCGGCCAACGCGTATTTCGACCAGTTCTTCAGCGGGGCTGACACGGTTTACGTGCCTTGGGGGGCGCCGTGCAATCGGCTCGAGGGCGGAATCTATACCGGCACCGGCAGCCCGAGCGATTCTTGCAACGCAGGCGTGCCGAGCGGGATGAACATCAGCCACCGGCGGTTCGTCGTTGACGAGGCGATGGGCGCCGTCGTCGGCTTCGTTCGCATGGGTCCGCATCGGCTTCCCGATACGCATTTGTTTCGCGTCGAGAACGGCAAGATCCGTTACGTGCATACGCTGACCGTATGTCCGGACACCGGCTGCGCGTTCAACTAGCCCGGTCTGAGCAAAGCGGGCTAGCTCAGCTCGGCAAGGATCCTGCAAGTTCGTTGCACGACGCCCCGGAACGCGCGCATCGCCGCCATTCGGCGATGCGCACAGACGTGTCGTCGCCTCAATAGGCGGGCGGATCGCTGGCAGGGAACGATTGGATCGAACCCTGATCGACCGCATCGCCATTGGGCGGCTCGGGAGGAGCGACGATGCGTACGCCGCCGCCGGTGTCTCGAGAGGGGTCTCGGCCCTCGAGCAGTTGACGGAGCACGTAATGCAGGATGCCGCCGTGACGGTAGTACAGCACCTCCTGCGGCGTGTCGATGCGCATCACGGCGGTAAATTCCGTCACGCTGCCGTCGGCGCGGCGCGCGCGTACAGTGATATCGCGGCTGTCCGCCAGCCCTTCGGCAATGCGCGTGTCGATGCCTTCGATGTCGAATGTCTCGGTGCCCGTCAGCCCCAGCGAGTCTGCCGAGTCTCCCGTAGCGAACTGCAGAGGCAATATACCCATCCCGACCAGGTTCGAGCGATGAATCCGCTCGTAGCTCTCGGCGATGACGGCACGGATGCCCTGCAGATCCGGCCCCTTTGCGGCCCAGTCTCGGCTCGAGCCGGAGCCGTATTCCTTGCCGGCGAGCACGATCAGCGGGGTACCTTCCTGCGCATACCGCATCGACGCATCGTAGATCGTCATGATCTCATCGCTCGGCAGATGTCGCGTGAAGCCGCCTTCAACCCCGTCGGCCAGACGATTGCGGATGCGCACGTTCGCGAAGGTGCCGCGGATCATGACCTCGTGGTTGCCGCGGCGCGAGCCGTACGAGTTGAACTGGTGCAGTTCGACGCCGTGCGCAAGAAGGTACTCGCCTGCCGGCGAGTCGCGCCTGATGCTGCCTGCCGGTGAGATGTGATCCGTCGTGATGCTATCGCCGAGCAGCGCGATCACTCGGGCGCCGCGTATATCCTCGAGCTTCTCCGGCGCCGAGGCGGTCATGCCATCGAAATAGGGAGGCCGGCGCACATATGTCGACTGATCGTCCCAGCTAAAGCGCGCGCCCTCGGGCACTTCGAGTGAGTTCCAGCGCTCGCCGCCTTCGAACACCCCCGCATAGCTCTCGCGGTACATTTCCGATTCGACGGCGCTTTGCAGCACCGTGTCGATCTCGGCGCGGCTCGGCCAGATGTCCCGGAGAAATACTTCGCGCCCGTCTTTGTCCGTGCCGAGCGGCTCGTTGTGCAGATCGACGTCGATTCGGCCGACCAGGGCGAACGCGACCACGAGCGGCGGCGACATGAGGTAATTGGCGCGCACCTCGGGGTGGATCCGGCCCTCGAAGTTGCGGTTGCCGGAGAGGACGGACGCGACGACCAAT
>CAZFJU010000228.1:0-6634 GCA_964518995.1 uncultured Gammaproteobacteria bacterium
AAGGGTGAGAAATTGGGGTCAGAGCCCTTTTATCGGCCTAAAAGGGCTCTGACCCCAATTTTTAAAAGGGCTCTGACCCCAATTTTTCTTCACCCCGGCGCGAGCTGGTACGACACGGGCGAGACGCGCTGGTCCTCGAAGGTTACGGCTTCGTGGGACTCCGGCTGCTCGAGCATCGCCCGCAGCAACTGGTTGTTGAGCCGGTGGCCGGACTTGTAACCGACAAACTCGCCGATCAGCGAGCAGCCGAGCAGGTACAGATCGCCGACGGCGTCGAGGACTTTGTGGCGGACGAACTCGTCGCGGAAGCGCAGCCCGTCTTCGTTCAACACCCGGTAGTCGTCCATCACGATTGCGTTGTCGAGACCACCGCCCAAGGTCAGATCCTTGGCCCGCAGCGTCTCGAGGTCGCGCAAGAAACCGAACGTTCGCGCGCGGCTGATCTCCTTGAGAAAGGCAGCCGTCGAGAAATCGAGCGCCATCGTCTGCCGGTGCTTTTTCAGCACGGGGTGGTCGAAGTCGATCTCGAAGTTTACCTTGAAGCCGTTATAGGGCTTCAGAATGGCCCATTTGTCGCCGTCGGTGACCTTCACCGGCTTCAGCACGCGAACGAAGCGCTTCGCCGCATTCTGCTCCTCGATGCCGGCCGTCTGCAGCAAGAATACGAACGGCGCCGCGCTGCCGTCCATGATCGGCACCTCGGCGGCGGTGAGCTCGACGAACGCGTTGTCGATACCGAGGCCCGCCATCGCCGACAGCAGATGCTCGACGGTCGATACCTTCACGCCGTCGCGCTCGAGCGTCGTGCCGAGCATGGTATCGGTAACAGCAAGCGCGCTGGCGGGAATATCGACCGGCTCAGGCAGGTCCAGCCGGCGGAACACGATACCGGTATTCGGCGCTGCGGGCCGCAGGTTCATGAAAACCTTAGCACCGCTATGCAGGCCGATGCCCGTCGCGCGGATCGAATCCTTCAACGTACGTTGTTTCAAGATGCCATGACTCCTGTCGGGCCTTTCCTTACGAGGCACACCGTGGGGCCGCGCGGACGCGGCGCTGCGACGGTCATCCTGAAGCGTCTCCGACTGACGCTCGGCGCACCCCACCCCGATCCATGCGGAGGAGCGCGCCGCTGGAAAGCGGCTGCACCGTAGCACACGCGCGAAGTTCCCAGCAAGAAGCCGTCGCAATGCCCGTTTTACGTCAGACAGTTATGCAAGTTATGCACCGTTAGTCGGCCTGACGGCGCAGGAACGCCGGAATATCGAGCAAATTGTCGATCTCTTCTGGCGCGTGCAGCCCATCACCCACCGCGCGCATCCGCTGCACCGCGGGCTTCTCGAGATCCGCGAAGTTCGGCCGATCGCGCCGATGCAGCGACGCACGCACGATGCGCGGCTCGTGCTGACTCTGGTTCGTGCCCCGGCCCACCGACGGCTGGCCAAGCCCGGTCGCCACGACGGTGACGCGGATTTCGTTGGACATCTCCTGGTCGATCACGGTTCCGATCACGACCGTCGCGTCATCGGAAGCGAACTGCTTGATCGTGTCGCCGACGGCTTGGAACTCGCCAATGCCCATATCCATGCCGGCCGTCACGTTGACGAGAATGCCGTTGGCGCCGGCGAGGTTGATGTCCTCGAGCAGCGGGCTCGAGATGGCCGCCTCGGCCGCAATCCGCGCGCGATCCTCGCCTGTGGCGACACCGCTGCCCATCATCGCCATGCCCATCTCGGACATCACCGTGCGCACGTCTGCGAAGTCGACGTTGATGAGCCCGGGGCGGGTAATCAGCTCCGCAATCCCCTGGACCGCGCCCTGCAGCACCTCGTTGGCCGCCTTGAATGCGTCGAGCAGCGTCGTCTGCGGGCCGAGCACGGAGAGAAGCTTCTCGTTCGGAATCGTAATCAGCGAGTCGACGAAGCGGCCGAGCTCGGTGATGCCCTGCTCGGCGATGCGCATCCGCTTGCCGCCCTCCATCGAGAACGGCTTGGTCACGACGGCGACCGTCAGGATCCCGAGCTCTTTCGCGAGCTGTGCAACGACCGGCGCCGCGCCGGTGCCCGTGCCGCCGCCGAGGCCGGCCGTGATGAATAGCATGTCGGCGCCTTCGATCACCTCCTGGATGCGGTCACGATCCTCCATCGCGGACTGCCGCCCGATCTCGGGATTGGCGCCGGCGCCGAGGCCTTTGGTGATATTGCAACCGATCTGCAAATTTGCCTTGACCTTGGCGCTCTTCAGCGCCTGAGCATCGGTGTTCGCGCAAATGAAATCCACACCCTCGATGCCGGAGCGGACCATGTGGCCTACGGCATTGCCGCCGCCGCCGCCGACGCCGATGACCTTGATCACTGCGGACTCGCTGAAACCATCCATTAATTCAAACATCTCGCACTCCTTACCTTCGCCCGTATGCCAACTTGCTCAAAAGTTCACCTGGAACCACGACTTCATTCGGCTCAGCACGCTGCGAATGCCGAGCTTCGACGTCGATGACTCCCCCCTCGACTGAATGGCTTCCTTGCCGTAAAGCAGCAACCCGACGCCCGTCGCATGGATCGCGTTGCGTACGACTTCCGAGAGCCCATCCACGTGCTGCGGCACGCCGAGACGCACCGGCATGTGAAAAACCTCTTCCGCCAGCTCCACTGCGCCTTCCATCTTTGCGCTGCCGCCGGTCAGAACGATCCCGGCAGCGATCATCTCTTCGAATCCCGAGCGGCGAAGCTCGTCGCGCACGAGGTGATAGAGCTCCTCGTAACGCGGCTCGACGACCTCGGCGAGCGTCTGGCGCGCGAGCCGGCGCGCAGGGCGCTCGCCGACGCTCGGCACTTCGATCGTCTCGTCTGGATTGGCGAGCTGGGACAACGCGCACGCGTAACGGATCTTGATTTCTTCCGCGTGGTGCGTCGGCGTGCGCAAAGAGACGGCGATGTCGTTCGTGACCTGATCGCCCGCGATCGGGATCACGGCCGTGTGCTGAATGGCCCCGCCGTAAAAGACGGCGATATCCGTCGTGCCGCCGCCCGCGTCCACGAGGCAGACGCCGAGCTCGCGCTCGTCCTCGGTCAGGCACGCGTAGCTCGACGCCAGCTGCTCGAGCACGATGTCGTTCACGCCCAGACCGCAGCGCTGCACGCACTTCACGATGTTCTGCGCGGCACTGACCGCGCCGGTAACGAGGTGCACCTTCGCTTCGAGCCGCACGCCGGACATGCCGACCGGCTCGCGGATGCCCTCCTGCGCATCGATGATGAATTCCTGCGGCAGCACATGCAGGATGCGCTGGTCTGCCGGGATCGCCACGGCACGCGCGGCGTCGATCACGCGCTCGACGTCGCCCGGCGTCACTTCCTTGTCGCGGATCGCGACGATCCCGTGCGAATTGAGGCTGCGGACGTGACTGCCGGCGATACCGGTATACACGTTGTTGATCTCGCAGCCGGCCATCAGCTCGGCTTCCTCGACGGCGCGCTGGATCGACTGCACCGTCGACTCGATGTTCACCACCACCCCGCGTTTCAACCCGCGCGACGGCGATGACCCGAAGCCGATGATCTCGATTCGGCCCTCCAGAGACAGCTCGCCGACGATCGCAACGACCTTCGACGTGCCGACATCGAGCCCTACGAGAAGCTTGCGCTCGTCGCGTCTACCCACGGCGTGCATTCTCCTCGCGTTGGACGTTGTGGCGGCGCACGGCAAGCTCGACGCCGGCGCTGGACGTGGCGTCCTCGGTTTCGGCGTTGTCTTTCCAGCCGACCGCGAAACCGTTCGTGTAGCGCAGATCGACGTAGTCGACGCGATGCAAATCGCCAGCGAGCGCCGGTGCGGCAACGTCGAAGAAGCGCGCGACACGCTCCTCGACATCGCGGCGTCCGAAACGCACTTCCTGGCCCGTTGCGAGCACCAGCCGCCACGAGCCGCGATCGTCGAGATATAGCGTATCGATGGTCAGATGAGCATCGATCAGCCGTTCACGCAGTGTGAGGTAGAGCCGCGCGACCTCCTGCTCGCTGCCGGCGGGACCGGTCAGCCGCGGCAGCTCGGGAAAGCCGTGAGTCGGCCGGTCCGCGAACAGCTCACCGCGCGCGTTGAGCAAGCCTTGATCGCTCCAGCGCGCGGCGGCGCGATGCTCAGTGATGCGCACCACGAGCACATCCGGCCATGCGCGCCGCACTTCGCTCGAGTCGACCCATGCCAGCGCCTCGACGCGCTCGCGCAGATCCTCGAGGTCGATCGACCAGAAACCCGCGCCGATCATCGGCGCCAGAGCGGCCTCGATCTGGATCGGCGTCACGCGCTGGAACGTGCTCTCGATCACCAGGCGGCCGACCGGCTGATCGAACATCTCGTCGACCATCTGCGGTGCCGCCGCGGCCGCGCCCCCGGCGAGCACGGGCCAAATGAACATGCGCGCCGGGATCCGCATTCGCGGCATCCTCGGCAGCTTCGGTGCGCGCGATGCGCGCTGCGTCTTTCTGCGGCGGTTAGGGCGATTACGCATGCCCGCCCTCCCGTCGGCGTTGCCCGATCACTCTTGCCTCCAGAACGAGCTCGATACCGGTACGTTCGGCGACCCGCCGCTGCACCGTCTCGATCAGCCGTTCGATGTCTTCGGCCGTTGCGTGGCCGAGGTTGATGATGAAATTCGCGTGCTTCTCCGCGACCTGCGCGCCGCCGACCGTCAGCCCCTTGAGGCCCGCCTGCTCGATCAGCGCGCCGGCATAGGCGCCGTCCGGATTGCGAAACACCGATCCGCAGCTCGGCACGCCGAGCGGCTGGCTCGCCGCCCGCTTGTCGAGCATCTGGCGAATCGCGGACATATCGAGCGTGGCGTCGTGCTCGAAGCGGAACGTGCCGGCGACGAAGAAATTGGTGTCAGAGCCCATTTTCGTCCGCGTCGACCCGGAAGGGGCATCGTTGTCGAAAATGGGCTCTGACCCCAATTTCTTCGTCGAAATGGGCTCTGACCCCAATTTCGATTGCAGCCGCACGTGCCGGTAGCCGATCTCATAGTCCGCGCGCAGGAACGTGCGGCGCGCACCGCGGCGATCGATCGTGTCGACGCTCTCGACGCGATCCCAGGTCTCGCCGCCGAACGCCCCCGCGTTCATCGCGAGCGCACCGCCGACGGTGCCGGGAATGCCGGCGAAAAATGCCGCGGGCCCGAGCGACCAGCGTACGCATTGTCGCGCAAGCGTCGCGCACGGCACGCCGGCGCCGGCCCGGACGCGCGTCGCGTCGAGCCGCTCGATGCGGCGCCCGAGCTTGCGGGTCGAAACGACGGCGCCGCGCACGCCGCCGTCGCGCACGAGCAGGTTCGATCCGAGCCCGACGAAGTGCACCGGCACTTCTTCCGGCAGCGCCGCGAGAAAGCGCGCAAGCTCGTCGTCGCTCGCCGGCTCGAAGTACAGATCGGCCGGACCGCCTACGCGCCACGACGTGTGCCGCCGCATCGGCTCGTTCCGGCGCACGCCCGCGAAAGGGTCGCTGTCACTCATGACCGCACTCACTCCTGCGCCCCGGCGGCGGCCGCGAGCCGGTGCGGCAGCTCGGGCGCGAGCCCGCCGATCGAGCCCGCGCCGAGCGTCAGCACGACGTCATCCGCGGCGATGACGCTCGCGAGCGCGCCCGGAATATCGTCGATTTCGTCCACGAGGATCGGCTCCACCCGGCCGCGCACGCGCACGGCGCGCGCGAGCGCCTTGCCGTCCGCGCCGACGATGGGCGCTTCGCCGGCCGCATACACGCTGGTCAGCACGAGCACGTCCGCGTCCGACAGCACTTGCGCGAAGTCGTCGAGAAGCGCGTGCGTACGCGTATAGCGGTGCGGCTGAAACACCGCGACCAGCCGCCGGCCCGGCCACGCCGCGCGGGCCGCGGCAAGCGTTGCGGCAATCTCCGTGGGGTGATGGCCGTAATCGTCGACGAAGGTCACGCTCCCGGCAGGGGTGTCGACGGTGCCGTGCACCTGCAAGCGGCGATCGATGCCTGAGAACGACGCGAGCGCGCGCTGCACCGCAGCAACGTCGACCTCGAGCTCGGCCGCCACGGCGATCGTGGCCAGCGCGTTCAGCACGTTGTGCCGGCCGGGCAGATTCAGCTCGAACCGGACGGGCGCGCCGCCGGCCGATACGACCTCGAAGCGGCTGCGCAGACCCGAAAGCTCGACATCGACGGCGCGCACGTCCGCCCCGCCTCCGAAGCCATAGCTGACGACGCGGCGGCCGATGTCCGCGCTCAACGCGCGTGTCGCGTCGTCGTCGTTGCACATGACGGCGACGCCGTAGAACGGCAGATTCAGCAGGAACTCGCGGAAGCCCTGCTGCAGACGGTCCAGGTCGCCGTCGTAGGCGGTCAGATGATCGGCATCGATGTTCGTCACCACGGCGAGCATCGGATGTAGATGTAGAAACGACGCGTCGCTTTCGTCTGCCTCGGCGACCAAATAGCGGCCCGCGCCGAGACGCGCGTTCGCGTCGGCGCTCGCGAGCCGGCCGCCGATCACGAAGGTCGGATCGAGGCCGCTCTCGGCGAGGACGCTCGCGATCAGGCTCGTTGTAGTCGTCTTGCCGTGCGTGCCGGCCACGGCGATGCCGTAACGGAACCGCATCAGCTCGCCGAGCAT
>CAZFJU010000229.1:0-6580 GCA_964518995.1 uncultured Gammaproteobacteria bacterium
GCCGAGCGACCAGATCTCGGCCGTGACGCCGCCCTGATCGACAAAGGGATTGTCGTCCGGAACGGTGCCGTCCATGTTGAGCCGAATGATTTTGCCCATTGTCGATTGCATGTCCTGGGACGGCGCGCCCTGCTGCCGCTCCCCGGAGCTGATCCACAGGTAGCCCTCACCGAAAGCAATCCGCTGCCCAGGATGCCCGCCGCGTCCGACGGGCGGGGTCGCGCGCCAGATCACCTCGAGATCCTCGAGACTGCCACCGTCGCCCGTGAGTGCAAGCCGCGCCGTCCCGACGGTGACGACACTGCCGCCGTCGACCGGCGCGACGTAGCTCAAATAGACGGTGTCATTGTCGGCAAAGTCCGGGTGCAGCACGATATCGCCGAGGCCGCTCTGGCCCTGGTGGGTCACCTCGGGGACGCCCGTGACATCGCCGATGGCGCCGGACTCGGGGTCGAAGAGCTTGATCTCGCCGGATTTCTCGGTCACGAGCAGACGCCCGTCGGGCAGGAACTCCAAGGCCCAAGGCTCGTCGAAATCTGCCATCTCGCTGGAGGTGAAGGCCGCGTTCTGAGCTAAGGCCGCGCTCGAAACGGCAACGGCGATGCCGACAACGGCCAGGTCGGTGACGATCGGGAATCCCTTTTTGTTCATGTCATTCCTCTCAGGTACTCAATCCCGATGTGCGGAAATCCTCGCTCAGGACAATTCCTGTCGCAACCGGTTTTCACACGCGTGACTGCGGGCGTTTATTCGTCGGCTTCGCGCGGATTGGCTTTGCGCGGATTCGATAGTACTTGAAATTTCGTCGCTGCAAAGCCCACGCAGAACGTCCTGAGAGCGCCCCACTCATGCGCCGCCCCAAGATTCCTCAATGGCGCTTGCCTAGAGACACAATTTTCGGAGACAGTCACCCGCTGATGCTTACGACCACCGGCATGTCGAGCCGCGTTTGGGGGATCTATGAAACACGGTCACTGGGCTTCTGTCGTTCTCGCCTGCGGCATTTGGATGACGAATACAGCGGGGGCGCAGCAAGCCGCCGACATCGGGTTCGAGAGCGTGGGGCGCGCAGCGCCCGTCGATGACATTAACCAGGGCGCTGCGGGCCGAGGGGGTTTTGGCGGCTTCGTGCCGGGACAGGGCGGGCCGCCTCCCGCACCGACCGGCGAACCACCCGCGGGTATCGAACCGTTGCCTATCGATATGTTCACGACGAAGGACTTTTACCAGGATCGCGAGCTATGGAGCGATCCACGCTATTTCCGCTGCCTGAGCCCGGCCGCGACGGAGAATGTTTGGCGGCGCGTCGACGAGGCGACCTTCACGCCGGCGCAGGCGTCGTGGGGCGATTGCGACCGCGATTATCCGCGCGAGTCGATAGTGACCCCATATCCGTTCGAGACGGCGCAAGAGCACTACGAAGCGTTGCTCGCGGAGACGAAAGCGCGCGGCGGCCCCACGGAGCACACGTGGGAAACCGCGCCCGGCGACGAGTGGACGGGGCGTTATCAGAATCCGGGGTTCGGTGGCGGCGGCAACTGGTATAGCTCGCCCCGACCTCAGTTATCGACGATACTTTCGCTGCTCACGCCCGAGTATCAAACGCGCATGGTGCAGCAGGCGTATCACCACGCCGTGACGAACGCTCCGCATTGGGCGTCTACATATTGTTGGCCCGAGGGGTTCATGCGCCGCTGGTATCCGGCGGCCACGCGCGAGTGGCACATTATCGCGACGCCGGAGCTTGTTCAGTTCCTCGCCGGCGTCGCACGCAACTTCATCACGACGATCCACGTCGGCCGCGAGTTCAACATGGAAGGCGCGGTGCCACGGATCGGCGAGGACGTGCCGCGATGGTACGGCGAAACGATTGGCTTTTGGGATGGCGACACGCTCATCACCTGGACGTCGAACATCCAAGGGTGGATGTCGCATGCCTCCTTCGAGCATTCGAGCAAGATGCAATCGATCGAGATCTACACACCCAACCGCGATGCCGAAGGCAATTTTCTGGGCTTGAACCACGAGGCGGTCTTGTACGACCCCGAGGCTCTCGTCGAACCCGTCCGCCTCGTGCGAAACTTCGTTAAATTGAGCGGACCCGGCGACGGCGCGCCGTACCCGTTCATCGAGTGTGTGCAGACGATCTTCCCCATCGATGGCGTACCGACGCCCCTGGCGCCCGGTGCCGTCATCGAGTACGAAGTACCAGACATGTACGGCCGCCCATGGGCGAAGATGTGGAAGGAGGACTTCGAGCAGGGGATGTCCGGCGACGAGGAAGAGGACATCTTCTCCTTCGAGTAAAGCAATTCACCCGGCGATGCCATGGCGAACCGATGCCATGGCGAACGATACACGAAGGCGCTGCTCGACGCCGGAAGGCAACTGGATGTCAGCTAGGAATCCGCCTGCCGGGACCCTATGCAAGCTGATCCCAGAAGCGCTCGATCTCTCGGCGCATGGCCTCGTCGGGCAGGACGCCACGACCTGCGAGCGTGTTGTCTTCCGCGTGGGCGACGTCGTCGGTTCCAGGAATGGCACACGTCACCGCCGGATGTGAGACGGCATACTTGAGAAAAACTTGCGCCCAAGAGCTCGCGCCGATTTCCCCGGCCCACTCGGGCAGGTCGCGGCCCGCCACCCTGCCGAACATGGAGCCGTCCTGGCCTTGAAATGGCACCGCCAGCATGACGGCGACTCCGCGCTCTAGAGCCAGCGGAAAAACGTCGGTGTCGGCTGCGCGATTGGCGAGCGAGTAGTCGATCTGGATCCAGTCGAGCGGGTACTCGCGCATGTATTGTATGACCTGCGGGTGCTGCTGCCGGCTCACGGTGGTGATGCCGATATAGCGTGCGCGACCGGATTCCTTGAGGTCGATCAGCGTGGACATCAAAGGTTCGACACTGTTGATGCTATGAATGAACATTAGATCTACGGTATCGACGCCGAGACGCTCGAGCGATCGCTCGAAGCTCGGCAGTCCGCCGAGGCCCCGCCCGCCTTCGGCATTAAATTTCGTCGCAATGAACATCTCGTCGCGCAGATTCAACTCGCCGAGCGCCCGGCCGATGGCCGCTTCGCTGTCGCCGTAACCTGCGGCGGTATCGATCACGCGCCCGCCGAGAGCATGCATACGCTCGAGCACCGCCTTGACTGCGCTGGAGTCTGTTCGCCCGAACTGATTCGTGCCGACGCCGATGACGGGGACTTGCTCGCCGCTCGAAGGAATCGGGCGCGTGATGACATCGTCGGCTGCCTGACCTTGGGCCGTTGGAGGCAGCGACGCCATCACGCCGACGGCCACGCTGGCCTGCATGAGCTCGCGACGGGACATGACGTTCGAGTTTCGGGTCATGATATGACTCCGTTGATGATAACTAGCGAAACCTATCTGATACCTTGATACACCAGCTCCTCGAATCCGCCTAGAGTAGCTATCGCGTGCTCGTCGTAGAACGGCAAATACTGCATCAGCAGTACCGCTCCAATGCCGGATACGGGGTCGATCCAGAACTCCGTGTTGAAGATGCCTGCCCAGCTCAAGCTGCCCGGCGCGCGCTGGTGTGGATTCGTGTGCTCGCCAGTGACCTGAAAGCCGAGTCCGAAACCGTCGCGTTCAGCGCCGAGCGGAAAGGCGCGGGCGAGCAGCGGCATCGGCTCGTCCTGCAGCGAAACGCGCACGTCGCCGAGTTGGTTCTGCGTAAGCATGCGCACCGATTCGGCCTGCAGCAGCGGTGTGCCGTCCGGCGCAAGGCCATTCCGGAGGATCATTTGTATGAACCGTGCGTAGTCCTCCGCCGTCGAGAACAGGCCGCCGTCGCCGCTGACCGCAGAGCGGACCACATCGGGGACAGGCGACTCGACGAGCCCCTCGGCCGTCATGCGAAACACGGCCGCGACGCGCGAGCGCTTGGCGTCCGGCACTGTGTAACCGGTGTCGTCCATCTCGAGAGGGTCGAAGATCCGCTGCTCCATGAATGCGTCGAGCGTCGTGCCCTCGATCTGCTCGAGCACGCGGCCGACGACGGCGATTCCGACCGCGTATGCCCATCCGCTGCCGGGATCGAACAGGAGGGGAAATGCGCTGATCGGATCGACTTGCGGATTCGCAGCGCTCCAGCGAGCAAGCTCGTCGCTCGCGAAGCTGTACCCGAGACCCGACGAATGCGACAGGAGCTGGCGAATCGTGATCTCGCTCGCCGCCGGCCGCGTCGTGAAGCCAGCAGCGTCGTCGAAATCGAACGTGTCGAGCACGGGCTTGCCGGCGAGCTCCGGCACGTATTGCGAGATCGGATCATCGAGACTGAGCTTGCCTTCCTCGACGAGCATCGTGATCGCTGTCGTCGCAATAGGCTTTGTCATGGAAGCGATGTTGAAGATTGTGTCCGCGGACATCGGGACGTCGTTGGCGGCGCTGCGCTGACCTACCGCGCGGCGATACAGAATCTGTTCGCGATCGACGACGAGCGCAACGAGTCCCGGAATGTGAGTCTCGGCGACGGCGCGATCCAAAAACGCGTCGATCTCGTCCGCGTTACTTAAATCCTCTGCCCAGGCGCTTTGACCGAGCCACCACGTCGCGACCAGGACCAGGACTCGAGCCGCATACCCCTTGTTCATGTACGCCTCCTTATCGGCTCCGGCCTGAGCAAGGCCGCGAAGAAGACGGCGACGACGTCGCTCGCGCGCGGACCCTTGTTGGGGTGCTTCGAACGGGCGGCTCAGAGCATAGCACGCGGTTTTGGCATACTCCCAAACCTTCGCTGATCCCGGCCGTTTCCGCCTGCGAAAGACTACAGCTCTCATTAGCGGTAGGATATGCGCTATTCACGTAGGGGGTTCCGACGCCATGAGACAACAGTACCGCTCGTCCCTTTTGTTAGTCCTCCTCTCGGCATTCCTGCTCGCCGGCGAGGTTGCTGTCGTTCAGGCGCAGGAAGCACGGTCACCAGCGGTCGGGCAGTCGCTGTGGTCTGATCCCGGCACGTGGCCAAACGGTACGGTGCCGGCCGCCGGCGACACGGTCGTCATTGCAACGGACATGGAAGTCGTGCTAGACGTCAGTCCGCCTCCGCTCCTAGGGCTGTCGATCGACGGCAAGATGACCTTCTCGAACGACGCTGATTTGGAGCTGACCACCGAGTGGATCGTGTTGCACGGTGAGTTGGCCATTGGCAGCGAAGACACACCCTATACGCGCAATGCAACGATCACCTTCACCGATGACGTCAAGGACGAGGACGTCATGGCCGGGATGGGTGACCGGGGTATCATGATCTCGGGTGGAACGCTGTACCTGCACGGCGATCGAACACACACCTGGACGAAGCTGTCCAATACGGCGCAGGCGGGCAGCAACACGATCGAGGTGCTGGATGCCTCCGGCTGGCGAGTCGGTGACGAGATCGTTCTCGCATCGACCGACTTCGATCCCCGGCAGGCGGAGCGGCGAACAATCACCGCGATCGACGGCGACGAGATCACGCTCGATCGGGGCCTCGAGTACATGCACTTCGGCGAGATCACCTTCGACGTGGACCAGCGCGGCGAAGTCGGCCTGCTGACCCGCAACATCAGGATCCAGGCATCGGCCGATGCGGAGGAGTCATTCTTCGGCGGGCATATCATGGCGATGCCGACGAGCAAGATGTATGTCTCGGGCGTCGAGCTGTATCGGATGGGGCAGAACCTGACGCTTGCGCGGTATCCGATCCATTGGCACCTGCTCGGTGACGCGGACGGGCAATACATCAAGAACTCCGCGATCCACGATTCTTACAACCGCTGCGTCACCGTGCACGGCACGAACAACCTGCGGATCGAGAACAATGTGACCTACAACACCGTCGGTCACTGCTTCTTCCTCGAGGACGGCATCGAGACAGGCAACCAATTCGTCCGCAACCTCGGCATTCAAACGAAGTGCCATACGACCAAGCCGTGCGTGCCGACCATCCTCGCGGCGGCCGGCGAGATGCCAAACTATGATGATCGCCAGGCTGTCAGAGCGAATGGTCAGCGTTCCGCGGATGTTCTGATTCCCTCGGACAACACGGTGACGACGTTCTGGATCACGAACCCGCTGAACGACTACATCGAAAACGTCGCCGCGGGTTCCGATGTGAACGGCTTCTGGATGTCGCTGCCGGAGCACCCGGTAGGCCAGTTCGAAGGCACCGCGATCAGCAAGACGATCTGGCCGCGTCGGATGCCGATCGGGGTGTTCAAGGGCAACGTCGCCCACTCCAGCTACGACGGGTTCATGTTCGATCGAAACATCAACCCCGACGGCACGTTCGGCGTCACCGGCAACGCGCATATGCCGAAGGAAAACCCCGAAGACCCGGAGAGCCGAACGCTCGAGTCCGTCTTCGAGGATCTCACCGCCTACAAGAATCGCAATGGCGGCATCTGGGGTCGCGGTGAAATGCACACGTTCAGGAACGTGAAGCTGGCCGACAACGCGATGGGCTTTACCCATGCATCCGGTTCGTTCGGCAGTGACCCCTTCACATCGAAGGTCGTCGACTCGCTATTCGTAGGCGAAACCGACAACATCGGCAACCCCGGGACGCCG
>CAZFJU010000230.1:0-6579 GCA_964518995.1 uncultured Gammaproteobacteria bacterium
GGCGCGGATCGGCGCCGCCGGACAGACGCCGCGCGTCGCCGTCGTGCTCGATCTCGATGCCGTGCAAGCCGCTGTTCAACGTGCGCGGCAGCACGCGGTGCCCGAGCGCCTCGAGCGCCGGCCCGTGCTCCACGATCGGTGTGCCCTGCTCGAGCTCGACGGCGTCCTGCTGCGCGACGATATGCGGGGCGGCGATGGCCTCCTGCACGTTCATACCGAGGTCGAGGATGTTGATCAGCGCCTGCGACACGTAGTTGATGATCCGCGTGCCTCCCGGCGAGCCGATCGCGAGGCGCAGCCGGCCGTCGCCATCGAGCACCAGCGTCGGCGCCATGCTGCTCAGCGGCCGTTTGCCCGGCTCGACGCGGTTGGCGATGGGCCGGCCGAAACGCTCCGGCTCGTACGAAAAATCCGTGAGCTGATTGTTGAGCAGAAAGCCGCCGACCATCAGCGTGCTGCCGAACGCGCTCTGCACGCTCGTCGTCAGCGTGACAGCGTTGCCCCAGGGATCGACGATCGAATAGTGGCTGGTCGAGACCATTTGCTGCGGCGCGCTCGGTGCAAACTGCAGCGCGCAGCAAGGCTCGGGCGGCTCACCGGCTTCGACGTTGCGCAGCGCGCGGTCCGGATCGATCAGCGCGGCGCGTTCGGCGAGGTAGCCGGCGTCGAGCAGCGCTGCAACCGGCACGTCGACAAAAGCAGGGTCGGCCAGATAGCGCGCGCGATCCGCGAAGGCGAGCCGTGCTGCCTCGGCGAAAAGATGCAGCGTTTCGGGCGAATCACTGCCGAGCGCACCCAAATCGAAGTGGGCAAGCATGCCAAGGATTTGCTGCACCGTGATGCCGCCCGACGACGGCAGCTGCGGGCCGCAGACGCGCCATTCGCGATAGGGGCTGCAGAGGGGCTCGGTCGCGTGCGCGGCGTAGCGCTCGAGGTCTTCCTGCGTCAGCCGCCCAGGCGCGAGCGCGCTCTCGCCAACCTCGCGGACGATCTCATCGGCGAGCGCGCCGGTATACATCGCCTCCGCGCCCTGCTCCGCAATCAGCCGGAGCGACGCCGCGTACTCCGGGTTCACGAGGCGGTAACCGGGCGGATGCGGCTCGCCGGTGTCGTCGTAGTAGTGCGCGCGAAACGCCGCGCTGGTGTCGAAACGCTTGAACTGATCGAGCAGAAAGTAAAGCCGCGGGGAGATCTCGAAACCTTGCTCCGCGAGCTCGATCGCCGGCGCGAAAAGCGCGGCCCACGGCAGCCGCCCGTGCTCGCCGTGCGCGAGCTCGAGCATCCGCATCACGCTCGGCACACCGACCGACAGGCCGCCGAACGCGGCTTCGCCAAACGGCAGCGGATTACCGTTGTCGTCGAGAAACATATCCGGTGTGGCGGCCGCGGGCGCCGTTTCGCGGCCCTCATAAGCAACGATCGCGGCGCGCTCGCCCGGCATTTCCGGCGCGTCGTACAGCAGCATGAAGGCGCCGCCGCCAATACCGGAAGACTGCGGCTCGACGAGCGACAGGACCGCCTGCACGGCGATCGCCGCATCCACCGCGCTGCCGCCGGCGCGGATCATCTCGTCGCCCGCGCGCGCCGCGTGCGGATTCGCGGCGGCGACCATGTACTGCTCGGCGGTGACCGGCTCCTGCGCGCGCACGGCGCCTCCGATCTGCAGCGCGAGCACCGCCGCGCTCGCCGCCGCGACCGAGCGCACGCCGAGCAGCGCGCGGCGCGCCGCTCGCCATCGTGCGCCGAGACGGAGCCCGGCCGAGGCGGCGGATGCGGTACTGCCCGGTGTGATCGTATTGCTCACTGCCCTCACCACGATTGCGCGCGTCATTGTCATTGGCGCCGAAATTTGGCTTTCAGCTGCGCCTCGACGTGTGGATGCACGAACGGCGCGACGTCGCCGCCATATTCCGCAATCTCACGCACGAGGCTCGAGGACACGAACGTGAAGTGCTCCGTCGGCGTCAGGAACACGGTTTCAACCTCTGCGGTCAGGTGGCGGTTCATCGTCGCGAGCTGAAACTCGTACTCGAAATCGGATACCGCGCGCAGCCCGCGGATGATCACACCGAGGCCGCGCTCACGCGCGAAGTCGACGGTGAGCCCCTCGTAGCCGCATACCTCGACGTTGTCGAGATCGCCGAGCACGTCCCGCGCGAGCGCGACCCGCTCATCGAGCGAGAACAGCGGCGCCTTGCGCGGGCTTGCGGCGATCGCGACGACCACGGGAACAAACAGCCGCGCCGAGCGCCGCAGCAGATCCTCATGACCCCTGGTGATCGGATCGAAGGTACCGGGATACATTGCGCCGACCGTCATCGTGTGCACCGTGCTGCCGAGAACGGGTCATTGTAGCGATACGCCGCGCCCGGCGTCGGCGCAAAAGCCGCTTGCGCCGCTCGCGCCGCGCGGACAGCCTCGAGTCGCCCGCTCAGCCCGGCCTCGGCGTCCATAACCCGAACTCGACGCCGCCCGCGTGTGAGCGCTTGACCCACTCCCCGCCGGGCAGGCTCGGCAGCCCGTCCGGCAGCGGCCGCTCCGAGTAGACCCGCGCCCCCGGCGCGAGCACCGGATGGAGCAGCGGCAACCAAGGCTCGAGCGGCTCGCGATACGGCGGATCGAGGAAGACAATCTCGAAGTGTTCGCCGGCCGCGGCTGCGCGCTTCAAGAAGCGTCGCGCATCGTCGCGGATCACGCGCGCATTCGCGCCGAGCCGCTCCACATGCAAGGTCAACGCGCGTGCCAGCAGCGGATCCCGCTCGACGAGCCACGCTTCCGCTGCGTCGCGGGACAGCGCCTCGAGCCCGAGGCAGCCGCTACCTGCAAACAGATCGAGGCAGCGGGCACCGGGCGATTCCGCGGCGAGCCAGTTGAACAGTGTCTCGCGAACCCGATCGGGCGTGGGCCGCAGGCCGGGACGGCTCGGAAACTCCAGCCGCCGGCCGCGCCATTTCCCGCCGATGATCCGCAGTCGGCCGGGTCCCGGCTGCGCACCCTTACGCTCAACCCTCATGACACGCGATTCTCACATTCCGCAACGCGGCCGTATAATCGCCCGGCACTCCCGCTCCATTCATTTCCATACCGAGATCTCGCGTGGCCGACTCCGACGCTCGCAAGGGCAACGGCTTTTTTGCCAAGCTCAAAGCCCGCCTGAACCGCGGCCGATCCTGGCTGAGCGGCGGCCTGTTCGGCCGCGGCATCGACGAAGAAGCGCTCGAGGAATTCGAGGAACGGCTGTTGACAGCCGACGTCGGCGTCGAGGTCACGACTTGGCTGATCGATCGGCTGCGCAAAGCCAAAGGCGGCTCGCAGGAAGCGGCGCAGGAGGCGCTTCGCGCGGCGCTGCTCGAGCTGCTGAAGCCGGTCGAGGTGCCGCTCGAGATCGAGCGCGCGCAGCGGCCGTATGTGATCCTCGTCGTGGGCGTGAACGGCACAGGCAAGACGACGACGATCGGCAAGCTGAGTCATCGGCTGCGCCAGCAAGGCTTGTCAGTGCTGCTCGCGGCCGGCGATACCTTTCGCGCGGCGGCGGTCGAGCAGCTCGCGGAGTGGGGCGATCGCGCGAAAGTGCCGGTCGTTTCGCAGGCGCCTGGCGCGGATCCCGCCGCCGTCGTGCACGATGCGCTGGCCGCCGCCCGCGCACGCGATACCGATGTCGTGATCGCCGACACGGCCGGACGGCTGCATACGGCATCCGGGCTGATGGATGAGCTCGACAAGATCCGCCGCGTCATCAAACGCTTCGACCCGAGCGCACCGCACGAGGTGCTGCTCGTCATCGATGCGAGCCAGGGTCAAAATGCGCTGCTGCAGGCGACCGAGTTTCATCAGCGCCTCGGCGTGACCGGGCTCGCCATCACGAAGCTCGACGGCACGGCCAAGGGCGGCGTCATGCTGGCCATCGCCAAAAAGCTGCGTGTGCCGATCCGGTTCGTTGCGGTCGGCGAAGGCGTCGACGACCTCGACGTGTTCGCCGCCGAGCAATTCGCGCGAGCGCTCGTCGAGGAGCAGCGTGCTTGATTCGATTCGAAGACGTCTATAAGCGTTATCCGGGCGGCCGGGACGCGTTGCGCGGCGTGAGCTTTCACGTCGAGCGCGGCGAGATGATCTTCCTGACCGGTCCGTCGGGCGCCGGCAAGAGCACGCTCCTCAAGCTGATCACGTTGATCGAAACGCCGACGCGCGGCACGGTGCTGGTCGGCGGGCAGAACACGACACGCCTGTCGCGACGCGGCATTCCGGCGTTCAGGCAGAAACTCGGCATCGTTTTTCAGGATCACAAGCTGCTCTACGACCGCTCGATCTTCGACAACGTCGCACTGCCGCTGGTGATCATCGGGCTCGGCCCGCGCGAGATCGCGCGCCGCGTCCGCGCGGCCCTCGACCACGTCGGGTTGCTCGGCCGCGAGCACCATGCACCGATTACCTTGTCGACCGGCGAGCAGCAACGCATTGGCATCGCGCGCGCGATCGCGAGCCGTCCCGAGATCGTGGTCGCGGACGAGCCGACCGGCAATCTGGACCCCGCGCTCTCGCTGGACATCATGCGGCTCTTCGCCCGCTTCAACGACGTCGGCGTGACGCTGCTGATCGCCACCCATGACCTCGAGCTGATCGAGCGCTTCGACTACCGCCGCGTGCGGCTGGTCGACGGCGTGATCGACGGCGACGGCCGGAGTCGGGCGGCATCATGACCCGCGGCTTGCGCCGCTGGGCCGCGCTGCATGCGCAAAGCTTCACGGGCGCGGTCGCCCGGCTCGCACGCGAGCCGATCGCAACGACAATGACCGTGCTGGTCATCGCGATCGCGCTCGCGCTGCCGTCGGGGCTGCGAGTGCTGGTGGGTAACGTCACGGCGCTCAGCGCCAGCTGGCAGGGCGCCGCCGATTTCGGCGTCTACCTCGAGCCCGGGATCTCGGAGGCGCGGGCTCGAGAGCTTGCCGGCGAGATCGGCGCGAGGCCCGACGTCGAGCACGTCGATCTCGTGACGAGCGCGGCCGCACTCGCCGATTTTCGCGCCCGCTCGGGGTTCGGCCCCGCGCTGGACGCGCTCGAGCACAACCCGCTGCCCCATACCGTCGTCGTACGCCCGGCCGGCGGGCCGGACGCGGATCTCGAAACCCTCGCCGCCGCGCTCGGCGCCCACGTCGAGGTGGATTTCGTGCAGCTCGATACCGAATGGGTCGAGCGGCTGCGGGCCATTCTCGCGCTCGCCACCTCGATCGTGGACGTCGTGAGCGCCGTGCTCGGCGTCGGCGTCGCGCTGGTGATCGGCAATACGATTCGGCTCGAGATCAACAACCGCGCTGCCGAGATCGAGGTCGTGAAGCTGGTCGGCGGCACGGATGCGTTCATCCGCCGCCCGTTCCTGTATCTCGGCTTCGTCTATGGCCTGGCCGGCGCTTGTGCGGCCGCCGTGCTGATCGTGCTGGTCCTCGCCCTTCTCCGCGAGCCGGCCGCGGCGCTCGCCGAGCTGTACGGGAGCGATTTCCGCCTCGGCGGTCTAACCTTGATCGACACGGGCGTGCTGATCAGCGGCGGAGCGGCGCTCGGATGGGCAGGCGCGGCGCTGGCCACAGCCCGCCACCTACAAGCGATCGAGCCGGGGTGATACGCAACACGCTGAAAGTTAAGATTTTTTGAGACCGCCGAACGGCGCGCGGCGTTGGCACTCTAATGATGCGAGTGCTAATATCTCGTTGCTGAAGGGAGGAGAATATGACCACAGCGGTAGCTGTCAGAAACGCCGAATCCATGCTGATCGGCCCTATTGGCAGTCTGAGCCACTACATTCAGGCGGCCAATTCGGTGCCGATGCTGAGCGCCGAGGAGGAACACGCCCTCGCGAGCCGACTACGCGAGCATGACGATCTCGATGCCGCGCGCCAGCTCGTCGTCTCGCACCTGCGCTTCGTCGTGCACATTGCCCGCGGTTATGCCGGCTACGGTTTGCCGCTCGGCGACTTGATCCAGGAAGGCAACATCGGCCTCATGAAGGCCGTGCGGCGCTTCGATCCACAGGTTGGCGTACGGCTGGTCTCGTTCGCCGTGCATTGGATCCGCGCAGAAATTCACGAATTCGTGTTGCGCAACTGGCGGCTGGTCAAAGTGGCCACCACCAAGGCGCAGCGCAAACTGTTCTTCAACCTGCGCAAATCGAAGCGTCACCTGGGTTGGCTCAGCCAGGAGGAAACGGAGGCCGTTGCCCGCGATCTCGGCGTCACGCCGCGCGAGGTCACTGAAATGGAGCAACGCCTCAGCGGGTATGATCTGTCGCTCGATCCCGGCCCTGCCGACGACGATGAGTACACGCCGGGCGCCTACCTGCCGGCGCCGGACGCCGACCCCGCAGTCGCGGTCGAACGTGAGGACTGGGCGGCCAACGCACACGACCGGCTCGGCGGTGCGCTCGAGCAGCTCGATGACCGCAGCCGGGATATCCTCGCACGCCGCTGGCTGACCGAAAGCAAGGCGACGCTGCACGAGCTCGCGGCCGAGTACAAAGTCTCCGCCGAGCGCATCCGCCAGATCGAGGCGAATGCAATCGGCAAGCTGAAGACGATGATGGCCGTCGCC
>CAZFJU010000231.1:0-3818 GCA_964518995.1 uncultured Gammaproteobacteria bacterium
GGGCGAGCGGCTCCCCGCCGGTGATGCAGACGTGATGCGCACCGAAGCTCGCGACCCGCTCGAGGATCGCGTCGAAGCTCCACCAGTCCCCGCCGGCGAACGCATAAGCCGTATCGCAATAACCGCAACGCAGCGGGCAGCCGGTCAGCCGCACAAAGACCGTCGGCCATCCGGAGTGCAGCGCCTCACCTTGAATCGAGTGGAAGATCTCGGTGATTTTCAGCCGCAGGGCCGCCGGGTCGTCGACCGAGCGGCGTACAGCCGGGGTCTCGGTCACGGCAGTCAACCGGTCTCCCGCTCGAGCGTCTCGAGCCGGCCGATGGCGAGCTGCGCGGCCGTAGTACCCGGGTAGTCCCGCATCACTTGCCGCAAGGCCGTGCCGGCCGCATCCCACTGCCGAAGCTCGTAATTGCAGTAGCCCACCTTCAGCAGCGAGTCCGCAAGCTTGTCCGATTGCGGATATAGATCGAGCACCTTCTGAAACTCGGGCAGTGCCGCAGCGAAGTCGCGGCGCACGTAGAAGGTCTCAGCCAGCCAGTACTGGGCGTTGTCCGCAAGGGTACTGTCCGGAAATGCCTCGATAAAGCGAGCGAAGGCCTGTGCGGCATCGTCGTAGCGGCGCGCCTGCAGCAACTCGAAGGCGGCCTGATAATTGTCCTGATCGGAGCCTGTGACGGCCCCCGGAGCCGAGGCGGCGCCGGCCGCAGGGCCCGCCGCCGCGCCGTCTCCCGGCAGCCCCAGATCCGCAAAGCCGCCCGGCGCAAGACCGGCGCCTGCGTCTTGATTCACGCCGATCCCGCCTGCGCGTGACTGAAACTCGAGCCCCTGCAGCCGCTGATCGATATCGAGATAAAGCTGGCGCTGCCGCTCAGAGCTGCCCTCGACCTCGAACCGCAGGGTCTCGACCTCGCCGCGCAGCCCTTGTGTGTCCGCCCGCAGTTGCTCGAGCTGGTTGGCGATTTGCAACAGGCTTTCGTTATTGACGACGCGCTCGATGCGAATCAGCCGCGCCTCGAGGTCCTGCACACGCAGAAACACCGGGTCCTCGGTTGGAGTCAGCGTGGAGCAGCCTGCGAGCAAGCCAAAGGAGATGAGGCCGGCGGGCAGGAGCAGATGTGTGCTTCTCACGGCAGATTCCTCGAGGTTAGCGCCTGACGGGACCGCTCACTGCCTGTACACGATCTCGACTCGGCGATTCAAGCCATAAGCTTCTTCGTCGCTACCGAGCACGGCCGGACGCTCTTCGCCGTAGCTCACCGTGCTCAACTGCTCCGCGGAAGCGCCTTGCAGCATCAGGGCGCGCCGAACGGCCTGCGCGCGACGCTCCCCAAGACCGATATTGTACTCGCGCGAGCCGCGTTCGTCGGCGTGGCCCTCGAGCCGCACTTGCGCGCTCGGGTTCGACGACAGATAACTGCCGTGCGCTGCGAGGATCTCGTTATACGCGGCGTCGACATCATTGCGGTCGAACTCGAAGTAGATAATGAGCTCGTCGAGCAGGTTGCCGCCCGGTCTCGCACCGTCTTCGAACACCCCGAAACCGCCGTTGTCGCCGAACGGGCTCGTCGACGCGCCCGCGCTCTCCGTGCTCCGGCCCGATGCCGCATCGCCCATATCGGCGTCCGGCAGCGTCGTCGCGCGATTCGCGCAGCCGCTCAGGACAGAGGCCGCCAGGACGCAAGTCAGCAGAACGCGGATTCGAACCATTGTAACGATCCTCAAAGTGAGTTTAAACAACAATCTGCGTATTTTTCTTAAAGCGATAGATACGTCAAGGCCTCGGGAATGGACCCCACACCGGCTCGCGCACGTCGCCGGTGCCCGAGTCGATCTGCTGCTGGATGCGGCCATCGCTCGTGACCGTCGCGAGCACGCCGCGCCCGCGATCACGGGTCGCATAGATCAGTACCGCTCCGTTCGGCGCAAAGCTCGGCGATTCGTCGAGCTGCCCATTGCTGAGCACCGTGGTCAAACCGTTCCGCCGTAAGTCGACGGTCGCGATGCGAAAGCCGCCCTGGGCGTTTCGATGCACGACTGCGAGCACATTGCCGTCGGGCGAGACGCGCGGCCGAGCGTTGTAGTTACCTTCGAACGTGACCCGCTGCGCGCTGCGCGAGCTGCCATCCGACGGCACGCGATAAATCTGCGGCGCGCCGGCGCGATCGGACATGAAGTAGATCGTCTCGCCATCTGCCGACCATGCGGGCTCGGAATCGATCGCTTGATGATCGGTGAGCCTGCGCAGCACCTGCGTGCCCAGGTCGAGCGTGTAAATATCGAAGTTGCCGTCGACGAGCGACAGGGTCAGCGCGAGCCGGCGGCCGTCCGGCGAGAACACTGGAGCGCCATTGTGCCCCGCTCGCATCGAGACCCGTTCGCGCGTGCCGGTCCGCAGCGTTTGCACATAGATGGCAGATTGATTGCCCTCAAACGACACATATGCGATGCGACGGCCGTCCGGTGACCATGCCGGCGACATCAGCGGCTGGGTGGACTCGGCGATCACGACGCGATTCTCGCCATCGGCATCGGCAACGACGAGCTGATACGTGCGCGGCTCGACATTGCGCTGCTCACTGACATAGACGACGCGCGTCCCGAATACGCCGGGAACGCCCGTAAGCTCCTCGAACACCATGTCGGCAATGCGGTGCGCGGCCCCCCGCAAATTGTCGCGGTCGGAGGTCAGACGGAACGCGAGCAGCTGCTGGCCCGTGCGCACGTTGAACAGCTGAAACTGCAGCCCATAATTGTTCGGCGCGCTCTCGGTCACCTGCCCGATCAGCAGATAATCGACATCGCCGATACGCCAGTCCTGGAAATTGACCTGAGCAGGGTCCGTCGGCCGGGAAATCATGTCGGCCGTGTCCATCGGACCGAATCGCCCGCTGTTGCCGAGGTCGGCCGTAATCACTCCGCTGACGTCGTAAGGCGCTTGGCCCTGGCCTTGCCAGCCGAATGGCACGATTGCGATCGGAATCGGCCGATCGACCCCGCGCGTCACCCGGATGTTGAGCTGCGCGGCGGCATCGACCGTCACGACCGCGAGCACGACGGCGATCCAGACGCGGAACGCTGCCGCCGTCCGTCCCAGCCGGTAGTCGTTTCCTCTGCTCATCAAGCTCCTCTTCACAGTTGGCGTCGTCGTAGGTCAGTCTCGGCGGAATCACGCGGTCGCAGCATCACTCCTCCGGGACGAAATCGATAATGAGGTTGCGCTCGAACAATGACTGAGGTGTCGGCAACGGCAACGGCGAAGCGCGCAGCACCGCCGCTTCGATCGACCGGACGACCGACTCGTCGCCGTTGCAGCTCGTCACCTGGGCGTTGATCACCTCGCCGCTCGGAATCTGCGTCACATGCACTCTGCAATTGATGCCTGGACGAGCATTCGGCGGCCTGATCCAGTTCTGCTCGATGCGGTTCGTCAATAACGCCAGGTACTGCGCGAGCGCGCCGGAGCGCGCGGCCGCAAGCCGCTCCGCCTCGCGCTCCAGCTCGGCGTCGAGCTCCCGCTGCAGCCGCTGCTCCTCCTGACGTCGACGCTCTTCGGCGACGCGCCGCTCCTCTTCTTGACGGCGCCGCTCTTCCTCTTGACGGCGTCGCTCCTCCTCTTGGCGGCGTCGCTCCTCCGCCAGCCTCCGCTCTTCCTCGAGGCGCTGTTGTTCCTGGCGGACGCGCTCTGCTTCACGCCGCGCCTCCTCGGCCACGCGCTCGCGCTCGGCGCGCTCCGCGGCCTCTCGCTCCGCCCGCAGGCGCGCCTCCTCATCGAGGCGCCGTTGCTCGGCAGCGCGCTGCTCTTCCTCGCGCCGCTGCGC
>CAZFJU010000231.1:3918-6503 GCA_964518995.1 uncultured Gammaproteobacteria bacterium
GCGCCGCCTCTGCCGCCTCGCGCTCGGCGCGCTCTGCCGCGAGCCGACGCTGCTCGACGGCTTCTCGCTCGCGGCGTGCCGCCTCTTCGCGGGCTTGCTGCTCCTCGACGCGCCGCCGCTCCGCCTCGTCGCGCGCCTGCTCGACCCGGTTCAACAACGCCTGGTCGACGACCGTCGCTTCGATCGCCAACATTTGCGGCGCCGGCGGCGGCCGCGCGAAGTCGGCGCCGATCGCGAGCGCGGCGATGATGGCGCCGTGCAGCGCAACCGACCAGACGCACGCTCCGAAATGTTCACGCAGCAAAGACTTCACAACCCGTCGCGCCGCCTACGGGCTCTCAGGACCGAGAGGATCCACTATGAAGCCGACTTTGCTCGCTCCGGCCCGCTGCAGCAGCACCATTCCGGTCACGACTCGCCCGTAGTCGACGGCACGGTCGGCTTTGACCAGAACCGGCGTCTCGGCATTGCGGCGCATGGCCGCGGCCGTCCGCTCGACGACGACCGCATCCTCGATCGGCGCGTCGACGTCCTCGCCGATATTCAAGTAGAACCGGCCGGCACTATCGACGCTGAGCACGATCGGCTCGTTGTCGCGCATCAGCTCCGGGTCGAGCGCCTCGGCGCCGGCTTCCGGCAACTCGACGTTAATGCCTTGCGTCAGCAGCGGCGCGGTGATCATGAAAATGATCAGCAGCACGAGCATCACGTCGATGTACGGGACGACGTTGATCTCGCTCATCAGGCGTCGACTGCGGCGCCGCGGCGTCATCAGGCGGCCGCTCCGTGCTGTGCCGCTTCCTTGCGGGCGGCGCTGCGCTGAAAGATCGCGGAGAGCTCCTCCATGAACGCACCGTAGCGTACTTCGAGTCGCCCGACTTTATCTGCATAGCGGTTGTAGGCGATGCCGGCAGGGATGGCTGCGAACAGACCCATTGCTGTGGCGATCAGCGCTTCGGAAATGTGCGGAGCCACCACGGCGATTGTTGCGCTCTGCAAGTTACCGAGCGAGTAGAACGCGCTCATGATGCCCCACACCGTGCCGAACAACCCGATATAGGGGCTCGTGTTGCTGACCGTCGCCAGAAAGGAAAGATTGCTCTCCAGCCGATCCATCTCGCGCAGCTGCGAGACGTTCATCGAGCGCCGTGCGCCCTCGACGACTTGCTCAGGCGACAGTCCGCCCTCATGGCGCAATTTACCGAACTCGCGAAACCCCGCCTCGAAGAGCCCGGCCATTCCCTGCGGCGATTCCTCGTTGGAAACTTCGCCGTACAGCGCGGACAGGTCTCCGCCCGACCAGAAGCTTTCCTCGAACTCGTTCGCGGCGCCCACCGCCTGCGCCAATGTCCGGCTCTTCTCGATGATCACGACCCAGGACGCGATCGACAGGATCAGGAGCAACAGCAGCACCGCCTGAACGACGAGTGAAGCCTCCATGACCAGGTTCAGAATATCCAGCTCGTTGTTCATCGCTCCCACTCACTCATCAGCTTCGCCGGCAGCCTTCGCGGCCCGCCGCGCGCAGCGTCCATACACGCCACCTCGGCCATCGCCCGACAGACCAACTTCCCATCCTCCGCGTGGCGTCTCACTTCGTGCATAAACACGATCCGCGCGCCGCGCATCGTCGAGACCGCGGCGCCAACGTGCAACATGTCGCCGAGCCGCGCCGGCGCAGTGAACTTGGCTTCCACTGCGGACAAGACCAGGAGAATGCCTAGACGCTCGCGCAGCTCTTCGTGATCCGCGCCGCGCGACCTCAGCCACTCGGTGCGAGCCCGCTCCATGAAGCGGAAATAGCTTGCGTTGTAAACGACACCCTGGGCGTCGGTATCTTCGAGGTAAACCCTGATCGGCCAAACGAACCCGCCCATCGCGAATGCTACTTGACTTAAGAAAATCGAAACGCGAAACAGTTCACTCAAAGAGAGCGCCCGTCTGCGGCCCCGGCTCGGGCGAGCGCAGGCCGAAATGCCGATAGGCTGCCTTGGTGGCGATCCGGCCGCGCGCCGTGCGCTGCAAGAAACCCATTTGGATCAGGTACGGCTCGACGACGTCTTCCATCGTTCCGCGCTCCTCGCCGATGGCGACCGCAAGGCTCTCGATGCCGACCGGGCCGCCGTCGAAACGCTCGATGATCGTCAGCAGGAGCTTGCGATCCATTGCGTCGAGCCCGTGCGGGTCGACTTCGAGCATGTCCATGGCGGCCTTCGCGACCGGTGCATCGACTTTGCCGTCGGCCATGACCTCCGCGTAATCGCGTACTCGCCGCACGAGCCGGTTCGTGATCCGGGCCGTGCCGCGCGATCGGGCGGCAATCTCCCGCGCCCCGCCATCGTCGATCGGCAGATCAAGGATGCCGGCCGTGCGTTTCGCGATCTGCATCAGGTCGCTGACGCCGTAGAAGTCGAGGTGCTGCGAGATGCCGAAGCGATCACGCAGCGGCGACGTCAACAGCCCGGCGCGGGTCGTGGCGCCGACCAGCGTGAACGGCGGCAGGTCGATCTTGATCGAGCGCGCCGCGGGCCCCTCGACGATCATGATATCTAGCTGAAAATCCTCCAGCTAAGGATAAAGGACCT
>CAZFJU010000232.1:0-6480 GCA_964518995.1 uncultured Gammaproteobacteria bacterium
TGGTCACGGTCGACCGTCAGCAGCTGCGCCAACGTCTCGGCCGAAACGACGAGCCCCGAGACGTCGAGGTCGGCCGGGCGAGGCAAGTGCCCGATCGGCGTCTCGGCGGCGTCCGCACGCCCGTCGCAGCGGTCGATGATCCAGCGCAGCACGCGCAGGTTCTCGCCAAAGCCCGGCCACAGGAACCGGCCGTCGGCATCGCGCCGGAACCAGTTCACATGAAAGATTTTCGGCAACTGGCTCGAGCGCTCGGCGAAGCTGAGCCAGTGCGCCCAATAGTCGCCGAAGTTGTAGCCGCAGAACGGCTTCATCGCCATCGGATCGCGCCGCACGACGCCGACCTTGCCGGTTGCGGCAGCCGTGGTCTCGGATGCGACGCCTGCACCGACCAGCACGCCGTGCGCCCAATCCTTCGCCTCGTAGACGAGCGGCGCCAGCTCACGCCGGCGACCGCCGAACACGAGCGCCGAGATCGGCACGCCTTCGGGCGCTTCCGCGAGGCTCGAGTAGCTGGGGTTCTGCTTCGCCGAGACGGTGAAGCGTGAGTTCGGATGCGCGGCCGGGCTGCGGCCGGTGTAAGGCTTGCCGAGCCAATCGATCGCCGGCTCGCCTTCGTTTTTCTCTTCCCACCACGGCTCGTTATCGGCCGTGACCGCGACGTTCGTGTAGATCGTGTCGTGCGTGATCATCTCGAACGCGTTGCGGTTGGTCTTGCGGTTGGTCCCCGGCACGACGCCGAAGTAGCCCGCCTCCGGGTTGATCGCGCGCAACTGGCCGTCTTCGCCGAGGTGCAGCCACGCGATATCGTCGCCGAGCGTCCACACCTTCCAGCCCGCGTGGCTCTCCGGCGGGATCAGCATCGCGAGATTCGTCTTGCCGCAAGCCGACGGGAACGCGCACGCGAGATAGTGCGTCTCGCCCTGCGGATTCTCGATGCCGACGATCAGCATGTGCTCGGCGAGCCAGCCTTCGGCGCGTGCCTGCCAGCTCGCGATACGCAGCGCATGGCACTTCTTGCCGAGCAGCGCGTTGCCGCCGTAGCCCGAGCCGTAGCTCATGATCGTGAGCTCCTCGGGGAAGTGCATGATGTAGCGCCGCTCCGGATCGAGCTCGCCGGTGCAATGCCAGCCCTTGACGAACGTGCCGTCACGCTCGATGCGCTCGAGCGCGGCCTTGCCCATCCGCGTCATCAAATGCATGTTCACGACGACGTACGGGCTGTCTGTGATCTCGACGCCGCAGCGAGCATACGGCGAATCGAGCGGCCCCATGCAGTACGGGATGACGTACAGCGTGCGGCCGCGCATCGACTCGCGGAAGCACTCGATCATCAGCTGCCGCGCCTCGTCGGGCGGCATCCAATTGTTGTTCGGCCCGGCGTCTTCCTGCTCGCGCGTGCAGACGTACGTCAGATGCTCGACACGGGCGACATCCTGCGGGTCTGAGCGATGCAGGTAACAGCGGGGGTAACTCTCCTGGTTCAGCTCGAGCAAGGTCTCGTCCTCGAGCATTTGCGCGACCAGAGAGCGATATTCCTGCTCCGAGCCATCGCACCAGTGAATTTTGTCGGGCTGAGTAAGCTCCGCCACCTCGGCGATCCAGTCGCCCAGGGATTTAAGTCGTGTCGTCATCGAGTTTTCGCTGCTGATGGAGGGTATGCGTACCGTAGTATAGCGCGGCGGACCGCGATTGGCCGTCGCGAGTTTGCGGGTTGCCGCAAGACGCGCGCCGAATCACGTCTTTCAGGCCGGAATCTGTGGGTCGGGCCGCCGTCCGATTCGCGCTATAGTCCGCGCATGCACGCGCTCGCGGATCTCTTCGGCCCCGGCGGCCTCCTCGCGAGCCGGCTGCCCGGCTTTTCCTTTCGGGCGGCGCAGGCGCGCATGGCCGAGGCCGTCGCGGCCGCGCTGGCCGAGCAGCGGCACGTCGCGATCGAGGCGGGCACCGGTATCGGCAAAACGTTCGCCTATCTCATGCCGGTGCTCCACTCCGGGCGCCGCGCCATTGTGTCCACTGGCACCCGCACACTGCAGGATCAGCTGTTCGCACGGGATTTGCCGCGGCTCGGGCGGGTGCTCGGCCGGCCCGTCGATGTCGCGCTGCTCAAGGGCCGCGGCAATTATCTGTGCTGGCATCGGCTCGAGCTGATCCGCTCGAGCGGCGAGGCGGACGCGGAGACGTTGGCCACGGTCGAAGCAGTCCGGGCGTGGGCGAACGCGGGCGGCAGCGGCGATCTCACCGAGCTCGAAGATCTGCCCGAGCGCCACCCCGCGCGCGCCTGGATCGCATCCACTGTCGACAATTGCCTCGGCAACCGCTGCGAGCAGTTCGACCGCTGTTTCGTCGTCGAGGCTCGGCGCCGCGCGCTCGCCGCGCAGGTGGTCATCGTCAATCATCACTTGCTGCTTGCCGATCTGGCGCTCAAGGAGTCGGGTTTCGGCGAGCTGCTGCCCGGGGCGGATATCGTCATCGTGGACGAGGCGCATCTGCTGCCGGACGTCGCCCAGCAGTTCTTCGGGACCAGCGTGTCGACCCGCGAGCTCGAGCGGCTCGCAGGCGACGCCATCCTCGAGGCGCGGGTCGAGGCGGGCGCGGCGTTTCGCCCCACGGAAATCGAGGCGGCGGCAGACGCGCTGACGAAGGCCGCCGCCGACGCGCGCGTCACGCTCTATGCCGCGCCGCTCGGCCGGCTGCCGTGGGCAGCGGCGGCGGACTTTGCGCCGCATCTCGACGAGTGGCGCGAGCGGCTCGGCGGCCTGGATGTCGCCCTCGCGGATGCCGAGCCGCCGAGCGCTGCGTTCGCGAAGCTGCGCGAGCGCTGCGAGGATGCGGCATTGCGGCTGGAGCGGATTGCCGATACCGGCGAGGACGCGGGGCTCCGCTGGATCGAGCGCACCGCGCGCACGGTGAGCCTGCACTCGACGCCGCTCGATATCGGCGCTGAGCTGTCGGCCTCGATCGGCGGCCAGGGCGGCGCCTGGGTGTTCGCTTCGGCCACGCTGGCGGTCGGCGACGACTTCTCGCACTTTCTGACCCGCGTCGGGCTGCCCGCCGCCGAGGCGCAGGTGCTGCAGAGCCCGTTCGACTATCGCGGCAACGCACGCCTGTATCTGCCGCAGGGCCTGCCGCCGCCCAGCCGGAGCGACTTCATCGATGCGCTGATGGGCGTCGTGTGGCCGCTCGTGCTCGCCGCCGGCGGCGGGGCGTTCCTGCTGTTCACCAGCTACCGCGCGCTACATCGGGCAAGCGAGTGGATCGCGCTGCGTGAGCCGCCGCCCGGCCCCGTGCTCGTGCAGGGCAGCGGGCCGCGCCACCAGTTGCTCGAGCGCTTTCGCGCGGCGGGCAATGCGGTGCTGCTCGGCACCGGCAGCTTCTGGCAGGGGGTCGACGTGCCGGGCCCGGCGTTGCGCCTGGTTGCGATCGACAAGCTGCCGTTCGCCGTGCCCGGCGACCCGCTGGTCCAGGCTCGGCTCGACTCGATTCGCCGCGGCGGCGGCGATCCGTTCGTCGAGTCGCAGCTGCCGGAGGCGGTGCTCGCGCTGAAGCAGGGCGTCGGCCGGCTGATTCGCGACTTCGGCGATCGCGGCCTGGTCGTGATCGGCGATCCGCGCCTCAGGACGCGACCCTACGGCAGGGTATTTCTACGCAGCCTGCCCGATATGCCGATCGTCGACGAGCTCGACGAGGCGCTCGCATTCGCCGCATCGCTCGACGAGCAGGGCGCGGAGGCGGCCGCGCCGCTCCCGTCCATGCACGGATGAGCGTCGTAGCGGTAACCGCCCGGCGCGGCGATGGCGCCGCTGTCGCGCACGAGCGGGCGGGCCGCCTGCGGCGCGGCGGACGGCCTATGCGACAATTCGCGCGTCATCCTTCCGCTCTCGGGCCATGAATCTCCTCGCATTGGAAACCTCGAGCCCGGTCGGCTCGCTTGCGCTGCAGCACGGTGATGCGCTCCTCGAGCGCGCCATTGACACGCCGCGCGAGCAGACCGAGCTCATGCTGCCCCTGATCGACGAGCTGCTCGCGGCCGCCGGCCTCGAGCTGCCCGATCTCGACGCGATCGTGTACGGTCGCGGCCCGGGCTCTTTTACCGGCCTGCGCATCGCGGCCGCCGTGACCCAAGGGCTCGCCTTCGCGTCCGGCGTGCCGGCCGTCGCCGTCTCGAGCCTCGAGGCCGTCGCGCAGCGCGGCTGGCGGGAGCTCGGCATCGATGATGCGCTCGTCTGCATGGACGCGCGCATGCGCGAAGTCTATGCCGCGCGCTACACGGTCGAGGCCGGGCGGGCGACGCTGCAGGGCGACGAGCGCCTGTGCGCGCCGGTAGCGCTGCTCGAGCCCGGCGTCGTCATCGGCGACGGCTGGGGCGGGATCGGCAGCGGCTTCGCGGTCTACGCGGATGTGCTGGCGCCGCTCGCGGCCCGCGCGGCGCGTGTCGTGCCCGGTCTGCTGCCGGCGGCCCGTGATCTGCTGGTCGCCGCGGCCGACGAGATCGCAGCCGGCCGACTGCTCGCGCCCGAAGCCGCGCTGCCCGTATACCTGCGCGACGAGAGCGCATGGCGGAAATAGCGCGCGGCGCATCGCCCTTCACCGAACTGTAATATGGTGAAGCTCTAATGACGGCGCCAAGTCAAGCCGCCGTGGTCGATTTCATGACAGAGAAAAGAGTTCTGGTTGTCGAGGACGAGGAGCCGATCCGCGATTTGCTCCGCTTCCGGCTCGGCCGCGCCGGCTATGCCGTTGTGCCGGCGGCCACCGGCGCCGAGGCGCGCGCGGCGATCGCCGACGGGTATCCCGATGTCATCGTCATGGACTGGATGCTGCCGGACGTCAGCGGCCTCGAGCTCACGAAGCAGCTGAAGCGCGATCCTGCCACGCGTGATATCCCGGTGATCATGGTCACGGCGCGGTCGCAGGAAGACGACCGGGTGGCCGGCCTCGAGGGCGGCGCCGACGACTACGTCGTCAAGCCGTTCTCGCCGCGCGAGCTGCTCGCGCGGATCAAGGCCGTCATGCGCCGCGGTGCGATCGAGGAAGATGAGGTGCTGACGGCGGGCCGCCTGGTGCTCGACACCGCCAGTCACCGCGTGACCGTCGACAGCGCAGAAGTCGCGCTCGCGCCCACGGAGTTCAAGCTGCTGCGCTTTCTAATGGAGCATCCGGACCGCGTGTACAGCCGCGCGCAGATGCTGGACCGCGTCTGGGGCGGCAATGTCTATGTCGAGGAGCGCACGGTCGACGTGCACATCCGCCGGCTGCGTCAGGCCCTGACTCCGTTCGGTTACGATAAACTCATCCGTACCGTCCGTGGAGCAGGTTACGGCTTTTCGCCGGATCGAGCGTGAGACTTCCGCAACGCTGGGTATCTCAATTTGGTCTTCTGATCAGCTGGCTCGCCGGAGCGCTGCTCCTTGGCGCGTGGTTCGGCGGCGTAAGCTGGTGGCTCGTCGGCGCGCTCGGGCTTTATGTTGTACACGTGCTGCGGCACGTGTATCTGCTCGATAGCGTTCTCGACGGCGAGAAAAAGCGGCTGCCGAGCTTCGAAACGCGCGGCCTGTGGGCGGAGATGTTCGCCCGCGTGGATAAAATCCGCGCCAAGGCCCGCACGCGCAAGAAGAAGTATCACCGGCTGCTGCGCGAGGTGTGGGAAAGCACCGGCGTGCTGCGCGACGCCGGCATCATCTTGAATGGCGCCCACGAGATCTTGTGGTTCAACCCGGCCGCAACGCGTCTGCTCGGGCTCGATCCGGCGCGGGATATCGGCAACCGCATCGATAATCTAGTGCGCCATCCCGGCTTCGTGCGCCATCTTGCCGATCCGAAGAGCGACGAGGTCACGATCCCGGCGCCGCATCGCCCGGACTGCTGGCTTTCGATCACTTTGATTCCGTACGGACAGAATCAACGGCTCGCGATCGTCCGCGATGTCACGCGCCAGACGCGGCTCGAGACGATGCGAAGGGATTTCGTCGCGAATGCGTCTCACGAGCTGCGCTCGCCGCTGACCGTGATCAGCGGCTATCTCGACGGGCTTGCCGACGAAGACGATCTGCCGGAAGCCTGGCGTCAGCCGGTCACCGAGATGCAGCGCCAGGCGGACCGGATGACGCGGATCTTGAAGGACCTGATCGAGCTGACCCGGCTCGAGTCGACGGATGCCGCGGCGCGCCAGGAGGTTGTCGATGTCGGCGCGATGCTCGAGCAGGTCGTCGGCGACCTGCGCCGGCAAGCGGACGGGCGCACGATCGAGCTGCTCATCGAGTCCGATGCCGCGCTGCTCGGCAAGGAGGGCGATGTCCACTCGATCATCTACAATCTGCTGCACAATGCGGTGCGCTTCACTCCGCCGCCGGGGCGCATCGCCGTCAGCTGGCAGGCCGACAGCGCCGGTGCGGCGCTGATCGTGACGGACGCAGGCATCGGCATCCCGCGCCATCTGGTCGAGCGCGTGACCGAGCGCTTCTATCGCGTCGACCCGGGGCG
>CAZFJU010000233.1:0-6463 GCA_964518995.1 uncultured Gammaproteobacteria bacterium
TCGCCGATCGTGATCGTGTCGCCCACCCGGACCGGACGCTCGAACAGCATGATCAGGCCGGACACGAAGTTGGCGACGACTTCCTGCAGGCCGAAGCCGAGACCGAGCGTGAGCGCCGCAACCATCCACTGCAACTCCGCCCAACGCAGGCCGAGGCGCGAGAACACCGTGACGATCGCGACGACGGCGATCGTATAGCGCAGCAACATGGCCACGGTATAGCGGCCTGCCCCGTCCATCTGCGTGCTGCGCGCCAGCACGATCTCGACGAGCCCGGGCAGATTTCGGGCGGCCAGCAGGAACACCCAGACGAGACCGGCCGCGAGCAGCACATCCTGCAGGCTGACCACGCTCATCACCTCGGTCTCGCCGACGATGATCGTCCGCGTCCAGAGCGTGACGCCATCGAGCCACGTGAGCGCCGGCAGTATTTCGGCCCAGACCCAGAAAAGCGCCACCACGAGCACGGCGCCGGCCGCGACCCGTACCAGCGTGCGGGTCTGCTGATTCACGTCCTCGATGCTGAGGTGCCAGCTCGGTACGTCCGGCCCGCCGTCCGTGGTCAAGCTGTTGCTTTCCATCGCGGCGGCTTTGTCGCGCTGCTCGCGCATCCGCTTCAGGCGCAGGCGTGTCTCGCCGAGAATCAGCGCACGAGCGGCGAGCTGATAACCGAGGCCGACGACGCAGATGACCACCAAGGTATCGATGGTCCGTGCGAACAGCTCCGCCACGGTCAGCAGGTAGCCGGCGAGCGCGAGCCCGATCAGCGCCAACCCGTACAGGATGGTCGCGCCGCGAACAAAGCGCCGGCGGCGCGCGCTGAAGAGGCCGTCGAGCTCGGGGTCGGGAGCCAACGTTCGCCAGGCCAGCACGCCGCCGATCAAGCCCGAGGCGATGAGGGCGGTTCGTCCGAACAGGTCGAAGACCGCGTCGTCCGGGTGCACGAAGGACAGCGCGAGCGCGATGATCAGCACGAACTGAATCGGCAGATACCATTTCACATCGCGCCGCAGCCGCGTCACCACCGTCGGATTCCACTCGAGGTGCACGGTTGCGACGCCGTTCCGACTGATGAAGACCGCCAGCAGCTGCCCGGCGAGCCACCAGATCGCCGCGGCCCACAGCACGGCCGCGATGATGTCGACACTAGGGTCCGCGTCGGGCAGCCGCTGCAGGCGGAAGCTGGTCGCCGCCAGCAGGATCGGCACCGGCAGCACTCGCAGCAGGCTCCAACCCATGGCTTTCCAGGTCAACACCATGCTGTCCGTAAAGCGGTGCTGCGTCTTTTGCGCGTGCCGCCGCAAATGTTTGCCGGTGCCGCGGCCGGCGCGATACACGAAGCCGACCGCGAGCAGAATCAGCAGCGATCCATACGGGCGGGCGACGGTCACCTCGCGGAGCGCGCTGCCGGTCGCCCGCCACGCCTCCGGGTTCAGCAGCGCCACCAGGGCCGCGGGCGTGCGTTTCGCCCATTCCGCGCTGACCGGCACATGGCTCGGCCACCAGAGCAGCGTCTCGCTCAAAATCCGCTCGAGCTCGTCGATGACGGCAACGACTGCGCGAAGCCGCTCATCCGTCCCGCGGATCTGCTCGATCAACGCGTCTTCCCCCTGCATCAGCGTCTCGGCGACGCGGCTCTGCAGAGTTCGCAGCGCCATGAGCGCCTCGTCTTCGACGAGCGCGGCGCCGGCCGCCGCGCGCGCAGGCATGAGCTCACGTAAGCCGATGCGACGAAGCTGCGCTTGCGCGAGCTCGCGCTCGATCGCCTGGACCGCAAGGCGCATGTCGCCGAGCGCCCGAATTCGCTGCTGCTCCTCGAGGAACAGCGTGCCGAGCGTGTCGGTCAGCCCGCTCACGGCGAGCCGTTCCGTGACGTTATCGAGCGTGCGCCGCAGATCGTCCTCGAGCGCCGCGTAATACTCCCGCTCGGCCTGCAGCGCGCGGAGCCGATCACTCGCCTCCGCGGCTCGATCGATATGCGCGCGCAACTGCTCGAGCTCCGCGGCGAACCGCTGCTCCGTCTCCGGCTCACGTTCGACGAGGCGCTGCAAATCGGCGGTAAGCTCGCGCAGCGCTGCGGTCGAACGTTGCCCGAACTCCGCTTGCAGCACGGCGAGTCGCGCGGCGAGCCATGCCAGCTCGAGCTCGTCCACTTGCGTCTCGACCTTCAACAGCTCGATGCGCACCGGCAATGACAGCAGGTCGAGCCGTGCGGCGATCAGCGGCGCGTTGCGTCGCCGCTCGAGCGCGCTGTTGACGGCCGCGCGCGCGTCCGCGAACGCCGGATCCCCGTCACCGTCCGGGGGCACCGCCATGCGCTCTCGCTCGGCGCGCAGCGCTTCGATAATCTCGGCCTGACCGCGCAGCTGCTCCTCGAGGCGCGTCAGCGCGTCCTGGCGCTGGCCGCGCTCGAGCACCAGTTGCGTGCGCCGCGCGCTCACCTCCACGATGTCCTGGTCGATCCGGCTCAGCGGCCGATCTGCATCGTCGCTCACGGCGTCGGGCGGTGCGCCAAGCACGGCGTCGACGCGCCGCCGAGCCTCCGTGAGCCGATCATCGGCGCTCAGCGCAACGCCGGCTCGATTCAACGCCCCGCGCAGCCGTTCGGCGCCGGCCTCCTCGTGCTCGCGTGCCTGCTGCCAGAGCGCGCGCTCGGCCTCGCTGAGCTGATCCGACGCGGCGCGCTCTCCCAAGCGCGCGAGTGGGCTGTTGGCCACCCATGCCTCCGCCTCTGCGGTGTCGACGGCGTCGATCAGCGGCGTGATGCGGTCCCGGACGGCATCCAGCTGGGCGGCCGCGTCGGCCAGGCGGACCTCGAGAGTCGGGCCGCCCGCGACAGACGACGCGCTTCCGGCGTCCTGGGCGAACACGACATGCCCGAGCAGCGGTGCGCCGACGAGCAGCAGAGCGGCGACAACGAGCCGGCGACAGGATCGCTTGGTCATGAGATGCGCTCGAGAAAGATGCAGGGGGTCCCTAAATTGCGAGCCGACTTTACACGCTCGTCTCGCGGCTGTCTCACGACCCTCAGGCATTTCCGGATGCCGCGCGCGCGGCTCGAATCGCGCCGGCGCCGATATCCGCCAGGCCGGTTGTGGCATGATCCGGCCCTCATTGCAGCGCAGAGGAAAAGTGAATGAGAACTGGCGCTATCGGGCTTGCGATGTGGGCAGCGTTGCTGTTCACGCTCAGCGCGACCGCTGAGGACGACGCGATCACTCCGTCACCCGCGTTCAGCGTCGACGAGCTCCGAGCCGCCCCGCGCGAGAGCTGGATTACCAACGGCGGCAATGTGCACAACCACCGCTATTCGCCGCTTACGCAGATCAATCGCGACAATGTCGGCGGGCTCAAAGCCGAGTGGCGTACCCACCTGCGCGGCTCGGGAGTCGGCCCGCAGTACTCCGGCGTCGCACAACCGCTCGTCTATGCGGGCGTGCTCTATATCATCACCGGCGCCAATGACGTCTTCGCCATCGACATCGAGACCGGCGAGATCCTCTGGCAATACACGGCCGACCTCGACCCCGCCCGCGTCAACGTCTGCTGCGGCTGGACGAACCGCGGCGTCGCGATGGGCGACGGCAAGATCTTCTTCGGCCGGCTCGATGCACGTCTGGTGGCGCTCGATCAACGCACCGGCGACGTAGTCTGGGACATTCAAGCCGAGAATCCGCTCGAGGGCTTCGCGATCACGAGCCCGCCGCTCTACTACGACGGCATGCTGATCTCCGGCTTCGCGGGCAGCAACCGCGGCATTCGCGGCCGCCTCAAAGCATACGACGCCGACACGGGCGAGCTGCTGTGGACCTTCTACACGATCCCGGGCCCCGGCGAGCTCGGGCACGACAGTTGGCCGGCCGACAACGACGTCTGGCGTTACGGCGGCGGCTCCGTGTGGCAGACGCCGGCCGTCGATCCGGACCTCGGCCTGCTGTACTTCTCGACCGGTAACGCGTTCCCGATGTTCAACGGGGCGATCCGCGCCGGCGACAACCTGTTCACGGCCTCGATGCTCGCGATCGACGCGCGGACCGGCGAATACCGCTGGCACTTCCAGCAGACCCATCATGACCTGTGGGATTACGACGCGCCGAATCCGGTGATTCTGTTCGACACGGAAATCGACGGCCGCCCGCGGCAGGGCATCGCTCAGATCCCGAAGTCCGGCTATCTCTACCTGCTCGATCGCGCGACCGGCGAGCCGCTGTTCCCGACGCCCGAGGTGCCTGTTCCGCAAGAGCCCGGCAGGGCCACGTCGCCGACGCAGCCGATCCCCGAAGGGCCGCACTTCTTGCCGCACGAGATCGACATCGCGCCCGAGGGCTGGACGCTCGCCCACCAAGGCCGCACGTTCACGCCGCTGCCGATGGAAGGCTATGTGCTCTACCGGCCGCTCGCGCACGTGAACTGGCCGCCGAGCTCATACGACCCGGAGACGAGCACGATGTATATCTGCGCAACGGATCGGATCGGCGTGCTGCGGGCGACGACCGCCGACTCCGCTCCGGATTACGTGCCCTATCCGGCGACGGACACATTCGACCGCACCGATGTCGCAGGCCGCGGCATCCTTTCGGCCGTGGACTTGAGCACGCGCAGTCTCGTTTGGCAGCAGCAGTGGGCAGACCGATGCTTCAACGGCTCCGTCGTGACGGCCGGCGGGCTCCTGTTCATCGGCCGCAACGACGGCCGCCTGACGGCGCTCGACAAAGCGAGCGGCGCCAAGCTATGGGAGTTCCAGACCGGAGGTGCGGGCATCCACGGCGCGCCGACGGTATTCGAGCATGATGGCGTGCAATACGTCGCCGCGTTCGCGGGCGGCAGCATCTTTGGTTCCGGCACCTCCGGCGACGGCGTCTGGCTGTTCTCGCTGCACGGGGACATGGAAGCCGCGCCGGAACCGGATGCGGGCGCGGCGGCGCAAGGCGCGGCGTCGGACCTCGAGCCCATGCCCGCCGGCGAGATCGATCTCGAGCGCGGCCGCGAGCTGTACGGCCGTGTGTGCTCGGCGTGTCATGGCGAAACGGGGCTCGGCGGTGAAGGCAACGGCGCACCGCTGGTCGGCGGCCTGAACCCGGCCGAGGTGTACGCCGTGATCAGCCTCGGTAGAAATATGATGCCGGCCATCGGCGCGACGCTGACGCCGGAGGAGCGCCGCGACGTGAGCCGCTTCGTAACGGATGTGCTGTTCGAGCCTACGTCGAGAAGCGCGCCCTAACCGGCCATCGCACGTCCCGCGGGCGACCGCAGCCTTGCCGACTTCACGTCCCGCGCGCGCTCGCTCATGATCGCTCGATGGAGCAATTCACGGCGGCGACGCGCACTTGGTTCCAGAACGCCTTCGGTGCGCCGACGCCCGTCCAGCAGCGCGGGTGGGGCGTCATTGCGGCCGGACGCCACGCCCTTCTGACCGCCCCGACCGGCAGCGGCAAAACGCTCGCGGCGTTCCTGTACGCCATCGACCGCCTGGCCCGCGACCCGCTCGCGCTCGGCGGCGGCACGCGCGTGCTGTACGTGTCGCCGCTGAAGGCGCTCGTCTACGACGTCGAGCGGAATCTCCGCGTGCCGCTGGCCGGGATCGCGCGTCAGCTCGGCGATCGCACGCCGTTGCCGAGCGTCGCGATGCGTACCGGCGACACGCCGCCGCGCGATCGACAGCGGCAGCTGCGCGAGCCCGGCGATATTCTCGTCACGACGCCCGAATCGCTCTATCTGATGCTCGGCTCGCGCGCACGCGAGACGTTGCGCGGCGTCGGGACCGTGATCATCGACGAGGTCCATGCGCTTGCGCCGACTAAGCGCGGCGCGCATCTCGCGCTCTCCCTCGAGCGGCTCGCGAGAATCACGGATGTCGACGCGCAGCGAATCGGGCTCTCCGCGACGGCGGAGCCGCTCGCCGAGGTCGCGCGATTTCTCGGCGGCGATCGGCTCGTCGAGATCGTCGACGCGCGGGCGCGGCCGCAGCTGGAGCTCCGCGTCGTCGTTCCGGTGTCCGACATGACCCGTCCCGACTCGGAACCGACCATCGACCCGCCCGACGCCGAGCAGCCGTCCGCGGGCGCAGACGATGGCCCGACTGAGGTCGGCCTTTGGCCGACTGTCTATCCGCGCCTGATCGCGCTGATCCGCGAGCACCGCTCGACGATCATCTTCGTGAACAGCCGCGGCCTCTGCGAGCGGCTCACGCGCCGGCTGAACGACACGCTCGGCGAGGAGCTCGTCCGCTCGCACCACGGCAGCATGTCGCGCGCCGAGCGCGAGCGCATCGAGGAGCAGCTCAAGTCCGGCGAGATCCCGGCGATCGTCGCGACCAGCTCGCTCGAGCTCGGCGTCGACATGGGGGCGGTCGATCTCGTCGTGCTCGTCGAGTCGCCGGGGTCCGTCGCGCGCGGCCTGCAGCGGGTCGGACGCGCCGGGCACGCGGTCGGCGAGGTGAGCCGCGGCCGCCTGTTTCCGAAGC
>CAZFJU010000234.1:0-6450 GCA_964518995.1 uncultured Gammaproteobacteria bacterium
GCGCATCAGCCGTCTCCAGCCTGGCGAGCGGCTCGCGCTGATGCTGGACGTCCTGAACGAGTACGACCCGAACGCCGTGTCCGTGCGCACCACCGACGTGCGCGATCGGTTCATGATCGGCTATGTGCCACGCTACCTCGCACGCGACGTAGGAACACTGTGTGACACCGGCGATCTGGACTCGATCGAATGCACGGTCGAGCGGGTGAACAGCGACGCCCCGCTGCAGCACCGTGTGCTCTGCAGGTTGAACGCGGTGTGGCCGGAGCATTTTTCCCCCTGCGGAGGTGACGAGTATCAACCGATCGTCGCTCACCTCCCGTCCATCCTGCCGCAGGGGAGCGTGTGAAGGAAAGCGATGTCGAGTTGGGTGCGCTCGGGTGGATGCAATCGCTCGGTTATGGTCTGGCGAACGGCCCCGAGCTCGCACCGGACCATCCTGGCAGCGAGCGAGCGGCTTACACCGATATCGTGCTCGCCGGCCGCTTACAGAGTTCGCTCGCTCGCCTGAATCCCGAGCTTTCCAGGAGTGAGATCCAGGACGTCGTTCGCATCCTGAAGCACCCGCCGCAGCCCGCGCTCATCCAGAACAACCGCTGGTTTCACACGCTGTTGACCGACGGCGTCCCCGTCGAGTACCGCGACGCGGGGAGCGGCGAAACGCGCGGTGGCCGCGCCCGGCTGGTCGACTTCGATAACCCGGTCGCCAACGACCTTCTGGTCGTGCGCCAGCTCAGTGTAGCCGGACCTTCGGGCAAGGTCATTCGCCCGGATCTGACGGTGTTCCTCAACGGGCTACCGATTTCGTTGATCGAGCTCAAGGATCCCGCCGCCCCCCGGGCGGACCTCGGCGTCGCCGTGGACCAGTTCGCGCGCTATATGCGGATTTCGCCGGACCTGTTCGTCCCGAATCTGGCGTTGGTCGTATCGGACGGTCTGCTGACCCGAGTCGGCTCGATCACCAGCGGGCGCAGTCGCTTCACACCCTGGCGCCCGCTGACCGACGAGGGCGGCGGTGCGCCAACGCTCGAAGCGTTGATCCGGGGCCTTTTCGAGCCTCGCGCGTTGATAGACTACCTGCGGTCCTGCGTCGTCTTCGAGGAGGACGAGCGCGGCGAGATCGCCAAGAAGATCGCGGGCTACCATCAGTTCCGCGCGGTCCGCAAGGCGTACGCGAGCGTGCTCGAGCACCTGAAGCCGCCGTCGGGTGACGGCGACGGTCGTGGCGGCGTGATCTGGCACACGCAGGGCTCGGGCAAGTCACTGACCATGCTGATGCTGGCCGGTGCACTCATCCGCGAGCCACGCATGGCCAATCCTACGATGGTAATGATCACCGATCGGAACGATCTGGACGATCAGCTCTTCGACACCTTCGCCGCCGGACGCGCGCTGCTGCGGCAGGACCCGGTACAGGCCGCGCGCCGAGACCATCTGAAGGAGCTTCTCGATCGCGCGGCCGGAGGGGTCGTATTCGCCACGATCCAGAAATTCGCCGAGGCGCATGGTGTGATCTCGGAGCGCTCCAATGTGGTGGTGATGGCCGACGAGGCTCATCGCGGCCAGTACGGTTTCGTCGAAGGCGGCGCCCGCTGGATGCGCGAGGCCTTGCCGAACGCGACCTTCGTCGGCTTCACCGGCACCCCGCTGGAACGAGACGACAAGAACACCATCCACGTCTTCGGTGAATACGCGGACGTCTACGATATTCGCCAGGCCGTGGAGGATGGCGCGACCAAGCCGCTGTACTACGAGTCGCGCATCGTAAAGCTGACTGTGAACGAGCCTGGCCTGCGAGTCGCCGAGGAGAGAGTAGAGTACCTCACCCAGGCAGCCGAGAGCGGGATGGACGCCAGTGAGGACATCCGCATTCCCCTGGAGTCACTCGTCGGCGCACCGGATCGCATCGAGCGGTTGGCAGCCTTCATCGTGGAGCACTGGGAGAAGCGGCGCGCCGCGATGGAAGGAAAGGCCATGGTCGTCACCATGAGCCGCGACATCGCCGCGAGGCTTTATGATGCGATCCGCGACCTGCGCCCCGGCTGGCATGATGAGGACGACGCGCGCGGCGCAATGAAGGTGGTTATCACCGGCACCGGCGAGGACCCCGAGCCGATTCGCGGTCATGTACGCACCAAGGCGGCTCGAAAGCGGCTGGCCGAGCGGTTCAAAAACCCGGAGGATGAGCTTCGTCTTGTAATCGTCGTGGATATGTGGCTGACGGGATTCGATTGCCCTCCAGCCCACACCATGTATCTCGACAAGCCGCTCGCCGGCCACAGCCTGATGCAGGCGATTGCGCGGGTGAACCGCGTGTATGGCGATAAACCTGGCGGACTCATCGTCGACATGCTCGGTCTGGCCGACCAGTTGGCCGATGCGCTTGCTACCTACACACAGGCTGGCGGTCGGGGCGAAGCGGTGCAGCCGGTCCAGGACGAGGCTGTTCCGGCGATGCAGGCTGCGTTCGAAAAGCTACGAGGATTCTTTCACGGGTGCGATTACGAGCTGGCCCTCGACGCGCCGCCTGAGACCATGCTGCCGGTGTACCTCCGTGCAATCGACCACGTGTTCGGTCAACCGGACGGGTGGAAGCGCCTGCGGACGCTGGTAAAGGAGCTCGCGTCCGGATTCGCGCTTTCGGTGCCGCGCCCAGAAACGGACCAGATCGCTCCGCACCTCGCATTCTTCCAGCGCATTGTGGCTATGATCCGCAAGCGACTGGCGGATGAAGCCGAGGACGGGCCGGAGCGCGGCAGGAAGCGTGATGTGGACGCCGCTGTCCGGCAGGTAATTGGCGGGGCGATCGACGCCGGTTCGGTGATCGATCTCTTCGCCGTCGCTGGCCTCGACGCGGCTCGTTTGGACATCCTCGGCGACGATTTCCTCTCCAGAGTAGCGGCGCTGGAGCAGAAGAACCTCGCGCTGGCGACGCTGCGGAAGTTGCTCAACGATCAGATCCGCGTCACGGAGCGGACCAACATCGTGCAGAGCCGCAGGTTCCGTGAGGCACTGGAAGAAGCGATGCTTCGGTATACCAACAAGGCGATCACCACCGCCGAGATGATCACGCGGCTCATCGACCTCGCGAGATCGATGAGAGAGGCTGAGCGTCACGGTGAAGACCTGGGGCTCAGCGAGGAGGAAGCCGCATTCTACGACGCCCTGGCGGAGAACGAGTCGGCCAAAGAGGCGATGCAGAGTGACACGCTGCGCCTGATGGCCCGGGAGCTCACGGAGATGATCCGTCGAATGCCGAAACTCGACTGGACGCAACGGGAGTCCGTACGAGCGACGCTCCGCCGCAATGTCCGGCGGCTACTCGCCAAGTACGGGTACCCGCCCAACCTGGCGGAAGGCGCCACCCAGCTAGTGCTCCGACAGGCTGAGCTCTCGACAAATCGTCAGAACTGATCAATACGTCGTTGTGGGTCCCCGCTGCCCTGGCCCGCGCAATACTTGCTTCAGTTTACTTCGGCGAGCTGGACCACAGGATCTGAACATCGGCCGGGCGTATCAGCGATGAACGTGATCAGCAGCCACGGTCGGGCGGCGAGGGTCTCACCCAGCTCAAGATTCCGCCCTCCGCATGAACGATAGCGGCTCGATCTTCCAGGCGACGCCACCTCGCGGAACCAGCCAGTTGGGTCTGGCCCCGGCTTCACCCCCCTCATAGGAACGAGTTTTCGGATCAGATCGAGAACGATCTCCTAACCAATGGGAATGTCCGCCGAGCGCAAGATACCGGAGCCGAGGAGTAGAGCGTACACCGCAGGTTCTAATTGAACGGCCAGGCCTTCCATTAACAAGCGCGCTTGGCTGAAGAAGCAGAAGCATGAGGGTTACTAAGAGGGCCGAGAGCCCCCGAACTGAGCGAGCGAATGATTGAGAGCATACACGCCCTCGCACCGTCTATCAAACAGATCACCATCTTCGACACTAATGTCTATCGCCGGCGCGCAATGGGGGCTGATCCCGCTGAGGCCAGGCGTCGCTTTGAGCTCCTGCGGCACAAGGAGTCAGCCAAGGGGATTCAAGCAATGGCGCACCCCTACGTTCTCCTTGAGCTACTCGCGCGGTTAGCAGAGCCGGCCGATGCCCACTACTCGACCGTGAAGGCTGCCATCATAGGCATGTATGAGCACGCGGCCATTTCGGACGGTAAGGAGCGACACCTCGCCATAGTCCCCGACCCCGATACGCAGATCTGCTACTCGCTCTACGGACGGTATCCGGATGGTGCCGACGAGACGCTCGCGATCCTTGCTGCTATTCCCGCTGAGATCTATAGCGATCCGTCAGAATCGAATCTGGATCGGATGCGACCCGATCTCGCCGGCTTCGCGCGTATCGTTCGTGAGCGCGAGCAGCGTTTTGTGGAAGACATGAAGATTCATCTCGGTCAAGACCCTGCCGCACCATGGAGACCGTTTTCGGGTGATAAGAAAGTCCGTCGAGACCTGATCGCCTATCTTGATTCGGCGGAGGCAGAAACATCGGTATTAGAAGCGTTAGTAATCCGGGCTCAGCGGCAACTTGGCACCGCCGAGGATCCCGCTGAGACTCGTGAGAAGGCAGATGCCATGCGCCCGCATTTCAAGGTTGGTGTGAGCATCTACAACTCGTGGATTCGCACCGCGGTGCGAGATGGGGTCGATCCAGCAATTCCTAAACACGCTAATACGCTGTGGGACCTACATATCTGCTTCGCGGTTGGACCAGATAGCACGATTCAAGGTCGGCCCATCCGACTTGTGACCGACGAGCGGAAACTCAGGACTGCGGCGGAAATATTCGATCCGAATCCGGTTATGACCGACAGCGGCTACCGCGCTTCCCTTGAACCGGGGTGATCCAATTAGCGTGCACCAGTCGAAGCATCGTCGTGCCGGCCGTAGTTTGCGGGTGCTCGGACGGATCTTACAGAATCCGGCCGCCTCGGTGGGGAAGGGGCAAAATAGCTGGCGTAGTTCCCTGGGGGCAGGTCGGCCCAAACTTAATCGGTCGCGACGCTTCAGCAGGGTTGACGAAGCGGAATGCAAGACCTATACTATCTTAGTACTTTGAGAACATGCGGATGACCAAGAACTCCAACTCACCCGACCTCAAGCTGTGGACCGTTCTTGCGAAAGCATACGAAGCGGTCCGCGCGCATGCGTTCGCGCACATCGAGCGGTGCGGCCTCACGCCGGGTGAGTTCGGAGTTCTGGACACGCTCTACCATCGCGGCCCGATGCTGCTCGGCGATCTGCAGCACCGGGTGCTGGTGACGAGTGGCGGGATCAGTTTCCTGACGGACCGGCTGGAGGCGAGGCATCTGGTGGCGCGGCGCGAATATCCGAAGGATCGCCGCACGCGGGAGGTCGTGCTCACCGCAGAGGGCGAGGCGCTGATGCAGCGCATCTTCCCCGAGCACACTGCTGCGATCGAGCGGGCGCTCGCCGGAGCCGATCCGGAGGTCAAGCGGGCGACAACTGCGCTGCTGCGGAACGTGGGGCACTCGGTGGCTTCGGTGCCGGTGCCCTGACCCAGGGACCGCTCGTTTCTTTGCAGGTTGGCTGGCGAAGCAGTACTTCTTTCTCTTACTACTTAGAGATTTCTTGTGAGTCATAATACCGATTTCTTAACCGCTAAATCTGCTGCACCCGCGAGTGGAGTTGCGGAAGCACGCGCGGAGATCCTCTTCGTGACGGACCCCATCTGCTCGCACTGCTGGGCGATGGAGCCGGCGTGGAGACGTTTTCTCTACCACTATGGTGAGCATGTAGAGGTGCGGCACGTGTACGGCGGGCTGCTACCGGAATGGGACGGTTTCGCGGACGTCGGTGCGGGCATCCGCGCGCCCGAAGACATCCCGCCGCACTGGGATGAGGTGGTTGAGCGCTATGGTCAGCCGATCGACGGCTCCGTCTGGCTCACGGATCCGCTGGACTCGTCGTATCCGGCGTCGGTAGCGGTGCACGCGGTGCGGGCGATCGCTCCGGAGCGGGAGGAGGAGTACCTGCGCCGCACCCGCCAGGCAGTCTTCCTGGAGGCGAGGAACATTGCCCGGGCCGATGTCCTCACGGCTTGCGCCGAAGACATCGGGCTGGACGCAGAAGAGTTCAGCGCCGCTCTCCAGAACCCGGCGAGCGAAGCGGCCTTTGCTGCGGATCGTGCGGAGAAGAGGAGTCGTGGCATCCGCGGCTTCCCGACTCTGCTCGTCGCCGGCCCGGCGGTTGAGGAGGCGCGGGTGATGCGCGGCGCGCAGCCCTTCCACCGGCTGGAGCGCGCTCTCGAGGCGGTGCTCGGCGAGCTTCCGCCGGCCAGAGAAGTGAGCGCCCGCGCGGTGCTCGAAGCGTATGGATCGGGCACGACGCGTGAGTTCAGCGAGGTGCTTGAGCTCGACGAGGCATCCACGGTGATCGCCCTCGAGCAGGCAGGCGCTCGATCCCGGCCACTGGCGGGAAG
>CAZFJU010000235.1:0-6431 GCA_964518995.1 uncultured Gammaproteobacteria bacterium
GCGCGGCATGGCGGAGGATGCGGGCCGCGAAGACGCGCTGCTGCGTGTTCTTGCGTCGAGCGGGTGCTAAGGCGGTGTTGGCGTCGTCTGCGGACGCGCTGGTCGCGTGGCTATGCCCGCTGATCGCGCGCGCCTGCCGCATGGAGCCGGACGGCGTGACGGGCGAGAGCCGCATGGCGGAGCTCGGCCTTGATTCGCTGACGCTCGCTTCGGTATTGACGCAGATGGAAGCGGTACACGGCATCGAGCTTCGTTCGGAGGAGATACTCGAGTTGCTGGAAGCGGTCGACGTGCAGACGCTGGCGGGCACGCTCGCGGCGATCCTCGCGTTACGCCGCGCGCCCCATGCGTCCGGTTGAGCACGGCGGCGGGCGCCGGCTGCAGGCGCGGCTCGAGTCGGCCCTCGGCGAGGCCGACACGGCGTGCACGGTGGTCGCCTACGGTGCGCGTGGTCATCGCGCACTGGCCGCGGTCGGGGTAGGCAGCGCGCCGGCGGATCAGACCCTGTTTCGCACGGGCTGCGCGACCAAGCTGCTCGTAGCGGCGCTGCTCGAGCGCAGGCTCGGCGCTCACGGCCTCCACTGGCACTCGCCGCTGCAGGACGTGCTCGGAGAGTGGAGCGCGGCCGTGGCTGGCGTGACGATCCAGCACTTGCTCGAGCATACGCACGGCCTCGACGACTCACATGTGGCCGCGCCCGTTCGCGAAGACGGTCGTATCGACGTCGAGCGTCTGCTGGCGCGATTGGCCGGCATGCGCCGTGCCGCGCCCGGCGCGCGCTACAGCTACTCCAACGTCGGCGCATTTCTGATCGCCGCGGCGCTCGAGTCACTCGAGGGCCGATCGCTCGCCGCCCAACTGCGCGACGATCTGTTTGCGCCCCTGGGTGTGCGCATGAGCGCGGCGCGGGATGCGGCAGGCGCGTCGTGCCGCGCGCAGGCCGTGTGCCCCGCGACCGGCGGCGGCCTGCGCCTGGCCGTCGGCGGGCTTTCTGCTTTCCTCGATGCCTGTAAAGCACGGCCGCCGCTCGTGTCGGCGGGGGGCGTCGAACGGTGTTGCGGCGCGCCCACGCCTCTGCCGGGATGGCATCCCGTCGAGCGCGGCGTTCTGCTCGGTTGGAAAGCTTATGGCGGAGGGTGGTTCGGGCATCAATCGACTTGGCCCGATGCGTCGCTCTTGCTCTGTGTCAGGCCGACGGACGGTGCATCACTCGTCGTGGCATCAGCGAGCCATCCGGCGTTGGTCGTCGCAGCGAAAGTCCTCGGCCGCGAGCTTCCCGAGCTACTCGCGCCATCGCTTCGGAGGAGAGCGCCCGCAAGCGCGGTGCGTCCCGATCCGGCAAGCTACCGAGGGAAATACGCGCTGGCGGCCGAGCATCTCGAGGTCGTTGCCCGTGCCGGCGCGTTGAGCCTCCGCGGACCTCGCGGCGCGGCGCGGCTCGTGGCCGCGGGCGGGGAGCTGTTCTGGTTGGAGCGAAGCGAGCCGGGCCGAGCGTTCGTTCAGTTCATCGACCGCGGCGACGACGGCCTATTCTCGTCGTTGTGGGATGGACGGCGCGTGTATCCGCGCGTAGCCGTTTAGCGACGCTCTGCGCTTGCGAGACTGTGGGCTATTACGGCCGCTGCCGGGGCGGCGAGGGCCGCTCGTTCCGATATCCACAGAATCTGTGGATAAGGTTGTGGAAATGCGGGTCATTTCGTCGAGCAACCTGCTTGGCTGCTGGGCTTCCGTTCGCTTGGTCACAAAACGGCCACGTGACCTTCATCTCGCGCCGGGCTCAGGCCTTGAGTCGGTAGCCTGTCCGAAAGATCCAGGCGATGACGATGAGGCAGACAGTCAGGAAGCCGAGAGTCATCGCGACGCTGATGCCGATATGGACGTCGGAAATCTCGTAAAAGCTCCAACGGAAACCGCTGATCAAATAGACCACGGGGTTGAACAGCGTGATCTTCTGCCAGACTTCGGGCAGCATGCCGATCGAATAGAACGTGCCGCCGAGAAAGGCGAGGGGCATGACGATCAGCAGCGGCACGAGCTGCAGCTGCTCGAAGTTTTCGGCCCAGATGCCGATGATGAAGCCGAACAGGCTGAAGGTGATGCACGTGAGCACCAGGAAAACGAGCATCCATAGTGGATGCTCGATGTGCACGGGCACCAGGAACGACGCGGTGGCGAGGATGATGAGGCCGAGCAGGGCAGATTTCGTCGCCGCGGCGCCGACGTAGCCGAGCAGAATCTCGACGTAGGAGACGGGCGCGGATAGCACCTCGTAGATCGTCCCGGTAAAGCGCGGAAAGTATATGCCGAACGATGCGTTTGACAGGCTTTGCGTGAGCAACGAGAGCATGATCAGGCCCGGCACCAAAAAGGAGCCGTAGTCGACGCCTTCCACCTGGTCGATCCGCGAGCCGATCGCCGCGCCGAACACGACGAAGTAGAGCGACGTGGACAGCACCGGCGACACGATGCTCTGCAGCAGGGTTCGCCAGGTGCGCGCCATCTCGAAGCGATAGATAGCCTTGACGGCGTAAATGTTCATGCGGATCGCTTCACGAGACTGACGAAAATCTCCTCTAGCGAGCTCTGCGTCGTGTGCAGATCCTTGAAGGCAATGCCCGCGCGCTGGAGGTCGTGCAGAAGAGCGGTGATGCCGGTGCGCTCGCCCTGCGTATCGTAGGTGTAGACGAGCTCCGATCCGTCGGCGTTGAGCTCGAGCCCGTAAGCGGCGAGCGGTGCCGGCAGCACATCGAGCCGTTCGCTAAGCTGCAGCGTCAATTGTTTTCGGCCGAGCCGGCGCATCAGCTCGTTCTTGTCCTGCACGAGGGCCAGCTCGCCGCGATTCACGACGCCGACTCGATCGGCCATTTCCTCCGCCTCGTCGAGGTAGTGGGTCGTGAGGATGATCGTGACGCCGGCCGCGCGCAGGTCACGCACCATGCGCCACATGTCCTGCCGGAGCTCGACATCGACGCCGGCCGTCGGCTCGTCGAGAAACAAAATCTCGGGCTCGTGCGACAGCGCCTTGGCGATCATCACGCGGCGTTTCATCCCGCCCGACAGCGCCATCATTTTCGAATCTTTCTTGTCCCATAGCGACAGGGCCCTGAGCACGCGCTCGATATGGCCGGCATCCGCCGGCTTGCCGAACAAACCACGGCTGAAGCATACGGTGGCCCAGACGGTCTCGAACGCGTCGGTGGTCAACTCCTGCGGCACTAGACCGATCTTGGCCCGCGCGGCGCGAAAGTCCCGCAAGATGTCGTGCCCAGCGACTTTGACGCTCCCTTCGGATGGCGTCACGAGACCGCAGACGATGCTGATCAGCGTGGTTTTGCCCGCCCCGTTCGGCCCCAGCAGGGCAAAGATCTCCCCGCGACGAATCTCGAGATGAACATTACGCAGGGCGCGGAACCCGGACGCGTAGGTCTTCGAGAGGCCGCGAATCTCGATGATCGCATTGGTCGACATGCTCGGTCCCGCCTCCCGCCGTCTCGTTTGCGGCAGGAGCGCTTTTCTTGCTTCGGGTAATGGCCGACGGGCGCCCGGCGGCCGAGGGCGCCATTCTCCATGGAATCGAGTCTTATTTCTAACGCTGTGGCGGACGGGCTAGCCGCACGCCGTTTCACGCCGTTTACGCTACTGTTAATCAACCGTTAAAGGCGTGACAACGCGCAGCACAGCGCCCAAGTTGTGCCGCGACAGACTCCGTAAGTGCCGATTTCCCCGTGCGCCCGAAGGGCTCGGGGACCGAGTGGACGTAATATATGGAAAATGACTCACCATTTTCGCCCGCGGGACGGGCTTTGCGGCCCGCGCGGCTCGGCATGACCCGGCGCGTCGCCGTTTTCGGCGGAATTCTGCTTGCGACCGGCTTCCGGGTGGCCGTCGCGCAGCCCGGCGCGGCCGAGCCGATCGAGGAACTGATCGTCTTCGGTCGCGGCACCCAGTTGATCGGCGCGGCGGGCGCCGCGAGCGAAGGTCGAGTCTCCGGAGCCGACCTCGCCGTGCGGCCGCTGCTGCGGGTTGCGGAAGTCCTTGAAGCCGTTCCCGGGCTGATCGCCGCGCAGCACTCGGGCAGCGGCAAGGCCAATCAGTACTTCTTGCGCGGCTTCAACCTCGACCACGGCACAGACTTCACCACCTATGTCGACGATATGCCGTGGAATCTGCGCAGCCATGGCCATGGCCAGGGGTATCTCGACGTCAACGGGCTGATGCCCGAGACAATCGACAGCATCGAGTACCGCAAGGGGCCTTATCGGGCAAGCGTCGGCGACTTCTCCATGGCCGGGTCCGGCCATATTCGCACGGTCGACGGATGGAACCGGCCGTTCGTGTCCGTCGAGAGCGGCGAGTACGGCTGGGGCCGCGTGGCAGCCGGCGGCACGACCGACGCGGCCGGCGGACGGCTCAGCGGCGCCGGACAATGGAAGCGCTACGACGGACCCTGGCAACTCGACGAAGATCTCGAGCATGCCTCCATGTGGAGCAAGTTTCTGCGCGACCTCGACTTCGGGTCGCTTGCGCTGACCCTGCACGGCTATCGGGCGACATGGCGGCCGACCGAGCAGATTCCGGAGCGGGCGATCGGCACGCCGGTGTGCGCGGACGAGTTCTGCTCGCTCGACCCGAGCGCGGAGGGCAGGACATCGCGCTGGATCGCGACCGCGCAGCTCGATGCGGACCGATGGACTGCAAGCGGATACCTGCAGTATTACGACTGGTCGATGCTGTCGAATCCCACCTACGACTTTCAGATTGACCAGTTCGATCGGCGCTGGACCGTGGGCGGCCGGATCGAGCGCAGTGTGCTCGCGCGTGCCGACCTCGAGATCGACGTCGGCGGCGAGCTGCGCTACGACGATATCGGCAAGGTCGGCCTGAATCATGCCCAAGACGGCGTATTCGTCGAGAACATCGCAAGCAACTCGATCGAAGAGGCCTCGGTCGGCGTTTACGCCGAAGCCATGTGGTCACCGTCGGCGCGCCTGCGGCTGCTTGCTGGATTACGCGGCGACGTCTACTCGTTCAACGTGACGGCGAGAACGGCGGGAAGCTTTGCCGGCGACGAGCGTGACAGCCAGTTGTCGCCGAAGCTCGGCGCGGCGTATACGCTGACGGACACCATCGAGCTCTATGCGAACTGGGGCCGCGGCTTCCATTCGAATGATGCGCGCGGCGTCGTGAACCAGCTCGAGCCCGTGCCCGGGCTCGTCGAAGGGACCGGCTACGAGGCGGGTGCGCGGTTCGAGATCGGCGACTTGCGGTTGTCGGCGGCGTACTGGTGGCTCGACCTCGACAGTGAGCTCAAGTTCGTCGGCGACTCCAACTCGGTCGAGCCGTCGGGCGCATCGACCCGGCGTGGCTACGAGCTCGTCGCGTTCTGGCGGCCGATCGACTGGCTCGGTATCGACGCGGTCTACACCGGTAGCCGGGGTCGGTACGAGGAAGAGGTGGATGGAGGACGCCGAATCGAAGGCGCCGTCGAGCATGCCGGCCAGCTCGGGTTGTCGGCGGTGATCGGGCCGTGGGAGGCGACCATGCGGGTGCGCCATCTCGGCCCCTATGCGCTCGTGCCGGATAATACTCGGCGGGCGGCCAGCGAGACGCACCTGAACCTGCGCGCGGCGTACACGATGGGACGCATAACGCTCTACGGCGAGCTGCTGAATGCGCTCGATGAGAAGGGAAAGGATATCGTCTACTGGTACGAAGCCTACGTCGAAGGGCTCGATCCGCCGGGATCGGGCTCCGAGGACATCGATTGCGATGTGGTCAACTGCCGCATGAGCCGCGCCGAGGAGCCGCGGACGTTGCGCGTCGGCTTGACGTATCGCTTCCGCTAGTCGGCTCCCGTACGGCGTCGCCGTCGAAACGCGATCAAAAGTACCAGTGCAATTCCGCAAACGCCAAGTCGCGGTTGCTGACCGCATCCTGCGGAATTCCGTTGTAGAAGCGCAGTCCGAGCCGCGTTTGCAGGTTCTGTAACGGTGAAAGCTCCCATACGACGCTGTAGCGCTCGCGCTCGTCCTCGTCGAGATCGTCATCCGGATCGAAGTATTCGTAGCTGATTTTAAGGTTGTGGCCGCGGCGCAGGCGCCAATTGCCTTCGAGCAGGCTGACATACATATCGCGTGTGCCGGTCGGCAGCTCGTCGCTGATCAAGTTCGCTTCCGCGAGCCATGCGATGGGGCCCGTGCGAAGGCCCATGTGAACGCCGGCGATCTCGCGATCACCGAGATCGGCATTGTTGAAGTTATAGCTCGCGCCCGCGCGCCAGCGCGAGACGACATAGCTCGCGCGCAGTGACGTCTGCTTCGTCGAGTCGTTTTCGTTGCCGCCGGCGGTGCCGTTCGTCACTGCAAGCTGTGCCGACCCGCGCGGCAGCTCGAGCCCGAGCTAGATGCCGTGATCGGGCGTAGCGAAGTTGA
>CAZFJU010000236.1:0-6429 GCA_964518995.1 uncultured Gammaproteobacteria bacterium
CAGGAGTACGTGAGCATTTCGAGCCAGTTTTCAACGCCGCAGCGCGCCGCCAGAGACTTTTTTCAACTCAGGAGGGCACGAGCCAGCGTTCCATCCGCAGACACCACCCCTCGAGCAGCCGATAAGACAATGCGAGCCCGGCCAGGATGCCCGCGCCGTTTGCGACGATATCGGCCGGATCGAAGCTGCGGCTCGACGATGCGCCTTGCAGCAGGTCGAGCCCGGCGCCGAGCGCCATCAGCCCGAGCGCGATGAACGGGTGTCGGTTGCGCCGATAGAGCCCGGCGAACCACACCATCAGCAGGAAGTACGACGCTGCATGCATGAGCTTGTCGCCGGCGATCATACGCGGCAGCGCATGCCCGGGCAGCAGGCTACCGGCCACGACGCCGGCGAGCAGCAGCCAGCCGGCAAGCTTCCACAGCATCGGATAGCGCAGCGGCAGCATCGGTCAGCGGGCCGGTGTGCCGATCACGTCGACGCCGCGCGGAGGGCGGAATCGGAACAGCCCATCGTCGAGCCGCACGTTCACCTCGACGTCCGACAACGTGATGCGCGTGGTCTGACCGAGACCATCCACGAGCTCCAGGCGTCGCGGCGTGAGCTCCTCGAAGCCGAGCAGCACCGCCCGAAAATCGGCCGCCTCGATCTCGGGCTCGAGCCGCAGCCAGGTCAGCCCGTCGGCTTCGAATTCATCCACGACCGTGAAGCCGTCGCGGATCGCACGGTCGCCGCTCAACAGCATGGCCGGCGACGAGCCGACGTTCTGGTCGAGCGGCGTAACGGTCGCCTGCTCGAGCTCGACATCGAGGACCCACAGATTCTTACCGTCTGCAACGACGAGCCGCTCGAACGGCTCCTCGTAGTGCCAGCGAAACTTGCTCGGCCGCTCGAACGCCAGCGAGCCGGATTCGACCTCGCGCTCGTCGCCGATGACGAGCGCCTGCTCGAACTCCGCAGTGAGCGTGGTGATCTCGTCGAGGAAACGGTCGAGCAAATCGCCCGACGGTGCGGCCTCCGGCGCCTGAGCCCCCGCATTCGCGAGTGCGAGCGCGCCGACGACGAGCACGCCGGCGGCCGGAGTCGACGCGGACAGCCGCAGGCTGCGCCGCTCAATCAGCGGGCGGCGGCGGCGCCAGAACCTCCCGGAAGCCATTCGACTGCAACTCTCCAACGATGCCGGCCTCTTCCATGGTTTCGACCAACCGGGCCGCTCGGTTATAGCCGATCTTGAGGCGTCGCTGCACGCCGGAGATCGAGGCTTTGCGCGTCTCCGTCACGATCCGCACGGCTTGATCGTAAAGGGGATCCTGCTCGCCGTCCATGCCGCCGCCGACGTCCCCGGCGGCCCCGGCCGCGCCATCGCCGGTCGGGCCTTCGAGCACCTCGTCGATATAGACCGGCTCGCCCGACGCGCGCAGCGAGCGCACGACCGAGTGGACTTCGTTATCCGAGACATAAGCCCCGTGCACGCGCGTCGGGATCGACGTGCCGCCAGGCAGGTACAGCATGTCGCCGTGGCCGAGCAGGTGCTCGGCTCCGATCTGATCGAGGATCGTCCGCGAGTCGACTTTCGCCGACACCTGGAAGGCGATGCGCACCGGAATGTTAGCCTTGATCAAGCCGGTGATGACGTCCACCGATGGCCGCTGAGTGGCAATGATCATGTGCATGCCGGACGCGCGCGCCTTCTGGGCGAGCCGCGCGATCAGCTCCTCGACCTTCTTGCCGACCGTCATCATCATGTCGGCCAGCTCGTCGATGATCACGACCACGTAGGGCAGCGGCTCGAGCAGCGGCGGCTCGTCTTCATCCAGGATCTTCTTGAACGTCGGATCCGTCAGCGGCTGGCCCTTGGCCGCGGCGTCCTGCACTTTCTTGTTATAGCCCGCGATGTTCCGCACGCCGAGGCCGGCCATGAGCGCATAGCGGCGCTCCATCTCGGCGACGCACCAGCGTAGCGCGTTGGCCGCCTGCTTCATGTCGGTGACGACCGGCGCCAGCAAATGCGGGATGCCCTCGTAGACCGACAGCTCGAGCATCTTCGGGTCGATCATGATCAGCCGCACGTGCGCCGGCAGCGCCTTGTACAGCAAGCTCAGCACCATTGCGTTGATCGCTACGGATTTGCCGGAGCCGGTCGTGCCGGCGATCAAGAGATGCGGCATCCGCGCGAGATCGGCGACGACCGGCTGGCCGCCGATATCCTTGCCGAGCGCAAGCGCGAGCGGGCTGCTCAGCTCGTCATAGGCCTCGGACTTGATGATCTCGCCGAGCGACACGATTTCCCGCACCTCGTTCGGGATCTCGAGACCGACGTGCGGCTTGCCCGGAATCACTTCGACCACGCGCACGCTGACGGTCGACAGCGAGCGGGCGAGATCCTTCGACAGGTTGGTGATCTGGCTGACCTTGATGCCAGGCGCCGGCTGCAGCTCGAAACGGGTGACGACGGGCCCCGGCTGCACCGCCACGACCTCCACCTGAATACCGAAGTCGGCGAGCTTCAGCTCGACCAGGCGCGACATTTTCTCGAGGTCCTCGGACGAGTAGCCGCCCTCGCGCGGCGGCGGCTCGTCGAGCAGCGACAGCGGCGGTAGCTCGCCGGCGCTGATCGGCTCAAACAGCGGCACCTGCCGCTCGCGCTCCACGCGTACGCTCTTCTCGACCTTGCCGATCATCGGTTCGATGCGCGGCAGCAGCTTCGGCTTGGCCTTCGCAGCACGCGATTTGACGACCAGCTCGTGACGCTGCTGTTTCGCGCGGCGGCCCTGCAGGAAAATCCTGGCCCGGGCCATTCTCTCGTTGACAACACCGATCCCGGCGTAGACGAACCGGCCGATTCCGTCCATCACCGCGAGCCATGACACGCTCGTGGCGAGCGATACGGCGCCGAGCCAGAGCACGAGCAGCAGCACGGTCGCACCGAGCACACCGAACGCGTTGGCGAGGCCGATGCCGACCAGTTGCCCGAGCACGCCGCCCGCCGTCTCCTGCAAGCTCGGCGCCGCGAAATGCAGGGTCGCGAGCCCGGAGCTGGTCGCGACGGTCAACACGATGCCGCCGACCTGCCACCAGGCTGAGCTCCTCGGCCCCGCGTCGCGGCTCCGGAACAGCATCAGCCCGCCGAGCATGACCAGCAACGGAAAAAGGTACGCCGACACGCCGAACAGCAGAAACGCCACATCCGCGAACAGCGCACCGGCCGGCCCCATACGATTGGAGACGGTGCTGTCCCGCGCCGCGAAGGTGAACGCGGGATCGGCCGGGTCATAAGACAGCAATGCCCACAGCAAGATGAGGCTGAAGCCGGTCAGCACCCAAAACGCCGACTCTTTCAACCCTTTGATGCGAGGCACGAAGAAACCCTGCACGGCCGTGCTCGTCCTGCTTCTAGTCAAGTTCTACCGCAAATTCCGATCTTAACGACCTGATTATACGTACTGGCCCCGGCGAGCAAAACCAGCCATCGGCGCCGACAGGCCGCGTTCGATAGGACAGGCTAAACTTTAGCAGGCTAGTGTTTGTCATCGGCGCCCGGGATGCGCGAGCAGCGTGCAGATGGATCTGACCTTCGAACGTCTGACCACTTTGGAAGCGATCGAGCCGAGCGCATGGAATGCGCTGTCGGACGGCAATCCGTTCCTGCGTCACGAGTTTCTCGTTGCGCTGGAGCGCACCGGCTGCGTCGGGCCGGGCACGAGCTGGGAGCCGGCATACGTGACGGCCACCGCCGCGGACGGGCAGCTGGTCGGCGCGCTGCCGCTGTACGTCAAGTACGACTCGCGCGGCGAATTCGTATTCGATTGGGGCTGGGCCGATGCGTACGAGGCCGCCGGCGGCCGCTACTATCCGAAGCTGGTGACCGCTGTGCCGTACACGCCGGCGACCGGGCCGAGATTGCTGGTCGCGGCGGATCAAGCAGGAGCCGACGGCGAGCCCGGCCGCGGGTCCGCGGAGGCCCGCGCGGAGATACCGCGGCGCGACCTCGAAGCGGGGCTGCTCGCGGCCGCCGAGGTGGTCCGCGAAGAGCTCGATGCGTCCTCGATGCACAGCCTCTTTCCGTCCGATGCCGAGGGCGCCGCATTCACGGCGGCCGGCTACCTGCCGCGGAAGAGCTGTCAGTTCCACTGGCGCAATCGCGGCTATACGGATTTCGACGATTTTCTCGGCACTTTCAGCTCGGATAAGCGCAAGAAGGCGCGCCGCGAACGGCGCAGGGTCGCGGAGGCCGGTATCCACTTCGAGCAGGCCCGCGGCGACGAGCTGTCCACGAAAGAATGGGACGCGGTCTACGATTTCCACGCACGCACATTCCTGCAGCGCGGCCGCCCACCGTATCTGAGCCGGGAGTTCTTTGCCGAGGTGGCGCGCACGATGCCGGAGAGCATCGTCGTCATGCTCGCTCGCCACACGCAGGTGCCGATCGCCGCGGCGATCTGTTTTCAAGGCGGCGGCGCGCTGTACGGGCGTTACTGGGGCAGCGCCGCCGAGTTTCATAGCGTGCACTTCGAAGCGTGCTACTACCAGGGCATCGAATATTGCATCCGCACGGGCCTCGAGAAGTTCGAGCCCGGCACGCAAGGCGAGCACAAGATCAGCCGGGGCTTCGTGCCTACCGCGACGTGGTCCTGGCACCGCTTGAACGACCCGCGATTCCACCGCGCGGTGCAAGAATTCTTGACGCGCGAGACGCTCCAGGTGGATGCTTACATGTGCTATCTAGAGGAGCATCTTCCTTTTCGGCGGGAAGCGCAGGACCGTGAATGAGCGCGATTCGCTGGCTTTCGACCGAGGCTGATCCGGACGCTTTCCCCGCGCCGGACCAGGCGCTCGAGGAGCCGAACGGGCTGCTCGCCGCGGGCGGGGACCTACGTTCGGAGCGTCTGCTTTCGGCCTATCGCCGGGGCATATTTCCCTGGTACGAGCGCGGGCAGCCCATTCTCTGGTGGTCGCCCGATCCGCGCGCGGTGCTGTTTCCGACCGAGCTGCGCGTCAGCCGCACGTTACGCCGCGTCGTCCGCCGCGGCACGTTCTCGATCACGGCCGATGTCGCGTTCCGAGAGGTGATCAGCGGTTGCGCGGCCCCGCGCCATTACGGTGCCGAAACCTGGATCACCAACGAGATGGCCAACGCGTATCGCCGCCTGCATCGGCTTGGCTGGGCCCATTCCTTCGAGGCATGGCAGGACGAAACGCTGGTCGGCGGGCTATACGGTGTCGCAATCGGCCGCGTGTTCTGCGGGGAGTCGATGTTCGCTCGTGTCAGCGACGCGTCGAAGGCGGCCTTCGTGGCGGCGGTGAACTATCTTGCGTCGCGAGGCTTCGAGCTGATCGACTGCCAGATCGCATCGCCGCACATGCTGAGCTTCGGCGCGACGGATGTGCCGCGCGATGGGTTTCTGCGTATGCTCGCGAAATGGGGCGATGGGCCGCGCTGGCCCCCATCCTGGACGACCGACTTCGCCCGATGGCACGCCAGCCAATGACGCGCGCGCGGCGGTAACGGCCCCGGGCGGCGGTCGACGGCCTGTTTGCTGCTTCCGGCGAGGTTGTGCAACAATGCTGCGCCCCGAATTCGGGTCGACATTTATTCGTTTGTGGCCAAAGAAGACGCAATACAAATCGAAGGCACGGTAATGGAAACATTGCCGAATACGACCTTCAGGGTGGAGCTCGAGAACGGGCACATCGTCACCGCACATATCTCCGGCAAGATGCGTAAGAACTACATTCGCATCCTGAAGGGCGACCGTGTCACCGTCGAGCTGACGCCGTACGATCTATCCAAGGGGCGCATCGTTTACCGTTCCCGGTAAGAAAGGGGCCAGAGCCTGGACTCTGCCCCTTTTGGATTTTACTCCGGCAGGTGCTCGAGCACGCGGGTCGCGGGCTCCGGAATGAGCTCGAGGCTTTCGCCGTCCGCGGCGACGTCGACGCGCACATGGCCGCCTTCGACCAGCTTGCCGAATAACAGCTCCTCGGCCAGCGGCCGCTTGATGTGCTGCTGGATGATGCGAGCCATCGGCCGTGCGCCCATCTTCTCGTCGTAGCCCCGCTCGGCGATCCATGTTCGCGCGGCCGACTCGAGCTCGATCGTCACGTTGTTCTTGTCGAGCTGCGCCTCGAGCTCCATGATCAGCTTGTCGACGACGCGCACGATCGACTTGTGGTCGAGCGGGCCGAATTGAATGATGGCGTCGAGCCGATTGCGGAACTCGGGCGTGAACATGCGCTTGATCACCTCCATCGCATCGGAGGTGTGATCCTGACGCGTGAAGCCCACCGACGAGCGGCTCATCTCCTGGGCGCCGGCGTTCGTCGTCATCACGATCGTCACGTTGCGGAAGTCGGCTTTGCGGCCGTTGTTATCCGTCAGCGTGCCGTGGTCCATGACCTGCAGCAGCAGGTTGAAGACCTCCGGATGCG
>CAZFJU010000237.1:0-4661 GCA_964518995.1 uncultured Gammaproteobacteria bacterium
CCGTCAGGCGCGATGTCGTACTGACGACCGATATTGCCTCCGCCAACGAGCACATACTCACCGGCAAACAGCGCCTGCGGCGTCCCTGCGCTCCACGTCGACGAGCTCCCGATCCCCGCAGCCGCAAACATCGTGCCGTCGAGACCCAAATAGAAAAGCTCGTCGCCGCTCGGCGACCAGAGGGGCTGCTGGCCACCGTCGCGCGAAATCTGCCAGAGGCCCGCGTCGGTATCCGGGAACGGACGCACGAAGACCTCGAAGCGTGCGCCCACGCTGTCGGACTCGTACGCGATCCAGCGACCGTCCGGAGAAACGACGGCATTGCGCTCGCTGGGCGCGCTGTCGAGCCCGGGCAGCGCGGACCCATCCTCGCCGGGCTTCAATGAGCTCGGTAACGGCAACAGCTGAACGTCCCAACCCGCCGCGTTGCGAGCCGACAGAATCAACGCCGATTCATCCGGTGCAGCGGCGGCCGGCACCAGCAGCATCGAGGTGCTCTCGGTGAGCTGCAACGCCTCCGTTCCGCCGTTCGTATCCTGGACAAAGACATTCGCGATGCCGCTTGCACGCTGTGAGCTGAATGCGATGCGGTCGTTCGATAGCCAAATCGGCCACGAGTCGATCTCCGGGCCGAACGTCAGCCGGGTCATCGATGCTTGCTGCAGGTCGATGGTCCAGATATCGCGATCCCGAGCCTCGTCGCGGACGTAGACGGCGACGCGGCGGCCGTCCGGCGATACGCGCGGATAACTGTACGGGCCTCTCGGCACATCGAGCCGTGTCTCGCGGCCGGATCTATCGACCCACGTCAGATATCTTCCGCCGGCGGATCGCTTTGCATCGAGATACGCGAGCGTTCCGTTCTGCGCGACGTCGAAGTTGCTGCTGACGTCAGCCCCAATCCTGGCGCCCGACAACGCGCGTACCGAAGGGCCAAGTACCCGATGCCGTTCGGCGTCGAACGGCGCCGCGAAAAGCTCCGAGCTCGCCATGTAGAGCAGCCAGCCGTTCGCGTATCGCGCGTCGTATCCGCCGTCGAGCACCGTCTGCCACTCTCGTGTCTCGAGATCGAGCACAGCAATACGTCCATCCTCGACCCGTCGGCTCCGTGGGACGACGGTCATCAGCACGGCCTCTCCTCTGGGGAGCATGTACGGGAACACGTGATCTTCCTCGTCATTCTCGGCATTTGGCCGGGTGAGCACCTCTGCCGTGCCGCCGTCGGCGCTGATGCGCTGAAGGCCCGTGGCTGTATTGCTTGTCGCGTACACGATGGTTCCGTCGGGAGACCAGGTCGCGCCCCGCGACGGCCCGTCCATGACGACCAAGCCGGTAGACAGATTCCCTGCCAGTGCTACTTTCCGCAGCGACGTATTGCCCTCGATATAGCCCACCCACTGTCCATCCGGCGAGAAAAACGGGCCGCGTACTCCGGACGAAGGGAGCGTCAGCGGTTCGACCTGCAATCGATCCAGCCGACGCACGAAGAGCTGAGCCCGATCGTTACCTGCAAAGACGAGCGTCGTACCGTCGGCAGACACGGCAAGCGACCGATCAGCATCGTCGGTGTTGATGCGCCGGAGCTCGTCCGCGGTGATCGAGGTGACCACGGCCTGCGGCACAGCAGCGTTCTGCCGAGCGATCTCCCGCAACATCGAGGGCATCACGATGCCTAGCGCGCATCCGACGCCGAAGGCTCCCCATGCGAGCGCGCGGCGCGGCCGCAGGGCGCGGCCGATACCGTCCTGACCCAGCTCACGCGAAGCATCGTCGATCTCGAGCAGCGCATCGCCCATGCTGCGCAGACGTCGTTCCGGACGCTTCTCCAAGCAGCGGCGCAGCATACGTCGAATGCTCGACGGCGTCTCTTCGGGCAAGCGGTCGAAGTCGGGCGGGCTATCTGTAATCGTCGCGAAGACATCGGAGCTGCTTTGCCCGGGAAACGGACGTACGCCCGTGAGCATTTCGTAGCACACGCAACCGAATGCCCAAATATCCGTGCGTGCGTCGACCTCGAGGCCGCGCACCTGCTCCGGGCTCATGTAGGCTGGAGTCCCGACCGCATGACCGGCTCGGACGATATCGATCGCCGTGACGGTCGCAAGCGCGGGGCCCGCCCCCGCGGTGGGCGCAAACACCTTCGCGAGGCCGAAATCGAGCAGCTTCACGCGGCCGTCCGGCCGCAGCTTTACGTTTTGCGGCTTAAGATCGCGATGAATGACACCCTGTGCATGCGCGGCCTCGAGCCCTGCGGCGATCTGACGCCCGATCTCGAGTGCTTCCGCGACGGCGATTCGCCCTTCCGCGATGTGTTCCGCAAGCGTCTTTCCCTCGACCAGCTCGAGCACGAGCGCTTGAGCGGACTCGTGCTCCTCGACGCCATGCAGCGTCTCGATGTTCGGGTGGTTCAGAGCGGCGAGCAGCCGCGCTTCGCGTTCGAAACGGGCGCGGCGCTCCGCGTCCAGACGGAACGGCTCGGCCAGCACCTTGATGGCCACGTCGCGGCCAAGGCGGACGTCGTGCGCACGATAAACTTCGCCCATCGCGCCGGAGCCGATGTGCCCGGCGAGTTCGTACGGTCCTACGCGAGACCCGTGCGCCAGCACACGTTAGCCGCGGGACGCGGCCGGAGTGAGCGGGCTGATATGCGTGACGGTCGGCATGTCGATTCTCGTTTCGCGGTACGTGATCGCCACTTGGCCGCACTCGAAGCAGTCTCCGTCTCGCAGAACGCGTGGAGCGCCGAGCGGGCGCCCGGCGAAGGTCGTGCCGTTCTTGCTTCCCAGGTCCTCGAGCACGGCGCTCGTGTCCGTCAGAACGATCCGCGCGTGGCGGCGCGACACTGTTGTGTAGTCGAGTGAGATCGTTGCATTCGGATCTCTGCCAATCACGTTCTCGCCGACGGTGAGCGCGAAGCGACGCCCAGCGGCCAGCACGGAGCTTGCTGCGGACGACTGCGTCGATAGGCGCGCAACCGGCACATCAAACGCATAGCCCACTCGGTGAACGGTACGAATCAACGGCCGCTCATCGTTCTGCTCGGTCAGCGCGCGCCGCAGCTCCTTGATGAGCCCCGCGAGGGTCGCATCGGACACCACCGCGCGGGGCCATAGCCGCGCGTGGAGCTCCGCCTTCGTCATCACTCGGGGCGCGGCGTCCACCATTAGCGAGAGAAGGTCGAATGCCTTGGGCGTGAGGTGCACCTCGCGGCCGTCACGCAGGAGCTGGCGGCGAGCGGAGTCTAGCTCGAAGCTCCCGAACCGTGCGGACACGACCCTGTTGCCTCCCCGCCTTTTCCCTCGGGATTCCCCAGACAGGAGTCTATCAGGTCACACAACATGTCCGCTCTAGGGTCTGGAACAGCCAAATCGGCGCGGCGTGCCGCGCGGGAGGTAATGTCATGATTGCTGTTGGAAAACACATGGCGGTCGTCGCGATCGCCGCGCTTGGCCTCGCGACGAGCGCGGCGGGTGCAACCCGGGACGACGCCGAGGTCGTGATTGAATGGGACGAGCTGCTACAGGCGCACATTCCTCCGACGGCTGGGATCTTCAGCTTCCGCTACTACGCGATGCTGCATATCGCCATGTTCGATGCCGTGAACTCCATCGAAGGCGACTATCAGCGCTATCACGTGCATATCCGCGCGGCGCCGACGGCGTCCGCGGAGGCGGCCGCCGCCCAAGCGGCGCACGACGTGCTCGTCGCTCTCATCCCCGAGGCGCAAGCCTCGTTCGACGCAGCGCTGGCGAAACGCCTCGCCGATATCCCTGCGTGGCGCGCGCGGCCGGGCGTCGCGGTCGGCAGGACAGTCGCCCAGGCCATAGTGGACTGGCGGACTGGAGACGGCACGGAGCAGCCCAACCTGCCCTACACACCGCCGGCATTGCCGGGGGTATGGCAGCCGGCCGCCCCAGGCCAGGTTGCAGCCTTCGTGCACTTCGCAAATGTCGAGCCTTTCGCACTGATTACGGCAACGCAATACCTGCCCGAGCCGCCGCCTGCGTTGAACAGCGCCGCCTATGCCGCCGACTTCGAAGAGGTGAAGGCGATCGGTTCCGCCACGAGCGCCGTGCGCACCGAAGAGCAGACTATGCTTGCTCGCGTGTTTGCCGGGATCGGGTACTCGCCCGGGCCATTCGCGCTTTGGAGCCAGGTCGGCCGAGAGGTGGTCCGAAGCCGCGGCTTGTCGCTGTCGAAGTCCGCGCGTCTGTTCGCTCTGATGAGCGTGGCGATGCACGATGGCCTGCAAACCTCGCATACGAGCAAATTCGTATACAACTTGTGGCGGCCGATCACTGCGATCCAACGTGCAGGAGAGGATCTCAATGATGCGACGCTTGCCGACCCGAGCTGGACGCCTCTCCTGCCGACACCTCCGTACCCGTCGCACGCCAGCAACTTGACCTGCCTCGGCACCAGCGCGGCGCGGGCTCTCGCACGCATACTCGGCAATGACGCCGTGCCCTTCACGGTGACGTGGACCGGCACCGGCGGTAACGCGAACGTGACCAGGGCTTACTCGAGCTTCTCGGAGCTTGCAGAGCAAGGCGCGCTGAGCAGGGTCTACGGCGGCATCCACTTCACGTTCGAGCTTTCGGCTGCCGCCGAGAGCTGCCGACAAGTAGCGGACTACGCGGCCGATCATTTCATGCGGCCGA
>CAZFJU010000237.1:4761-6420 GCA_964518995.1 uncultured Gammaproteobacteria bacterium
TCTTCTCCCTGATCGCCGTGTCGCCAGCCAGCGCGATTCCGGGCATCACGGCGATGGTCGCGCTAATCGTATTCCTGCTGATCGTGCAAATGATGATCGGCCGCGATAGCGTCTGGCTGCCCGCGTTCGTCGCTCGGCGTCATCTCTCCACTGCGAAGCTATGCAAGGGCATCCAATGGCTGCGCAAACCCGTGCGATTCGTGGAGCGCTTTCTCAAGCCGCGGATGACGTTCCTGCTGCATCGGCCCTGGATCTTCGCACCGCTTGTGCTGATCCTGTGTTTGACGCTGGCCATGCCGCTGATGGAGGCGATTCCGACCTCGGGCTCGATCGCTTCCGCGGTCATCGCGTTCTTCGCTGCCGGCCTCCTGGCGCGCGACGGAGCGCTGGTCACGGGCTCCTTCGTGCTGATGCTCGGCGTCCCCGTGGCCGTGTGGTACTTCGGATTTCGGTCCTAGGGCTCATCGGCTAATCGGCGTGGGCACCGACCGTCCCCGATTTACTCGGCACCGAGTTCGCGAAAGACGACCAGGGAAACTACACGGGGTGTGGTCGACGGCTACACGTTCACATTCATCGCTCTGGAGACTATGGTCCCGCAACTCGGCGGTCTCGAGTGTGGGCAGGATTTGGCATAGAGGTTGCACGCTTTCTGCGGAATTAGTTTTTCACCACAAGGAAGGTGGCCTCTATGAAAACCGTTTATACGGGAGGTTTTCTCGCTATTGCACTGATCGGGTCCGGGGCGGCGGCAGTCCAGGCCCAGCCCCAGGAAGCTAGTCAGCGTGTCCAAGCAGAGGCGTCCGAGCGCACCAGTCCGTCACTGACCGCTGATGACTTGGCGGGCCCCATGGTTGTTCGGCAGGCGAACGCGCTTGACGATCATGAGATCGTCTTGGCAGACGGCAACAGTATAGGGAAGATCGATGAGGTCGTGTACTCGAATATAGAGGGCGATTTCTATGGCGTGATCGAGGTTGGCGGTATCCTGGACATTGGAGAAGTTGAGCGGCGGATCGTCGCACTCGAAGACCTCGAATACGATGCCGATGAGGATCGTCTCTACCTTTCATCCAGTCGGGACGTGGAAGAGCTAGCCGAATACGACGCGGAGCTATATTCGGAGACTGATAATGAGACGACCGTGCAGCTCCGCTCGCGTACCGGCAGCGAGAACATCATCCAGGATCGCGATCCTAACGAGTAACAGCGACGAGCGATGATCGCGCGTCGGACCGTGCGTGATACGCCTCTCGTCCGACGCTATTCGAAGACCTCCACGGCTCGGAGAAAGTGGTTCGCGCAGGCTGGTGATGTCACCAGCCGCAGCGCACACCGACGCTGCGACTGCGGCAAGCATGATCGACGCCGCAGAATAGCTTTGCTATCAACCTTCGTTGGGCCCCGGTACATCGCCCAGTAGCTCGATATCGGCCTGATCACGAAGTCGTTTGCTTTCCCGGCGCGACGGGTCGAGCGGCCCGTTACCCACGACCCGAACGAACGCTGCTAACGCTTACCATTGTTCGCGCATCTGAAGGCAACCGCCACAAAGCAACTACTCCACCGTCACCGACTTCGCCAAATTCCTCGGCTGATCCACATCCGTGCCCTTCAGCACGGCCACGTGATACGCGAGTAACTGCATCGGTATCGCAT
>CAZFJU010000238.1:0-6268 GCA_964518995.1 uncultured Gammaproteobacteria bacterium
ATGACGACCATGTCGTCGAGAAGGACGCTCATATGGTCCCGTACCAGATCGTCAAGGCCGACAACGGCGACGCCTGGGTCGAGATCAACGGCAAGAAGATGGCGCCGCCGGAGATCTCGGCACGCGTGCTGGGGAAGATGAAGCAAACAGCCGAGGATTATCTCGGCGAGAAGGTCACCGAGGCCGTGATCACGGTCCCGGCCTACTTCAACGACTCTCAACGGCAGGCGACCAAAGACGCGGGCCGCATCGCGGGTCTCGAGGTCCGCCGCATCATCAACGAGCCGACGGCGGCCGCGCTCGCTTATGGTCTCGACAAGAAGCGCGGCGATCGAAAAGTTGCGGTCTACGACCTCGGCGGCGGCACGTTCGATATCTCGATCATCGAGATCGCGGAGGTGGACGGCGAGCATCAGTTCGAGGTGCTTGCGACGAACGGCGATACGTTCCTCGGCGGTGAGGACTTCGACAACCGCATCATTGGTTACCTGACCAAGGAATTTCAGAAAGAGAGCGGCATCGACGTCACGAAGGATCCGCTCGCGATGCAGCGGCTGAAGGAGGCCGCCGAGAAGGCGAAGATCGAGCTTTCGTCGCGGCAGCAGACGGATATCAACCTGCCGTATATCACGGCGGACGCTTCCGGGCCTAAGCATCTGAATATCAGCCTGACGCGGGCCAAGTTCGAGTCGCTGGTCGAAGAGTTGGTCGACCGCACGATCGAGCCGTGCAAGATCGCGCTCAAGGATGCGGGGTTGTCGGTCGGAGATGTCGACGACGTGATTCTGGTCGGCGGCCAGACGCGCATGCCGAAGGTGCAGCAGAAGGTGCAGGAGCTGTTCGGCAAGGAGCCGCGCCGGGACGTGAACCCGGACGAGGCGGTCGCGGTCGGCGCAGCCATCCAGGCCGGTGTGCTTGCGGGTGAGGTCAAGGACGTCCTGCTGCTCGACGTCACGCCGCTGTCGCTGGGCATCGAGACGCTCGGCGGCGTCATGACGAAACTGATCGACAAGAACACGACGATTCCGACCAAGGCGACGCAGGTGTTCTCGACGGCTGAGGACAATCAAACGGCGGTTACGATCCATGTTCTGCAAGGCGAGCGCGGCCGGTCTCGCGACAACAAGTCGCTCGGGCGATTCGATCTCTCGGATATCCCGCCGGCGCCGCGCGGCGTGCCGCAGGTGGAGGTCACGTTCGACATCGACGCGAACGGTATCCTGAACGTGTCGGCGAAGGATAAGGCGACCGGCAAGGAGCAGAAGATCGTGATCAAGGCCTCCTCGGGCCTGACGGACGACGAGATTCAGCGCATGGTTCAGGACGCCGAGGCGCATGCGGCCGATGACGAGAAGTTCCGCGACCTGGTCAACGTCAAGAACCAAGGCGACGCGCTGGTGCATGCGACGGAGAAGACGCTGGTCGATCTCGGCGACAAGGTGCCTGGCGACGAGCGCGCAAAGGTGGAGAGCGCGCTCAGCGAGCTGAAGGAGGCGCTCAAGGGCGATAGCCAGAGCGGCATCGAGGCGAAGATTCGGGCGCTTAGCGATGCGGCCGGCGAGCTCGCGCAGAAGGCCTACGGCGGCGAGCAGCCGGCCGGCGGCGCCGGAGATCAGCAGCCGGGATCCGGCGGCGGCGATGACAACGTCGTCGACGCCGAGTTCGAGGAAGTCAAGGACGACGAGCAGCGGCGCGCCTGACGCCATGCGCGCCTGACGCCATGCCGCGACGAGGCGCCGTGCCACTGCACGGCGCCTTCGTCCTGGACTGCTGACTTGCGGTGCCCGCTACGGGCATGGCGCATTGCGAATTAAGTGATCGGGAGCGGCACGGCTAGGGCCGTTCTGAGCGACAATCTGCGCCGCCTGCAGGAGGCCGATGCGGAGTCGGAGCAAGGGGATGATCGACGAAATGACCAAGCGCGATTACTACGAAGTGCTTGGAGTGGAACGCGCGGCAAGCGCCGATGACATCAAGAAAGCGTATCGCCGCTTGGCGATGAAGCACCACCCCGATCGCAATCCTGGCGATCCGGATGCCGAGAACAGCTTCAAGGAGGCCAAGGAGGCCTACGAGGTGCTCTCGGACGACGTCAAGCGCGCGGCCTACGACCGGTTCGGGCACGCCGGCGTCAATCAGAGCAGCGCGGGCCCGGGCGGGTTCGGCGGCGCCGACGCGTTCAGCGACATCTTCGGCGATGTGTTCGGCGACATTTTCGGCGGGGGTGCGCGCGGCCGGACGCAGATGTATCGCGGCGCCGACCTGCGCTACGAGCTCGAGCTGACGCTCGAGCAGTCCGTGACCGGCGATACGGTCGAGATCGAAATTCCGAGCCGCGTCGCATGCGAGTCCTGCGACGGCTCCGGCGCGGCGCCGGGCGCACAGCGGGTGCCGTGCGCGACGTGCGCGGGCCACGGTAGCGTGCGTATGCAGCAGGGTTTCTTCTCAATTCAGCAGACCTGCCCCGCGTGCCGGGGCGCCGGCTCCAGGATCGAGGATCCGTGCACCGACTGCTCGGGTGCCGGTGTCGTCCGCAAGGTCCGAACGTTGTCGGTGAAGGTGCCGGCGGGCGTCGATAACGGTGACCGAATCAGGCTTTCCCGCGAAGGCGAGCCGGGTCGTAACGGGGGGCCGTCGGGCGATCTGTACGTCGACATCGTCGTGCAGGCCCACCCGATTTTCAGCCGCGACGGTCAGGATCTTTCCTGCGAGGTGCCGATCAGCTTCGCGACGGCGGCGCTCGGCGGCACGATCGAAGTGCCGACGCTCGACGGGCACGTCGTCCTCAAAATTCCCGGCGAAACGCAGTCCGGCAAGGTATTTCGATTGCGCGGCAAAGGTGTGCGCTCGGTGCGTGCGCCCGGTTACGGCGATCTGTTCTGTCGTGTGCAGGTCGAGACGCCAGTTCACCTTACTGCGGAGCAAAAGGACGCTCTGCGCCGCTTCGACGAGTCCATCTCGGGCGGCGGTGACCGGCATAGCCCGCGCGCGCGAACTTGGTTCGACGGCGTGAAGAGCTTCTTCGAGCGGATGGGGGCGTGACGCGTTGCTGAAGGTCGCGGTGCTGGGCGCCTCGGGCCGGATGGGGCGCGCCATCCTCGGTAGTCTCAGTGAATTGGCCGACTTGCAGCTGGTCGGCGCGGTCACGCAAAGCGGCGATCCCGCAATCGGCCGCGACGTCGGCGAGGCGGCCGGTCTCGACGCCGTTGGAGTGTCGTTGACCGATGATCGGGAGCAGGCGCTGCGCGGTGCGGACGTCGTCATCGATTTCACGCTGCCTGCAGCGTTCGAGGCGAACGTGCAGGCGTGCGTCACGCACGGCGCCGCGCTCGTGGTCGGCACCACCGGTCTCGAGCCGGCGCACTTCGACGCGATGGAGCGCGCCGCGCGGCAGATCCCGATCGTTTACGGCCGCAATATGAGCGTCGGCATGAATCTATTCATGGAGCTTGTCGCGAGCGCGGCGAGCGCGCTCGGCGACGAGTACGACGTCGAGATCCTCGAGGCGCATCATCGCCACAAGATCGATGCCCCGTCCGGCACGGCGCTCGCGCTCGGCGAGCGCGTCGCCGCAGCGCGAGGCCGGCCGCTGAGCGAGCTTGCGGTTTATGCACGAGAAGGGCGCACGGGCGCCCGTGTGCCGGGAGCAATCGGGTTCTCAGTGATCCGCGGCGGGCAAATCGTCGGCGATCATACCGTCATGCTGGTCGCCGGCGATGAGCAGATCGAACTGACGCATCGCGCCCGCGACCGCGGGGCCTTCGCACGCGGTGCGCTGCGTGCGGCGCGCTGGGTCGCAGGCCGTGCGCCCGGCACGTACACGATGGCCGACGTGCTGGGCGTCGCGAGGTAAACGGCGAAAATTGGGCTCTGACCCCAATTACCTCGCGAAATTGGGGTCAGAGCCCAATTTCCCCGCGCGGCGTCGTGCGGCGTTCAAGTTGGACGGCCGACCGCGTACAATAGTGTCCTGAGCCCCCCACTAGCTACCGCTCTCCGGGTCGTCGCGCGCCTGCGGCAGGCCCGCAGCCTCTTGCAGGCGCATACCGTAAATTCAGGAGCTCAGCGTGACAGAGCCGGCGATACTAGCGCTCGAAGACGGGACCGTGTTCCACGGCATTTCCGTCGGAGCCCCCGGTCGCAGCCTCGGCGAGGTGGTATTCAACACCTCGATGACCGGGTATCAGGAAATACTTACCGACCCGTCGTACTACCGACAGATCGTCACGCTGACGTATCCGCATATCGGTAACGTCGGCACCAACTCGGATGACTTCGAGTCGCGCCGCACCTTCGCGGCTGGTCTCGTGATTCGCGATCTCTCGCGCGCGGTCAGTAATTGGCGCAGCGAATGGGCACTGCGGGATTTCCTGATTCGCGGCGAGACCGTCGCGATCGCCGATATCGACACGCGACAGCTCACGCGCATCATCCGCGACAAGGGAGCGCAGGGGGGCTGCATTCTCACGGGTACCGATGCGACTCCGGAGGAAGCGGTGCGTGCTGCGCGCAAATTCCCCGGTATCAACGGCATGGATCTTGCGCGGCTCGTCACGGCCGACCAGATGTATCAGTGGAATCAAGGCAGCATTTGGCCGGAGCGGCCGGAAGTCTATTCGAAGCGAGTGGCCAGCTTCCACGTCGTGGCGTATGACTACGGCATCAAGCGGACGATCCTCCGGCTAATCGCCGATCTCGATTGCCGGATCACCGTCGTGCCTGCGACGACCACGGTCGACGAGGTGCTCGCGCTGGACCCGGACGGCATTTTTCATTCGAACGGGCCGGGCGACCCGGCGGTCTGCACGTATGCAATCGACGCGATTCGCCGCTTCGCCGAGCTGCGCATACCGCAATTCGGCATCTGTCTCGGGCATCAGCTGCTTGGCCTGGCTGCTGGCGCGAAGACCGTGAAAATGAAGTTTGGCCACCACGGCGCGAATCATCCGGTGCTCGAGATCGACTCCGGGCGGGTGCTGATCACGAGCCAGAACCACGGGTTTGCGGTCGACGAGTCGACGCTTCCGCCGAACGTTCGGCCGACGCATCGCTCTCTGTTCGACGGCACGTTGCAGGGACTCGATCTCGCGGACGCGCCGGCGTTCTCGTTCCAGGGGCATCCGGAAGCCAGCCCCGGGTCGCACGATCTGCGGCCGCTGTTTCAGCGCTTCACCGCGATGATGAAAGACTACCGTCGTCAGGTCGCTGCCGCGCAATGATGCCGGCAGATTCGCCCAGATTCGAACCGCCCCGACCCATATGGAGTGTGGAATAGCCGTATGCCGCGCCGCGAAGACCTCGAAAGCATTCTGATCATCGGAGCCGGTCCCATTATCATCGGCCAAGCCTGCGAGTTTGATTACTCGGGCACGCAGGCGTGCAAGGCGCTGAAGGAGGAGGGCTACCGCGTCATCCTCGTCAATTCCAATCCGGCCACGATCATGACCGATCCGGCGAGCGCGGATGCGACCTATATCGAGCCGATCAACTGGCGGGCCATCGCGCGCGTCATCGAGAGGGAACGCCCGTCAGCGCTGCTGCCGACCATGGGGGGGCAGACTGCACTCAATTGCGCTTTGGACCTCGATCGGCAAGGCATCCTCGAGAAGTACGGCGTCGAGCTGATCGCGGCATCGCGAAATGCGATCGACATGGCCGAGGATCGCGAGCAATTTCGCAATGCGATGCAGGAAATCGGTCTCGATGTCGCCCGTGCCGGCATCGCACATACCTTAGACGAGGCATGGGAAGTCCAGAAGGAGGTCGGCTTCCCGGTGATCGTGCGGCCGTCGTTCACGCTTGGCGGCAGCGGCGGTGGGATTGCCTATAACCGCGAGGAGTTCGAGGCGATCGTCAGCAACGGGCTCGAACAGTCGCCGACCACCGAGGTGCTGCTCGAGGAGTCCGTGCTCGGCTGGAAAGAATTCGAGATGGAGGTCGTTCGCGATCGGAACGACAACTGCATCATTATCTGCTCGATCGAGAATCTGGATCCGATGGGCATCCACACCGGCGATTCGATCACCGTGGCGCCCGCGCAGACGCTAACGGACAAGGAATACCAGCGCATGCGCGATGCGTCCATCGCCGTGCTGCGCAAGATCGGCGTCGATACGGGCGGCTCGAACGTGCAGTTCGCGATCAACCCCGAGGACGGGCGTATGATCGTGATCGAGATGAACCCACGAGTGTCGCGGTCGTCGGCGCTCGCATCGAAGGCAACGGGCTTCCCGATCGCGAAGGTCGCCGCCAAGCTCGCGGTCGGCTA
>CAZFJU010000239.1:0-6221 GCA_964518995.1 uncultured Gammaproteobacteria bacterium
CCGCCGTCTTGACCGGGAACAAGCTGCGGCCCGCCTGCGAGAATACGCCGTCGATTTCATCCGGCATGCGCCCGTCGAGCAGCTCCGCGACAAACTGCGCCTTCGCGGCCTTCCCAATCGGGCTCCGAAGGCTTGCGCGGGCTCACGGCTCGCCCTCTTCGCTCGCATCGTCGTCGACACTCGCACCGGCGGCGAGTGAAAACAGCTCACGCAGCTCGCGGTTGCCGAACTCGGTAATCCACTGCTCGCCGGCGCCGACGATTCGGGACGCGAGCCCGCGCTTTTGCTCGAGGATTTCGTCGACCTTGTCCTCGACGGTGCCGGCGCAGACGAGCTTATGCACCTGCACGGCGCGGCGCTGACCGATCCGATACGCGCGGTCGGTCGCCTGATCCTCGACCGCCGGATTCCACCAGCGATCGAAATGGAAAACATGGCTCGCTGCGGTCAGATTAAGCCCTGTGCCGCCGGCCTTGACGGACAGCACGAACACACGCGGCCCATGCGGCTCCTCCTGGAAGCGACGCACCATCGCGTCGCGCTTGGCTTTAGCCGTGCCGCCATGCAGGAAGAGCGTCTCGACGCCGAGCCGCGCGCCGAAATGCGCCTCGAGCCGTTCGCCCATCTCGCGAAATTGCGTGAACACGAGCGCCTTGTCGCCGGCTGCGAGCGCCTCGTCGAGCATCTCGGTAATCCGCTCGAGCTTGCCGGAGCGCCGCGCAAGCGGCCCCGGCTCGCCGAGATATTGCGCCGGGTGATTGCAGATCTGCTTTAGAAAGGACAAAAGCGCGAGCACGCGTCCGCGCCGCTCGATGCCTTCCGCCGATTCGATACGCCGCATCTCCTCGTCGACGGCCGCTCGATACAGCGTGACTTGCTCGCGCGTCAGCGTGCAGACGACCTTCATTTCGTTCTTCGGCGGCAGGTCGTCGATGATCGCGGGATCGCTCTTTAACCGGCGCAACAGGAACGGCTTGACGATGCGCTTCAAGCGCGCGGCGGCCAGCTCGTCGCCGTAACGCTCGATCGGCACCGCATAGTCGCGCCGGAACGCCTCGAGCGGGCCGAGCAGCCCGGGATTCAAGAACTCGAAGATCGACCAAATCTCCGCAAGCCGGTTCTCGACGGGTGTGCCGGTCAGCGCGAATCGATGCACGGCACGCAGTGCACGCGCACTCTTCGCCGTCGCGGACGCCGAGTTCTTGATGTTCTGCGCTTCGTCGAGGGCCACCGTCGACCAGTCGATCGAGGACAGCACGGCGAGGTCACGGCGTAGTAGCCCATAGCTCGTCAGCACGAGCGTGCCGGGCGCGCGCGGAATGTGGGCGGCGTCGCGCGCACGGCCCGGCCCATAATGTGGGACGACCTTAAGGCTTGGCGCGAACCGCGCGATCTCGCGCTCCCAGTTGCCGAGCACCGAGGTCGGCGCGACGAGCAGCGCGGGGCGGTCGTCACGCGGCGCAAGGCGCCGGCGCTCGAGCAGGAAGGCGAGCAGCTGAATCGTCTTGCCGAGGCCCATGTCGTCGGCGAGACAGGCGCCGAGCCCGAGCTGGGCCATCGTCGAGAGCCACGCGAAGCCGCGCGCCTGATACGGGCGCAGTTGCCCGCGCAGAGCCTTTGGCGACTGCGCCTCGCGGCGGGCCGCATTACGGAGCCGCTCGAGCACCGTGCCGAGCTGGCCTGCCGCAGACACCGAAACGCGCAAGCCCCCTTGCGTGGTCTCGCCGGATAACGCGATGACCAGCGCCTCGGCCGCGCGCATCGTGCCGCCGTCGTCGGTCAGCCGTTTGCGGATCTCGGCCAGCTCGCGCGGGTCGACAACGACCCATTGCCCGCGATGGCGAACTAGAGGCGCCTTGTGTCGCGCAAGCGTGTCAAGCTCGCGCTTCGACAGCGTGTCCTCCCCGAGCGCGGCTTGCCAATCGAACGACACCACGTCGGCGAGGCCGAGCGCTGCCGCGCCCGACACTGCGCCCGCAACGTGAGTCTTCGTGCCGAGCTTCATCCTGAGGCGCAGGCGCCGCTGGCCGGCCGTGGTGAGCTCCGCGGGCACGATCACGTGGTAACCGGCTTCGCCGAGCGCCGGCGCGCCTTCGCTCAAGAAGGCCCAGGCCGAGGAGGGTACAAGCTCGAGCCGCTCCGGCCTTGCTTCGTCGAGGCTCGCGCGAATCGGCGGGAACAGCCGCGCCGCCCGGGCCAATGCTTCGAGCAGCGCTTCCTGCGGGTCGTGAAACGCGCGACCGAGCGTCGCGAGGCTTCGATCCGGCGCCCGCCAGACGTCGGCCGCATCGATGAGCAAGCTCGGATCGTCCGGAGATTGAAGCAGGAAGCGCAGCACGAAAGGATCGGTGTCATGGGCTGGGAGCTCGAGACGGAAACATGTGCCCAGTCGGTCGTGTGAGCCCTGCACCGGCCGACTCCACGCGTCGAGATCGTCGATCAGCGTGCGCTCGCCGAAGCCTTCGGGCACGAAGCTATCGTCTGGTCCCGTCAAGGCCGCGAGCCAACGGTCTTCCCAGGGCCGGTGATTGTCATCGGTCGTTGCGCCGCCGTTCGTCCGCCGCGCCCGCCTCTTCCGGCGCGCGGGTGTCGCTTCAAGGGTCGTGTTCGATGCACCGGGCCCGCCGGCGTCCGCGCTCGCCCGGCGGACGAGCGCATCCACGGCCTCGTTCATGAATGCGCGCAGCAACGCCTCGGGCGCCCACACTGAACGCGTCCTGCCCGCGCGAGGGGCCGGCACCGCATGCGCCGCCGGCGGCATGCTGCGCGCAATGCCGCGGACTCGCATGACATCCTCGGAAGCCTGTAGAGCAGCCGCCCACCTCGCGCTGGCCTTACCGTTCAACCGGACGACGGTCGGGACGACGCGCTCACGGCTCGTCAGATCGAGTGCGAGCTTGCTCGCGAGCGCCCAGGACGCGACCGAGCCGGGTAAAGCCGCGATCTCGGTTGCCGGCACGGCCGCGAGCCGCGCGATCGTGTCGATGAGCGCGAGCGTGCGGCCCTGGACTGGGCCGCGCTTGGCCGGCGCGACGATGTCCGCTGACGCGGGTACGCCGCGCTCGGCGAGTGCGCCGAGCGGATATGCGACGGCGCCATTGCCCCATAGAAAAAATTCTATGCGGCTCGGCAGGTAAATCAACGGCATGGCGAGAGTTTAACTTCTCTTGCCTGCCGTTATGATCGAGAGGCGGAATGGCTGCCGTCTATTGCGCGGCCAAACTTGCCCCGCTACGAACCCTCTCAGCCGAGCTGCGTCCGAGCGCAGCGTCGGACGGCGGCCCAGCTGGCGCAGCTTGGTCGAGTCAGGCGACGCTCATCTTCGACGCTCAGTTTTCGTCCTGGCGCCGCTCGCTCGCAGCGGCGTCGTCGCGCTGCGTTTCGTCTCGAGAAGTCTGGCGCTCGCCGGCTTCGTCGTCGTCGCCGATGTCGGACCGTAGCACCTCTTCCTGATGCTCGGTTGCCGGGATGCCGTCCTCCGTCGCCTCGCCTCGTGCTATTGCCACGTCGGTTTGCTCATCCTCGGTTTCCGCGCGCTGCTCGAAGGTCAGAAACTCTTCTGCGCTCAGCTCGTCATTTCCGTCCGCGTCGAAGTCGGCCCAGCCGTCGGAGAGCGTGGAATCAGCCCGTGCTTCCGACTGGGAAATCACGCCATCTGCATTCGTATCGAGCTGCCGGAAGTGGTCGCTCGGGAGCTCGAGGACATCTTCCTGGTGCTGCGTCGCCGGTATCCCTTGCGCCGTTTCGTCCTCAGGCGTCTGTTGCTGCGCTGCGCCCGAGGGTTGCGGCTGTTGAGCCATCGCAACGCCGATAACAGGAATAGCGCACGCCGCAATTACAGTGGTCAAGGTCTTCATGGGACCTCCTGCGTCGTTTCGTAAGAAGACAATACGATGTAGCAAACGACGTGCCATCGCGCGCGTATAGCGGCTTGCCCGGTTGGATCAAACAATCTCGCGCACTTTGTCCGTCGCGATCGTCAGCGCAATCTTCTTGCGGTTCGGCGTGCCGCGTGCGAGCGACTTCGCCAGGTGCTTGGCCTGCTCGGCCGAAATCTTCGGCGGATAGGGCGGCTCGTGGGGGTCGACCACCGCCTCGACGATCACCGGACCCGGCTCCGCGAGCGCTTGGTCGAGGATCGCGCCGCAGTGTGCCGGGTCTTCGATCGTGTAGCCGACGCCGCCGCATGCCCGAGCGAATGCGGCGAAGTCGATGGGCGCGAGCTCGCACGCGAATTCCGGGTTGCCGAGGAATACCATTTGCTCCCATTTGATCTGGCCAAGGCTATTGTTCTTGACGATCACCACCTTCACCGGAAGCCGATACTTCACGCACTGAACGAATTCACCCATCAGCATTGTGAAGCCGCCATCGCCGACAAAGGCTACACATTGCCGTTCGGGGTAAGCGATCTGCGCAGCCATCGCGTACGGAAAGCCGTTTGCCATCGACGCGAGATTGCCGGATAGCGTGCACATTTGCTGCGCGCGCACCGGCATGTAGCGCGCATACCAGGTCGAGATCGTGCCGGAGTCCGATGTGAAGATCGCGTCGTCGGCCAGCCGCTTGCCCAGCTCCCAAGCAACGACTTGCGGTTTCATCGGCGTATCGCGGCGCGTCCCCCGCTCTTCCAGCAGCGCGCGCCACTCACGCATGCCCTCCATGGCCTCGTCGAGAAAGACGCGCTTGGTCTTGCGTTCGATGCGGCGAAGCAGTGCCTGCAGCGTCGTCTTGCTGTCGCCCGCCAAGCCGACCTCGACTGGATAGCGCAGACCGATCCGGCTCGGGTCCGCGTCGATCTGCACCGCCCGTGCCTGGCCGGGAGGCGGGTAGAACTCGATATAAGGAAAGCTGCTGCCTACGATGAGCAGCGTATCGCACGTTTCGAGCGCGTCCTGCGACGGCCGACTGCCAAGTAGACCGACCGGCCCGGTCGTGTACGGGCTGTCATCCGGCACGGCCTGCTTGCCGAGCAGCGGCTTGGCGATCACTGCCCCTAGCGTGTCGGCGAGAGATTCGAGCTCCTCACGGGCGCCGATTGCGCCGCGTCCGGCCAGTATCACGATCTTCTCGCCGGCGTTCAGCACCGCGGCGGCGGCGTCGAGCTCTGCATCCGGCGCACAGAGACGGCGCGCCGCATACGACGCCTGGCTGTGCCCGGGCACGTTACGCTTCGAGGTCGCCTTCTTGTCAAGTTCCAGGTCCTGAATGTCCGCAGGCATCGTGATGTGCGCAACGCCGTGGCGGGCGAGCGCCGTGCGACAGGCGAGGTTGGTGACGGGCGCGACATGCGCGGGGGACATCACGCGGGCGCTATACAACGCGACATCCATGAACAGCTTGTCGAGCTCCACGTCCTGCTGACCGTGGGTCTGGATCAGGTCGTGATACTGCATGCCGGTGATGGCGAGCACCGGTGCGCCGTCGAGCTTCGCGTCATATAGGCCGTTCAATAAATGAACGCCGCCGGGCCCCGAAGTCGCGAGGCACACGCCGAGCCGACCGGTCAGCTTGGCGTAGCCGCAGGCCATGAATGCGGCCGACTCCTCGTGACGCACCTGATAGAAGCGGATTTCGTCACTGCGCTTGCGCAAGGCTTCCATGATGCCGTTGATGCCGTCGCCCGGCATGCCGAAGATCACGTCGACGTCCCAATCGCGGAGCGTCTCGATCAAGATATCTGCTGATGTCGATGCCACGCTTGCACTCCTTTGCGAACGGATGCCGTCCCCGCCCAACACGACGGACGACCTCGTAAGCCACGTCGAGATTCGTAAGCAAGCCACATGCCAGGTTCGACGGATCAAGGAAGCGTTTGGACCGGTTCTTGCAAGGCGAATCAATCTATCCGCCAAGGATTTGACCCATGCCGACGATTTCAATCTCGCGGGCGGTCGCGCTCGTTCTCGGTTTCTCGTTGCCAGTGGCCATGACGGCATCTGATCCGCTGCCACCCGACACGACGTACCGTCCGCTGCCGACCGTGCCGTTCAGCACCGTCAAGGCGAATGACGAGGCAGCCAAGCCGGCCGTGATGCAGCGCCAGCAGGCGATGCTTGAAGCGCGCTATGACCTCAGTGATCGTCCCATGGATGGGGTGATGATGTCGGGCGGGCGAAAACCGGTGCAGGCCGGCGTTCGTGTACGCCTGCCGGAGGGCGTCACGTGGGAGCAGCTGGCGAGCCTATCGCCCGAGGAGATCCGCGAGCAAGGGCTGCTGC
>CAZFJU010000240.1:0-6209 GCA_964518995.1 uncultured Gammaproteobacteria bacterium
GACAAGGGCACGCTGAGCTATCACGGCGAGCCGCAGGTCGTGCATGCGTGGCGCCTCCTGCAAGGCCTGCTCGAGCGCGCCTACGTCTCCGTCAATGCCCGGCAGGCCGCTCACCCGCTGTATGCTGATCTGCCTCTGATCGTCGATGAGGGCGCGGAGAAGGGGCCCGCCGCCGGGCTCGAGGCTGCTTGGGCACGACATCCGCAGGCTGCGTGGCTCACGCTCGCCGTGGACATGCCGCTCGTCGACCAAGCGCTTCTCGATGAGCTGATCGCGGCGCGTGATCGCGGCGCGGTCGCGACCGCGTTTCGCCATGGGGACGGCACCGTCGAGCCGCTCTGCACGATCTGGGAGCCGGCTGCGCAGCCGCTGCTGCTCGCTCAGGTGGCGTCGGGCGACCGCTCGCTGCGTCGCTTCCTCGAGCGCCAGGGTGCGGCGCTGATCACGCCCGCGGCGCCCACGAAGCTTCGCGGCGCCAATGACCCGACCGAGCGCGCGGCGGTCACGGCGGATCTCGCCGTCGACCCACCGGGCTCCTCGGGCACCGACTGACGTGAGCTCGCCTGCTGACACGCTGCCGCCGACGCCGTTTCGCAATCTTTTTGCTGCCTCGGGCGCGTCGGTGTACGTGCTGACGGAGGATCCGGAGCTGGTCCGCGCCGCCGATGCGGCCAGCGCCGGTCGATATCCGGTCGAAGTGGCGCGCACGTGGCCCGAGCTCGTCGAGGCGGCGGAGCGCGGGCTCGTCCAGGTCGTGCTGCTCGATGCGGACGCGGTGCCGATGCCGTTTGTCGAGGCGGTGGCCGCGCTGAACGGCGCTGCACCGGTTCTCGTCGCATTGGGTGCGACGGGGTCCGCGACGGCGCGGTCGCTGATGAGCCTGCTCGCGGAGCGAACAATCCATCGTCTGATCATGAAGCCTGCGGATACGGATTTGACGCGCTTGCTGCTCGACTCGGCGCTTGCCCGCTACGAAGAGCTGCGCGAGCAGAGCGTCGCGGAGGAGCTTCCACTCGAGGTGCCGATTCGGCCGATGCGGCGGCAGCGACCGCCGCGGTCGTCGGGGCCGTTATGGCTGTTTGCGGTCGTGCTGCTCACGTTGGCGGTCGGAGCGGTCATCGTCGGCGAGGCCTATGGGGTGTTCCAACGGCCGCCGTTCGTGACCTCCGCGGAGTCCGAATAGGAACCGAACCGTACGGAAGGCATCCGACGGACCGATCGGGGTGCCAGCACATCTGTAGGTAGCCAGCCGGATCTCGCCTTAGGCCGCCATAAATCCGCAAGATATTGATTTTAAAAGGCTCGCCAAGAAGTGTTGCTATTTGACAACAATGTTTGACGGTCCTGACGGCACGTCCATCGTCTGAATCTATACGTTAACGCATTGTTAATTCGATAAGTTTTTCCCGCTCTTGGCGTGAAGCGCGCGGGCGGGTATCCTCCTGCCACGACTACAGGGCGTCTGCTTCGAGATTTTATTTTGAGGGCGCGCTGCTAGGCTGGGGCCGGTTGGAAGCCATGGGTAGTCCCGCGTGTCGGCGGTCGGTTTCCTGGCCCGAGCATTGGCAGTAGCGCCCTCTTTTCGTTTCCGCGGTGAAGTCGTACGCGCGGTTACGGGCGAAGTGAAGACGGACTTCGCAGCTCGCACCTGTCGGTCGGCCTCTCTCTTCACTCCCACGGCAGAGCTCATCATGGCCGATACTCGCGAGAACCGCATCGAAGTCCCTTTGCTCGATCTTCGCGCTCAGTACGCGCCGCTGCGCAATGACATCGAGCGTGCCATCCGTGAGGTGTGCGACAGCCAGCAGTTCGTGCTCGGCCCGCGGGTGAAGCAGCTCGAGGCGCAAGTAGCGGACTATTCGCAGGCACGGCACGCGATCGGTGTGTCGTCCGGCACGGATGCGCTGCTGCTCGCGTTGATGGCGCTCGAAGTCGGCCCGGGCGATGAGGTCGTCACGTCGCCTTTCACCTTCTTCGCGACCGCCGGTGTGATCGCGCGGCTGAACGCGCGGCCGGTGTTCTGCGACATCGACGAGTCCACATTCAATCTCTCGCCGGATGCGGTGCGCGATTTTCTCGAGCAGGGCTGTGAGCGGCGCGACGGCCGGCTCGTGAACCGCAGGACCGGCGGCACGGTCAAGGCAATCCTCCCGGTGCATCTGTATGGGCAGATGGCGGACATGGAGCCGCTCTGCGAGCTTGCGCGCCAGCACGGCCTTGCAGTCATCGAGGATGCCGCACAAGCCATTGGCGCCGAGCTCGCGGACGGGCGCCGCGCGGGCAGCGTCGGCGACATCGGCTGCTTCTCGTTTTTTCCGACGAAGAACCTCGGCGCGTTCGGGGACGCGGGTATGTGCGTGACGAGCGATGCGGAGCTTGCACGCAAGATGGAGGTGCTGCGCGTGCACGGCGGCGATCCGAAGTACTATCACGCGGTCATCGGCGGCAATTTCCGGCTCGACGAGCTGCAGGCCGCTGTGTTGCTCGTGAAGCTGCCGCATCTCGATGCATGGACGCGCGCGCGCCAGGCGAATGCCGCGCGCTACACGCAACTCTTCGACGCCGCGGGCGTCGGCGGTGCGATCCGCACGCCGGATATCGTCGAAGGCTTTCGACACATCTTTAATCAATACGTGATTCGCGTTGGACGCCGCGACGAGCTGCGCGCGTTGTTGGCGTCGGAACGGATCGGCACGGAGATCTACTACCCTGTGCCGCTGCATCTGCAAGAATGCTTTGCGTATCTCGGCGAGGAGACCGGAGCGTATCCCGTCGCGGAGCGCGCCGCGGCAGAGGTGCTCGCGCTGCCGATCTATCCGGAGCTTGCCGTCGAGCAGATCGAATTTGCCGCCGCGCGCGTGGCGTCGTTTTTCGCTGGCCAAGGCACGGGCTGAACGCCGACATGCTGCGTTTGTGATGCCCGCAGTACTCCTCCGCGGGAATTGATGGCAGCATCGCAACATGACTGACGCTATCTCTCGCAAGCTGTTGATCGTCGAGGACGATCCCGGCATCCAAAGCCAACTTCGCTGGTGCTTCGAAGACTACGAAGTCATCGCGGCGACGGACCGCGCTGCGGCCATCGCAGAGCTTCGCCGGCATGAGCCCGGCGTCGTGCTGCAGGATCTAGGCCTGCCGCCGGATCCAGAGGGCGTCGATGAAGGCCTCGCGACGCTGAAGGAGATCCTGACGCTCGCACCGTTCACCAAAGTGGTCGTCGTTACCGGCCACGGCGATCAACAGAACGCCGTAAAAGCCGTAGGCCTCGGCGCTTACGACTTCTATCAGAAGCCGGTGGACGTCGATACGCTGCAGCTGATCGTGAAGCGGGCGTATCACATTTACGATCTCGAGAGCGAGAACCGCCGGCTCGCGGAAGCGGGCGGTGGCACCACCGCATTCAACGGCATCATCGCAGCGAGCGACGCGATGATGAAGGTCTGCCGCATGATCGAGAAGGTGGCGCCGACCAGTGCGACGACGCTGCTGCTCGGCGAAAGCGGCACCGGCAAGGAGCTGCTCGCGAGGGCGGTGCATACGCTGAGCCCGCGAGCGAAGAAGCCGTTCGTCGCGATCAACTGCGCGGCCATTCCAGACACGCTGCTCGAATCGGAGCTGTTCGGCTTCGAGAAGGGCGCGTTCACCGGCGCGGTGCGGCAGACGCAGGGCAAGGTCGAGGTGGCAGACGGCGGCACGTTGTTCCTCGATGAGATCGGCGACATGCCGCTCGCGCTACAGGCGAAGCTGCTGCGCTTTCTGCAGGAGCGAGTGGTCGAGCGTGTCGGCGGCCGCACCGAGATTCCGGTCGATGTGCGGGTCGTGTGCGCGACCAACAAGAACCTTGTCGAGGAGATGGCCGAAGGGCGTTTCCGCGAAGATCTGTACTACCGCATTAGCGAGATCACGATCAACATTCCGCCGGTTCGCGAGCGCGAAGGCGGGCGCATCCTGCTCGCGCGTCATCTGCTGACGAAGTTCGCGCGTGAGCAGGGCCGCAGCATCAAGGGGTTCTCCGACGACGCGCACGACGCGATCGACTCCTACCCGTGGCCGGGCAACGTGCGCGAGATGGAGAATCGCATCAAGGCGTCCGTGATTATGGCGGAAGGCAAGTACGTGTCGGCCGAGGATCTTGGCTTGTCGGCGAATGCACCGCCGCCGACGCTGAACCTGCGTGCGGTGCGTCAGCACGCTGAGACGAGGGCGATCCGGCAGGCGCTGATTCGTACCGGCGGCAATATTTCGCGCGCCGCCGATTTGCTCGGGATCACGCGCCCTACGCTTTACGATCTGCTGCAGAAGTACGACATCAGCGTGGAGGCTATCGCCGAAAGCCAGAAGTCGGGGTGACGCGCGAATTTAATTGGGGTCAGAGCCCAATTTCCGTAGAAATTGGGCTCTGACCCCAATTAAATTTCGCGGAAATTGGGCTCTGACCCCAATTAAATCCTGGCCCAATTAAACTACCGCGATGCCGAATACGTTGGCCCATATCGCGGTGCAGGGCGTCGCGAACTCGTCGTGGCAGCCCAGCCGTTATATCCCGTGGGTCCTGCTCGGCTGTGTGTTGCCCGACATCACGTGGATCGCGAACCGCATCTTGCGCTCCGCGAGCCCGGACATCGATGTCGTCGCGCTCGATCTTTACTGTTTCGTGCAAGCGTCATGGTCGTTCTCGGCGCTGCTCGCGGTCGCCTTCGCCGCGTTCGCGAGCCGGCCGCTCGCCGCCTGGCTGGTCGCCTCCGGCAATGCGTTCTTGCATCTGCTGCTCGACGCGGTGGAGATTAAGCCCGGTAGCGGTGTGCATCTGTTCGCGCCTTGGTCCTGGCAAAGCACCAGCTTCGATCTGGTGTGGCCGGAGCATCCTGCCGTCACCGCGGTGACTCTGCTCGGGATCGTTGTCGCGGTCGCGCTGCTCGTGCTGCCGCGCTTTCGGCCGCCGGGCGAGCGACTGATTTTCGCCGGCCGTCGGTACGCGCTTGCGCTCGGCGCCGTCGTCGCCTACCTCGTGTTGCCGCTGCATCTGACCGACGGGCCGTGGATAGCGGACTACCGGAGCATCCGTTCGTTGGCGACATCCGAGATCTCGGTCCGGAGCCCGGTCGAGCTCGAGCGTGATCCGGTCACGGTACGGGACGGCCAGCCCTGGGTGCAGGTGTTCGGCCGCGAGTTTCGCGTCATCGCCGACCGCGAGATCCCGGACGGGGCGGTGGTATCGCTGGTCGGTTATCTCTCCGCGCCGACTACGATTCGCGCAACGGAGCTGCATCTCAACGACCCGGGTCCGCGCGATCTAGCGAGCATCGCAGGGCTGCTGGTGGTCGCCATCGTTTGGCTGCGGCTGCTCGCGTCGAGCTTGCAGGCCGCACGGCGCCCGTGGAAGCGGGCGGGAGCGTCTAGCTCCGTTCCTTGAACTGGTCGGGATTCAGCTGATGACGCGCGAGCAGCTTGTAAAAATCTGTGCGGTTGCGCTTCGCGAGCCGCGCGGCCTGGCTGACGTTGCCGCCGGTAATCTGCAATAGCTGCGATAGATAGTTCCGCGTGAACTCGTCCCGCGCCTCGGAGAACGACGGCAAGCCGTTCGCCTGCTCGCCAAGCGAGCTGCGTACCTGATCCGCCGTGATGACCCGCGCCGGGCTCAGCGCGACGTTCTGCCGCACGACGTTATAGAGCTGGCGTACGTTGCCGGGCCAGGGATTCGCGACCAGGAGCTCGACCGCCTCGGGCGCATAGACGCGACGCTCGGCTTCGGACTCGGCCGCGATCTGCTCGAGAAAGTACTCGACCAGCAGCGGCACGTCTTCGCGGCGTTGGCGCAGCGGCGGCAGCTGAATGTTGACGACGTTGAGGCGATAGTACAGATCTTCGCGGAACGCGCCCTTGATCATCAGGTCGTTTAGATCCTGATATGTCGCCGAGATGACGCGCGTATCGATGGGCACGGGCTCGGCGCTGCCAACGGGCCGCACTTGGCGTTCCTGCAGCACGCGGAGCAGCTTCACCTGTAAGCGCATCGGCATATCGCCGATCTCGTCGAGGAGCAGGGTGCCGCCATTCGCAGCTTGGAACAGCCCTGCGTGCTCGCGCTCGGCGCCGTCGAACGCACCCTTCTCGTGACCAAAAAGCTCGGACTCGAGCAGGTTCTCGGCCATCGCGCTGCAATTGAGTGCGACGAACGGCTTGCTCTTGCGGTCGCTTGCGCGATGGAT
>CAZFJU010000241.1:0-6201 GCA_964518995.1 uncultured Gammaproteobacteria bacterium
AGCCCGAGATCAGAAATGCGCCGTGGATGCTTGCTTACGAGGACTGGAACGTCGATATCGGTCTCGAAACCCAGCTGCCGGGCCGCGGCCAGATCGGCAAGGGCATGTGGGCGATGCCGGATGAAATGAAGGCGATGCTCGACACCAAGCAGGCCCATCCGGCGGCAGGCGCCACCTGCGCGTGGGTTCCGTCCCCGACAGCGGCCACCTTGCATGCCATCCACTATCACCGCGTGGATGTTCGGGCGCGCCAGCAGGCCCTCGCAGCGCGCGACCGCGCCTCGCTCGACGACATCCTCACGCCCCCGCTGCTAACGCGAGAGCTGGGCGAAGCGGAAATCCAACGGGAGCTGGATAACAACGCTCAAGGGATTCTCGGTTACGTCGTGCGCTGGGTCGAGCAAGGCGTCGGCTGCTCCAAGGTGCTCGATATCAGCGACATCGGTCTGATGGAGGACCGCGCGACATTGAGAATCTCGTCACAGCACATCGCGAACTGGCTCCATCATGGTCTCGTCAGCGAGGACCAAGTGCACGAGACCATGCGCCGAATGGCCGAGGTCGTCGACCGGCAGAATGCGCCGGATCCCACCTACCGCCCGATGGCTCCAGCCTTCGAGCACAGTGTCGCCTTCAAAGCGGCGCTCGATTTGGTCTTCCGCGGCCGGAACGAGCCGAACGGCTACACCGAGCACGTGCTGACCCGGCATCGGCTGGAATTCAAGTCGCAGCAGCGAAATGCCGCTTGAGCCGTTTTCGCACCGCAGCGCTGGGTCGCTGCGGGCGTAAGCTCAGCCGTTAACACCCGCCGATAAAAGGCCTGCTCTCCGAGCCGGGCCGCCGCGCGCGGGCGTATCGTGCACCCCCACGATGCGCCCGCCGAAGCGCCGCTACTGCTTCAGAAAATTTTCCACGAAGCCGTTCTCGCGACGGAGCCCCCCGCGACGGCGTGATTCGAAGTCGTCGAGCGAGAACGCTGCACCGGCGCGCGGACCACCCCTGCCCACAAGCCCGTGAATCCTTGCCACCCCCCGCGACCTGCATCTCGGTTCCAAGCCAAGCGGCTGCCCATCCGGTGACGAGCGTGACGCAGCTCAGAGTTTCCGGCCTCAGGGACCGCTACGGTGCGCATGCGGCTTGCGACCTGGAATGTGCACGATCTCGGAAGACAAACGTGCACGTCGTGTCTCTCTTTCCGAACAGATTTGTAGGTAGCAGGCCCTCTTGTAGATTGTGACCGCGCGCAGTACGGACAGCGCCGCTGCGCGTTGCTGAAAAGGGCAAATCCGTCGTGAGGCGGAGACGCAAAACCACCGGTCTTTGAGGCTTCGAGCCGAAGATAGCGGGGCTGCCAGCCAAGAGCGTGCTCTCGCCGGAGTAACGGCGGAGACGCTCGTCTGCCCGCTCGTGCTCGTAAGCCTCATTAACTACAACCGCTGGGTCGCCGCGACGGCGAACCCGCTAGAGAGGCGATGAAAGAATGACGATAAGCGTCCGTAGAGTAATGGTCCATCTCTCGGCTTGCGCCGTGCTGACTCTAACCGCTTGCGGAGACGATGACGGCTCGGCCCACGAAGTGCCGGACGTGCAACATCTGCCGGCCCTGAAAGCTTCCGCACCCGCACTCACTTCGCCGCCGACGATCGACGAGGTCCGTTCAGCCGCGCCACGCGCTTCGCACTCGAGCACGCAAAGCGTGCAGAACGCCGCGCCGACCATTCAAGGGGCCCCGCGAACGCAAGCTCTCGCCGGCCAGGCCTACAGTTTCACGCCGAGCGCCAGCGATCGCGACGGCGACATCCTCCACTTTCGCATACGCAACGCACCGTCATGGGCGACGTTCGATCCGACGACAGGCGAGCTGCACGGCACGCCGGCCGAAAGCGATATTGGCACGTATGCCGGCATTGCCATCACCGCGACCGATGGTGCCGACGACGCGATTCTCGAACCATTCAGTATTACCGTCGCGTCGGTCGCGAACGGTATCATCGAGCTCAGCTGGTTCGCACCGACCGAGAACACGGACGGCACAGCGATGACAGATCTGGCGGGGTATAAGATCTACTGGGGGACGGATCCCGGCGCGCTTTCGAATATGGTCACAATCGACAATCCGGCCGTCGTGACCTATGTCATCGACAACCTCGTGCCCGACACGTACTACTTCGTCGCAACGGCCGTCAATATCGAGGGGGCCGAAAGCGACCTTTCCGATGTCACCGTGATCACGATCTCGTGACGAAGCCGGGGCGCGACGCGAACATTGCGTCGCGCACGTCAGCCATCGTCGTCGAGGATCGTAACGCGCGCCGTCAGCAGGGCTCCGACTTGGTTGCCTTCCGGCGACAGCACCCCCAGGTGGACCTCGAAGTGCTCGCGCGGCGCCTCGACGATCGAATCGGAGATGATCGGCACGTACAGCATGACGGCCGCTTCGCCGTCGCGGAACCGCTCGACCGACCGGCCGAGATCGGCGTAATCCTCGCCGCTGCGTGCGGTGCCATCCCGCGTCCACCAGACGAACGAGGTGTCACCTACCGAATCATTTCGTCTGACCTCGATCGCTGCAACGCCCGCGCTTTCGGAGACGACATACTCGCGCTGGGAAAACGCAACTTGCATCCCCGGCGCAGCTGCGCCGGCCGTCGGCGCGCCGGCGGCGGCTAAGACGGTGCCCGACTCGCCGCCTGGGGCCGCCGACTCCGCAGCCGGCGCAGGCTCCGGAGGCTCGACCGCAGCCGATTCGGCCGCTGCGGGAGTCTCAGCCGGCGCCTCGAGCGGCGCCGCCGCTGACGATTCGCCGGTAGCGAACGGAAATGTTTCAAGCACGGCTGCGCCGGCATCATCGCCGGTCGTCAGGGACCCGCCTGGATCGCGAGCAGCACTACGGCCGCTCCCGTCCGCCGCACCCGATGCGGGCGCGATGGCCGGCGGCACGGCCGTAGCCGACTCGACGGACGGGGATGCGGTCCCGCGGCGGTCGTTCAGTCGCGCTGAAAGCGCACCGCTTGCACGCGCGAGCCGAGCGCGAGCATCGGCCAAGCCTTCGCGCGCCGCTTCCGCCGCGCGCTCGGCGCTGGCGCCGAAGGTCGACGGCGACATTGAAAGCCCCGGCGATCGATCGGCCGCATCGCTCCAGATCATGAAGCTCACCACTGCGGCGGCCGCGAGCACGGCGCCGATGACGCCACCCAGCACGACCCGCAGCAACGAGCCTTGCTTGCGATCGCTGGCCCGCTCCGGCCGAGCGGCACGACTCGGCGCCGACGTATCCGTCAACTCGAGCGCGGCGAGAAATCCGCGGACGCTCGAAAATTTGCCGTCGCGTTGCGCCAACGCGGACTTCAATGCCTTCCAACGAGTCTTGCTCAAACCCGCGATAGGTTGCGGCGCGGGGAGCTTGTCCCGCGCAGACAAGCTGGCGATCGGCGGCGGCGCGCCGGCCATCAGCTCGTAGGCCAGCGCGGCCAGCCCGCGCACGTCGTCGCGCGGCGTGATCGGAAACGGCGCGCTTCTGACCAGACATGCCGACGTGAATAGCAGCCGTACTTCGCCGCGTTCCGTGACGAGCACGTTCTCGGGACGAATGTCGCCGTGCACGACGCCGCGCGAATGAGCGTGAACCAGCGCATTGCCTACGGCGCGAATCACACCCAGCGCATCCGCCTCGCACACCGTTTCCGGCGCGAGGCTATCGACGACGCTGCGCAGAGACTCCGCGTCGATCCACTCCAGCACGAGGAAGGTGGTATCCCCATCGCGCTCGAGGCCGAAGATGCGCACGATATTCGGATGGGACAGCGCACGCACGATTTCGAGCTGTTCCTCGAAGCCCGCGAGCTGGTCTCGATTGCGCGATATTTCGCCGGGAAGGATCAGCACGGAGACATAGGGCCGCCCGTCTCGACCTCCCATTCGGTCGAGCGCCCGGTACATGGTACCGAGACGGCCCTGGGCGAGCCGCGCTTCGAGCACGAAGCGATCGCCTAACACCGGCGACGAGCGGGCGGACTGCTCCGTCTGCTTCTCCGGCGTTGCGCCGATCATCCCGATGTCGCCTTGTGATACTCGGGACGGTCTGATGTGACGGGGGCGGACTCTACGCTGAGCGCATCCTCGTCATCCCCGCGGCGGCGCCCGCGTGCGTCGACGATGTCGGCAACTTTGTATTCCTTGAGATCCTTGGCATGCGTGAAGATGATCAGCTCGCCGAGCAGGCCGAGCGCAAAAAGCTGCACACCGAGCACCAACAACAGGCAGCTCAGCAGAAGCGCCGGTCGATCGGCCAACGGGACATCGAACAGCATGCGCTGCACGACGAGCACGACGACGAACAACGCGCCGAGCGCGAATGTCGCGCTGCCAATCATGCCGAAGAAGCGCAGCGGTTTCTTCGTGAAGCGAGTCAGGAAGAACACCGTGAACAGATCGAGCAGCCGGTGCGCGTACTCGCGCAACCGATAGCGGCCGCGGAAATCATCCTGCGGCGACTGTGCCACAGCGACCTCGCGGACGACGAACCCCTGCTGTGCGGCCAGCACCGGTAACAGCCGATGCTGATCACCGTAAATGGTGATCTCGTTCGCCACCCGTCGGCTCAATATGCGCACGCCGCAACCGAGATCGTGAAATGGTTGATTCGTGATCGCGCGCAGCAACGAATGGAAGCCGTCGCGGCGCATTCTCTCGAACCGCCCACCGCGTCGCGGCCACCGATGGGCCACGACGAGATCGACGTCGGCTGCCGCGGCCACGAGCTTGGGGAAGTCGTCCGCATCCACCTGAAAGTACGCCGGCAGCGTCATCAGGCGGGCGCCGTTAGCATTCGCAAACCCCACCATCAGCGCGGTGGCTTCGCCGAAGCTTTTGCCGAGACTGACGATCTCGATCGGCGCGCCGTCCTTGCGGAGCTTTGCAAGCGGTTCGAGCAGGTTGCGGTTGCCGTCGAGAACGTAGACGAACTCGTATGTCAGCCCGCAACGGTCGAGCCCGCGTCGATATTCGTGATGCAGCAATTCGATGTCGTCGACGCGCTCGCCGACGGGAATCACCACCGAAAGTTCTACTCGCCTCATGTTCTTGTCGTCGCCTCATCGGTGTTCGCCGCATCGGCGGCATAGGATTGCAAGTCTTGTGGTCCGGACGCGGCCGCCATCCGAGCTCGAAGCCCTTGTAGCCGTTGCGCCGTCAGCATCGACATTCTGTCTTCCCGCGTGTCGCCGGTCTTGTATACGAGCTCGCCGATCATGCCAATCATGATCAGAAAGAACGCCAGTGCGCCGAACAGCACCCCCATGCCGGCGATCGCCGTCGAGAAGCCTTCATCCCGCACCAGAACGCGATACATGCTCGCGGCGAGGCTCACGATCGAGATCAGCAACGCCGGCAACGCCAGCAGCGCGAACCACCCCGCGGGCCGGGACGAGAAGCCGATGATGGTTTTCACGGTCAGCAGATCGAGCAGCACTCGATACACGCGCGACAACCCATACTTCGACTGACCGAAGCGCCGAGCATGGTGACGGACCTTGATCTCGGCGAGCCGAGGCCCCGCCAACGACGCCATAGCCGGAATGAATCGATGCATCTCCGAGTACAACGGAATCTTCTTGATGACGTCGGCGCGATACGCTTTGAGCGAGCAGCCGTTGTCGTGAATCGGCACACCGGTGACTTTGCCGATCAGCGCATTGGCGATACGCGACGGCACCTTGCGGCTCCATAGCTTATCCTTCCGATCGTGCCGCCATCCGACAACGATGTCGTAGCCCGCTTCCATCGTCGCCAGGAAGTGCGGTATGTCGAGCGGATCGTTCTGCAGGTCTCCGTCCATGGTCACCAGCACACGTCCGCGCGCGTGCTCGATGCCGGCCGCCATCGCAGCGGTCTGACCATAGTTGCGCCGCAGTTTCACGACGCGCACCTCGGGATGCACGTCCGGCAGCGCGGCCGCTGTCGCGAATGTCGCATCTGAGCTGCCATCGTCGACCAGTAGTAATTCGTAGACAATGCCGGTCGGCGCTAGTGCCGAGCGAATGGACTCCCACAGCGGTCCGACATTGGCTTCTTCGTTGTAGAGTGGAACGATTATCGACAGCTCGATGCCGCCAGCGGCGGGCGGGGCCGCTTGATCGAGCCCTGCCCGGCGTTCGTCCTCCGCATCGCCGTCGTTCACTTCGCGCCTCCAGTCATCCGGGT
>CAZFJU010000242.1:0-6198 GCA_964518995.1 uncultured Gammaproteobacteria bacterium
GGTGTATATCCACGGCTTGGTGCGAGACAAGGACGGCCAGAAGATGTCGAAGTCGAAGGGCAACATCCTCGATCCTCTCGACGTCGTCGATGGTATCGACCTCGAAAGCCTCGTCGCGAAGCGCACCAACGGCTTGATGCAGCCGCACTTGAAGACGCAGATCGAGAAGGCCACCCGCAAGGAATTCGCGGACGGCATTCCGGCGTTCGGCGCCGATGCGCTGCGCATGACGTTCGCATCACTCGCAACGACCGGGCGCGATGTGCGCTTCGATCTCGGTCGCGTCGACGGCTACCACCGCTTCTGCAACAAGCTTTGGAACGCATCGGGATTCGTGCTCGCCCATCTTACGGACGGGATGCCGACCGGCGAGCGCGCGCCCACGATCGCCGATCGCTGGATCCGTTCCCGGCTCGGCCGCACTCTACGCGCGGCACATGACGCCGTCGCGGTGTACCGCTTCGATCTCGCCACGCAGGCCCTTTACGACTTCACGTGGCACGAGTTCTGCGACTGGTACCTCGAGCTGACGAAGCCTGTCCTGCAGGCGGACGACGCAGACCCGCGTGCGGCGGCATCGACCCGGGCGACCCTGGCCGAGACGCTCGATGCATTGCTGAAGCTGCTGCATCCGCTGATCCCGTTCGTGACCGAGGAGCTCTGGCTCAAGCTCGCATCGACCCTCGGCGCGAGCGGCGAGACGATCATGCTCGAGCGCCTGCCGGAGCCGAGCGACTATCCGCAGGACGATGAAGCCGAGCAGGAAATGGAGTGGATCCAACGCTTCGTCATCGGCGTTCGGCAGATTCGCGGCGAAATGAATATCGGCCCATCGCATCGCCTCGTCGTGAAGCTGGCCGGCGCGAGCGCGACGGATCGCGAGCGCGTCGCGCGGCATCGCAACTATCTCGCGCGCCTCGCGATGCTCGCCGAGATCTCGGAGGTCGAATCTGCCTCTGCCGTGCGAGGTGCGGCGACGGCGCTGCTCGGCGAAATGCAGCTGCTCGTGCCGCTCGCCGGTCTCATCGACATCGGCGCCGAGCGCGAGCGGCTCGGCAAGCAGCTCGAGCGCACGAGCTCCGACCTGGAAAAATGCCGCCGCAAGCTCGGCAACGCATCGTTCGTCGCGAACGCACCGGCCGACGTCGTCGAGAAGGAACGCGAGCGCGTCGCGGACCTCGAGCAGCGCTCGGCGCACTTGCGCCGCCAGCTGGAGCTGCTCGCCGAACTCCACTGAGGTCACTGGCCCCGCGTCGAGCAAGCCCACGGCGGCGCGGGCGCAGCGCGACGGCAAGCGGCCCGCGACACCGGGGTGCAAACTCGGTCACAGATCGGCCGAGGCGGAGTGTCCCGCCGCGCCGCTTTACGCCAAGATGGCGGCATGTCGACACCATCGTTACGCCCCGCCCGGGCCGAGACGGACCCCGCGTCGTTGCTCGATCCGGTCATCCGCGCCCTCGATCGCATCATCGTCGGCAAGACGGCGCAGCTGCGGCTGTGCGTGGCTTGCCTACTCGCGCGCGGGCATCTGCTGATCGACGATCTGCCCGGCGTCGGCAAGACGACGCTCGCGCATGCCCTCGCCAAGGCGCTCGGCCTCGACTATCAGCGCGTGCAGTTCACGAGCGACCTGCTGCCCGCAGACGTGATCGGCGTGTCGGTGTTCAACCGCGAAACGAGCCGTTTCGAGTTTCACAAGGGGCCCCTTTTCTCGCAGGTCGTGCTGGCGGACGAGATCAACCGCGCGACACCGAAGGCACAGAGCGCACTGCTCGAAGCGATGGAGGAACGCCAAGTCACCGCGGACGGCGCGACGTACCGCCTGCCCGCGCCATTCTTCGTGATCGGCACGCGCAATCCGTCTCATCAGATCGGCACCTTCCCACTGCCGGAATCGCAGCTCGATCGCTTCCTGATGCGCATCGAGCTCGGCTATCCGGGTCCCGCCGAGGAGCGGCTGCTGCTTGCCGGCAGCGACCGCCGTGCACTCGTCGACGAGCTCGAGCCGGTGCTGTCGGTCGACACTCTACTGCGGCTGCAGGAGCTCGTGCCGGCTGTGCACGTCGCCGAGCCGTTGCTCGACTACGTGCAGGCGCTGCTTGCCTACACCCGCACCTCCGGAGAGTTCATCACCGGCCTGTCGCCCCGTGCAGGGATCGCGCTCGTTCGCGCCGCCCAGGCGTGGGCGTTGCTGCACGGCCACCAGGGCGTGCATCCGGAGGATGTCCAAGCCGTTTTTCCCGGCATCGCAGAGCATCGCCTCGAACCGGCCACCGCCAGCACACTCGACACCCATGGCTCGATCGGCCCTGCGATCCTCGCCGCCGTCGCGGTTCCCTGAGCGGCTCCGATTGACGCCGGGCGCGGCTCGCGCGATTGCGCGTCTCCGCGGCATCGGTCGAGCCGCGGCGCGTCGCACGTCCACCCGCGCTGCGGCCTGGGTTCGGCGCCGCCAAGGGCCGGACGGCGCCGTGGTAGCGCTGCAGCGCCGGCGCATCTACATCCTGCCGACGCGCTTTGGCATCGCGTTCGGCGTGCTGCTGATCGCGATGCTGATCGGTTCGATGAACTATGCAACGAGCCTCGGTTTCGCGCTCACCTTCCTGCTCGCGGGCCTCGCGATCGTCACGCTGCACGAGTGTCATAACAATCTGCTCGGCATCGAGGTGCGGATCGCCGGCGCGCTGCCGGTCTGCGCCGGCGAGGACGCCCGCTTTCGGATCGCCTTGACGAATACGTCGTCGGTCACTCGTTTCGAGCTTGAAATCGCTGCGGCGGGCAAGGAGATCGGCCCGGTCGATATCGGAGCGGGCCAAACGGTCATCCTCGCGCTGCCGCTGCCGACCGAGCAGCGCGGACGCATGCCGCTGCCGCGCCTTTCGGTCGCGACCCGGCATCCTGCGAGCCTATGCCGCGCATGGTCCTACCTGCACATGAAGGCGGAATGCATCGTCTATCCTTCTCCTGCGCCGCCCGGGACGCCCGCGCCGCTCGGCCCCGATGACCGGCATGGGCCGAGCGCGGTGGACCAGTCCGATGCCGACTTCGCGGGGCTGCGTTATGCCGTGCCCGGCGATCCGCCGCGGCGCATTGCCTGGAAGGCTTACGCCCGCAGCGACCAGCTGTTATTGAAGCAATTCGCCGGCGGCGATCGGCGCACCGAAATCTATGCCTGGGAGGCTCTTCCCGGCGTCGAAACCGAGCAACGGCTGTCGATCCTGACCCGCTGGTGCCTCGACGCCGCACGCGACGGCGCAAGCTTCGCTCTGCAGCTGCCGGCGACCAGCGTGCCGCTCGGCAACGGCGAGCAGCATCTGCACCGCTGCCTGGCCGCGCTCGCGCTGTTCGGCGCCGGGGATCGCCGCGGAGAGCGCGCGTGAGCCTGCCGGAGCACAGCCCGCTGAGCCGCGGACGGCTTCTGTGGTCGGCCGGCGTCGTCTGCGGGGCAAGCCTGCCCCATGCGCTCGTGCTGCCGCCGTGGATCACGGCGCTGCTGGTCGGCTGCGTGCTCTGGCGCCTCGAAGGCGCACGGCGCGGCTGGAAAATGCCGGGACGACGCCTGCGCGTGTTGCTGACGTTAATGGCTTTTGTCGCAGTGTTGTCCACGTTTCGAACCGTCAACGGCGTCGAGGCGGGCAGCGCGCTGCTGGTCATGATGGTCGCGCTCAAGTTCCTCGAAGCGCGTTCGCATCGCGACCAGATCGTGCTGACCATCATCGCGTTTTTTCTCGTCTTTGCGGCCTTGATCGACCAGCAGAGCCTGTTCATCGGCGGCTATCTGCTCGTATTCGTGCTGGTCACCACCGCCGGGCTGCTGCAGCTCGGGCGTCGCGGTCCGCTGCAACCGATGCGCGCAACCACGTTGCTCGCCGGACGCATGCTGCTGCAGGCGCTGCCGGTGATGCTGGTGCTCTTCGTGCTGTTCCCGCGGCTATCCGGGCCGCTTTGGGCCCTGCCGAACGACCCGCAGCGGGCAACCACCGGGCTCTCCGACCGCATGAGCCCCGGCGACATCACCGAGCTCGCCCGATCCGATGAGGTGGCTTTTCGCGTCGACTTCGCGGACGCCCCGCCGCCGGTCGAAGCGCTGTACTGGCGCGGACCGGTGCTGTCGGCCTTCGACGGACGCGCCTGGTCCCGCCGCTGGTCGACGCCTCAGCTTCAACCGGGCGAGATCGAGTACCTCGGGGAACCGCTCGAGTATCGCGTGATGCTCGAAGCGAGCGGCAGAGGATGGACGTTCGGCCTCGATATGCCGCGCGAGTGGTCCGGCGTCGAACGGATGGCGATGACCGGCGAGTACCAGTTGCTAGTGCGCTTCGGGCGTGAAATCACTTCGCGGCTGGACTATCGGGTCGTCTCGCACACGAGCTACCGCGCGCTCGATCCGCTCGAGGAGCTCGAGCGGCTGCAGCTGACCCGCCTGCCCGACGACGCGAATCCGCGCACGCTGCAACTCGTGCGAAGCTGGCTCGGCCGCGGTCTCGACCACGAGGCGCTGATCAGCGAAGCACTACGCTACTTTCGCGAGCAGCCGTTTCGCTACACGTTGACGCCGCCCGCGCTCGGCGACGACTCGGTAGATGCGTTTCTGTTCGATACGCTCGCCGGCTTCTGCGGACACTATGCGTCGGCACTGACCGTGATCATGCGCGCCGCCGGTGCGCCCGCGCGCGTCGTCACCGGGTATCAGGGAGGCGAGCGCAACGCCTTCGGCGAGTACTACATCATCCGTCAGTCGGATGCCCATGCCTGGGTCGAGGTCTGGCTCGAGGACCGAGGTTGGGTGCGTGTCGATCCGACGGCAGCCGTGGCGCCCGAGCGTATCGAGCTTGGCGCCGCGGCCAGCGCTATCGCGGGCGTTGCCCGCGGGGGTGATATCTTTCGCACCGCGCGCTACGCATGGGATGCCGTGAACACGTACTGGTACACGTGGGTCATCGGCTACGGCGAGACGCGTCAGCGCATGTTTCTGCGCGGCGTCGGGCTCGACTGGGCGTCGCCGGCCGCGTTGTCGGCCGGCGCGATCGCGCTCATCGCCGCCATCGTCGCGTTACTCGCAGCGTACTACGGGCTCGTGCAACGACGACGGAAGCGCGTCGATGCGGCGGCGCGCTGCTATGCCGTCTTCATTCGCACGCTCGCGCGGCACGGCGTCGCGCCCCCGCGCACGGGCGAAGGGCCGGCCAGCTTCGCCGCGGAAGTCGCGCGCGTGCGCCCCGAGCTCGGCCCGGCCGCGAACGCAATCGCTGCGGCGTACGTCGGCGCCCGGTACGAACCGGATCCGCACGGACTCACGCTCGCCCGGCTCGAGCGGCTGGTCGGCGCGCTGCGGCGGATGCGCCGCGGCGCTGCGGCCTGATCCGCCCGTAGCGCGTCGGAGCGCGTCGCGAAAAGCCGCGCTCCGACAGGCTGGCACTAGGCAGACTGCAGGCTCACGACTCCGTCGGCACCGTCGATTCGAAGACTCACCCCTGCGCCGCTTGCATCGTAGCTTCCCGAAGTGGTCGTGCCGTCGTCCCAGAAGATGAAGAACCGGCCGTCGGCCGCGCTCCACGTGCCGGACGTTTGCGTCTCGGATTCGCGCGCGGCCGTGCCGCCGGCGGCCCCGGTTACGTTTCCGTGCGTGCGGCTGCGGGACATCACTCGGCCATCGGCGCTCAGCGTATGCACGGAATCCGTGCGGAAGAATACGCTGCCGGAGCTGCTGTGACTGGACTCCGTGCGGGTCGCCTGCCATGCGCCCACCAGGGCCGGATCGCGCTGCGGCTCGGCGTGGCCGAGACTTGCGAAGATGCGCCGCACGACCGGCTCGCGGACGGCCGCTGCTTCGTTCGTCGCCACGAGCGCGATCGCGACCGCTTGGCCCGATAGGATGGCCGTACGAAACTGAGCTCGGGCCGGCTGCCCGGTATTCAGCACGCCCGCGTAGTCATACTGCACACCAGCCCCGTCGCGGTAAGGCACCGCGCTCGTCGCGGCGCTGCGACGCATCGCCGGCGCGACTTGGCTCATCAGCACATCGAAATACTGGCCGACCTGGGGATCGCTCGGCCCGCTCAGACCGGCCGCCGATTCGCCGAGCGCGACAATGAGCTCGGCGTTCGGATCGAAATTCGGCGGTATCAGTGCGATGCCCATCTGCGTGGCCTGCAGACGCCAGTCTTGCGGATGATCGATATAGGCTCCGGTCGGATG
>CAZFJU010000243.1:0-4692 GCA_964518995.1 uncultured Gammaproteobacteria bacterium
TTCGGCATCGACTAGCCGATGGGCTGCTACGACTATTTCGAGCACGCCGACGCGTTCGTGCTCTGGGGCGCGAACATGGCGGAGATGCACCCGATATTGTGGAGTCGGCTCTCGGACCGCCGGCTGGCGCACGAGAATGTGAGGGTGGCATCGCTGCAGACCTTCACGAACCGCAGCTCCGATCTTGCCGACATCCCCATCGTATTTCGGCCGGGCACCGACCTGGCCATTTTGAACTACATCGCCAATCACATCATTCGCACGGGGCGTGTGAACGAGGAGTTCGTCGCGCGTCACGCAACTTTCTTTCGCGGCCGGACGGACATCGGCTATGGGCTGCGGCCCGAGCATCCGTTGCAGACGGCTGCTCGAGGCGCCGAGACCGCGGCCGACATGGAGCCCGCGAGCTTCGACGCTTTCGCCGAGCTTGTCAGCGGCTATACGGTGGACCGGGCGGCGGAGATTTCCGGCGTCGAGGCTGGGCTGCTCGAGGAAGTCGCGGAGCTTTATGCGGACCCGGACCGCAAAGTGATGTCCCTGTGGACAATGGGCATCAATCAGCACGTGCGCGGCGTGTGGGCCAACCACATGATCTACAACCTGCACCTGCTCACCGGCAAGATCGCCGAGCCCGGCAACAGCCCGTTCTCGCTGACCGGTCAGCCCTCCGCGTGCGGCACGGCGCGCGAGGTGGGCACGTTCGCGCATCGGCTGCCGGCGGATATGGTCGTCACCAACGCGGAGCATCGGGCCACCGCGGAGCGGATCTGGCGGCTGCCGCCAGGCGTGCTGCCGGATTGGATCGGCGCGCATGCGGTCGAGCAAGACAGACGGCTGAAGGACGGGCAGATCAATTTCTATTGGGTGCAGGTCAATAACAATTTGCAGGCCGCACCGAATATCGCCAACGAGACCTATCCCGGCTATCGCAATCCGCAGAACTTCGTCGTCGTCTCCGATGCCTATCCGACGGTCACCGCACTCGCGGCCGACCTGATTCTGCCGGCCGCGATGTGGGTCGAGAAGGAAGGCGCCTACGGCAACGCCGAGCGGCGCACTCACTTCTGGCATCAGTTGGTCGAAGCGCCGGGCGATGCTCGGTCCGATTTATGGCAGCTGGCAGAGTTCTCGAAGCGCTTCACGACGGACGAGGTTTGGCCGGAGAGCGTGCTCGCGGGCAACGCGAACTATCGCGGCAGATCGCTATTCGACGTGCTGTTCGCCAACGGGCATGTCGACCGGTTCGAATCGTCGGACATCGATCCGGAGTATGCGAACCACGAGGCCGAGCACTTCGGCTTCTATCTGCAGAAGGGGTTGTTCGAGGAGTATCGGGAATTTGGGCTCGGCAAGGCGCACGACCTCGACCAGTTCGATAACTACCATCGAAACCGCGGGCTGCGCTGGCCCGTGGTCGACGGTATCGAAACGAGGTGGCGCTACCGCGAAGGCTACGATCCGTATGTCACGGCGGGCCGCGGCGTCGAGTTCTACGGCCGGCCCGACGGCCGCGCGGTGATTTTGGCGGTGCCATATGAGCCGCCGGCCGAGTCGCCGGATGACGACTACGATTTCTGGCTCGTGACCGGCCGCGTGCTCGAGCATTGGCATTCCGGGTCGATGACGATGCGCGTGCCGGAGCTTTATCGCTCATTCCCTGGGGCGCTTTGTTACATGCATCCGCAGGACGCCCGCGAGCGCGGCCTCAACCGCGGCACGGAGGTTCGCATCGTGTCCCGCCGCGGCGATATGCGTACTCGGCTCGAAACGCGCGGCCGCAATCGTATGCCGCGCGGCGTCGTGTTCGTGCCGTGGTTCGATGCGAGCCAGCTGATCAACAAGGTCACGCTGGACGCGAATGATCCCATCTCGAGACAAACGGATTTCAAGAAATGCGCCGTGCGAATCGAACGCGCCTGACCGCCGCGGGCGGACTGGCGGCCGTTGCCGCGGTCCTTGGCATCGGCGTCTTGCTCGCGGCCGCGTATGCGCAGGATATCGTGCCGCGGCTCACAGGCGCGGAGAACCCGATGGCGGATACACCGGCCCCGCCTTTGCCTACGCCGATCGTCGACGATCAGCGCCGCATGCGAAATTACCCGGAGCAGCCGCCGATCATCCCGCACTCGATCGAGGGGTACCAAATCTCGCTGAATGCGAACCGCTGCCTGGAATGCCACCGGCGGCAGTTCACCGACCTCGTGCGCGCGCCGATGATCAGCATCAGCCACTTTCAGGACCGCGCCGGCAATATGCTCGCGGACGTCGCGCCGCGGCGCTATCACTGCACCGCGTGCCACGTGCAACAGACCGACGCGCGGCCCCTCATCGAGAATGAGTTTCGCGACATGCTGACGTTGCGGCCGGTTGCCGAGGCGGTCGAGTAACGCATGCGGCGCATCAAGGCTGCCCTCGCGTCGTTCTGGCGCATCGCGAGCCGGCCGAGCACGTCGCTCAGCCTCGGCTTCCTGACGCTGGGCGGTTTCGCCGGCGGCGTAATGTTCTGGGGCGCATTCAACACGGCGCTCGAACTCACCAACACGGAGCAGTTCTGCGTCTCGTGCCACGAGATGGAGGCGAACGTATTCGAAGAGCTGACCCGCACGATCCACTACACGAATCGTTCCGGCGTGCGAGCGGTGTGCTCGGATTGTCATGTGCCGCACGAATGGACGAACAAGATCGCGCGCAAGATGCAGGCGTCCAAAGAGGTATGGGGGCACGTTTTCGGCACGATCGATACGCGCAGAAAGTTTCTCGACGAGCGGCTGCGGCTCGCCCAGCATGAGTGGGCGCGGCTGAAAGCTAACGATTCGCTCGAGTGCCGCAATTGCCATTCCGAAGTCGCGATGGATTTCACGCGCCAGTCCACGCGGGCCGCCGACATCCATGATCGCTATCTGATCGGCAGCGACGACTACACCTGCATCGACTGCCACAAAGGGATCGCACATGAGCTGCCGGACATGACCGGGATCGACCCGGGCTGGTTGCCGCCCGCAGAGGTGCGATCTGAGCTTGGAATTCCGTGAGCAGCGCGCGTGATAGTATCGGTCGACGCGGCGTGTTCGATAAGGGTCGGCCGCAGGGAAGAGTGCGATGAAAGCGGTAAGACTTGCGAAACCCGGCGGCCTCGATCGCCTCGAGCTCGTGGAGATGCCGCCGCCCGGCCCGCCCGGCCGCGGCGAGATTCTCGTCCGTATTCATGCCACGTCGCTGAATTTTCACGACTTCGCCGTCGCCGCCGGATTCATCCCGGCCGACGACGGCCGCATCCCGATGGCAGACGGTGCCGGTATCGTTGAAGCCGTTGGCGAAGGCGTCACTGAGTTTGCCGCCGGCGATCACGTGGTCTCGTGCTTTTTTACGAGGTGGCAGAACGGCGAGCCCGGGATCAGCGACTTCTCGAAAACGCCCGGTGACGGCCTGGATGGTTATGCGCGCGAGCAGGTCATCGTACCGGCACACTGGTTCACGCATGCGCCTCGGGGCTACTCACACATCGAGGCCGCGACATTGACGACCGCGGGCCTCACCGCGTGGCGGGCGTTGGCTGTCGATGGCGGCATCAAGGCCGGCGACACCGTGCTCGTGCTTGGCACCGGCGGCGTGTCGATTTTTGCGCTGCAGCTTGCGCGTGCAATGGGCGCGTCGGTCATCGCCACCTCGTCGTCGGACGAAAAGCTCGAGCGCGTCCGGGCGCTCGGCGCGGCGCATACCATCAACTACAAGAGCGTGCCGGAGTGGGGCCGCCGGGTGCTCGAGCTCACCGGCGGTCGCGGCGTCGATACGGTCATCGAGGTCGGCGGTCCCGGAACACTGCCGCAGTCGATCAGGGCCGCCCGGATCGGCGGGCACATCGCGCTGATCGGCGTGCTGACAGGCCGCGCCGGCGAGGTTCCGACTGCGCTCCTGATGGCAAAGCAGCAGCGGCTGCAAGGTCTGGTCGTCGGCAGCCGGCAGCATCAGCTCGATTTCGTGCGCGCGCTCGAGACAACCGGCATCAAGCCGGTGGTCGACCGGACGTTCCCGCTCGAGCAGCTTGCCGACGCGTTTCGTTACGAGGAATCGGGCGCGCACTTCGGCAAGATCGGCGTTAACGTGAGCTGAGCTGCACGAACGCCCCGTCGATATCACCGGCCTCTACGCACTGGCGAAGCTTCAGGAAGATCCGCTGCAAGGCGGCGTGTTCGTTTTCGTGAACCGGCGCGGCAACTATCTGAAGTGTCTTTACTGGGATCGAACGCGGTTCTATTTGTGGGCGAAACGGCTCGAGCGCGGCTTGCTGCGTTCCGCGAGCTCCATCGCCCTTCATAAGCTGGACTGGCAACTGATAATCGGTGCATCGCATTATGAGGTCTACTACAGGCCTCTTGCCGATCCGACAGTTACACGGCGGTCACAGCCGAGCTTGGAGTCATTGTTTGGCACACGCGAACATTAGAAGGGCTTTTCGTGATTTACGATCGGCGTTTGAAGGATGCGTGCCGATTCGTGTTACCGAATAAGAACACGCCCGTGGTGCCCCTCGATTCTGGACTACAAGCGTGGGTTGAGGTGCGAGACCCCTACCCCCGGTGTCACTATATCGACAGCGGCTTTTTTGATTAAGGCTCGCGGTAACTGTTGTCTTGGCTCCGGAATCAACAGGACACACGCCCTAAGTCAGCCTTAGAAGTCGAAACGCTCCGC
>CAZFJU010000243.1:4792-6193 GCA_964518995.1 uncultured Gammaproteobacteria bacterium
CGCGCCGCCCTACGGCGCAATCATGCCGTTGCGCAGATGTACATCTGCGTACTCGAATACGATGTCAGGATCGATCAACAGCACCTTCTCGTCCTTGCCATCGTAGTCGAGGCGCAGGAGCAGATCTTTGATGAGGTTGATCCGCGCGGAACGCTTGTCGTCGGCCCGCACGATCTTCCACGGCGTGACCGCGTTGTGAGTGCGGGCCAGCATCGCGTTGCGGGCGTGGCTGTAGTCGTCCCAACGATTCAGCGCTTCGGCGTCGATCGGGCTGATCTTCCATTGTTTCAGCGGATTATCGCGCCGGCCCGCGAGGCGCCGCTGTTGCTCGTCTCGGCTGATATCCAGGTAGTACTTGAATAGGCGGATGCCGGAACGGACGAGCATTTGCTCGAAGCCGACCACGCTCTGCATGAATTCCTCGTATTCCTCGTGCGTGCAAAAGGCCATCACGCGCTCGACACCGGCTCGGTTGTACCAGCTTCTATTGAACAGGACGAACTCGCGAGTCGAGGGCAGATGCGAGACATAACGCTGGAAGTACCAGGCGCCGCGCTCGCGGTCCGATGGCACGCCGAGCGCGACGACCCGCGTCTCCCGCGGGCTCAAGTGCCTGACGATACGCTTGATTACGCCATCCTTGCCGGCCGCGTCTCGGCCCTCGACGAGCACGAGAATGCGTTGCTCGTGCTCGATGAAGTACCGCTGCAGCTTCACGAGCTCGATGTGGAGCGTGTGGAGCGTTTGCCGATACTCCTTTTTGCCGAGGCGGCGCCGCATGGACGGGTTCTGCGCGTCTTGCTCGATCATGACACCATCCATGTTAGCGTGCCGGTGAACCGAGCTGCATCGAATAGATCAGCGCTCAGTGCAGCAGCGCGCCGGTGTCGCGGCGTATCAGCCGATCGAATCGCTCGATCAGCATCAGCAGACGGCTTGGATCCTCGAGGTGCTCGAAGCAGTCCTCCGCGAGCGGGTAGATAGCGCTCTGCGTCGGCAGGTCGCCGAAGCCCGCGAAGATGCCTCGCATCCGCGGGATCAGTAGCCATTGCAGCCATTGCGAGAGCTCTAGCGTGTCGATGCAGAACGGTTTGGTGCTCGACAGTAGCGCGTCGCTCGGCGGCTCGTGCTCCCAAAGGCGCATCCGCCGGAGCTCTGCTTCGAGGTCGTCGACCACCTGGATCAGCGCCCGCTCGAGCTGATCCAGCTTCACGCGGGCCACTGCCCGCACGCTAGGCGTTCAGATGAGCCCGGCGGCAGCAACACGCCGCCGGGTCCGGTTGCGGCGAGAGGCATTACGCCTCCTTCGCCATAAGCTTCTCGACGAGGCCCGTCGACACCTCCGCGTAATGGTCGAACTCCATCGTGAACGTCCCGCGGCCGCTCGTGCTCGAGCGCAGC
>CAZFJU010000244.1:0-6154 GCA_964518995.1 uncultured Gammaproteobacteria bacterium
TCGCATCGCTGCCGTACAGCGAGCTCTGGTTGCCGCGCAGCACCTCGATGCGCTCGATGTCGGCGGTGCTCAAATGATCGAATTGGAACGCCGTGCTGATGCTCGACGGGTCGCCGAGCTCGATGCCGTCGAGCAGCACGAGTACCTGGTCATTGTCCGAGCCGCGAATACTGACGTTCGTGAACGCGCCGGGCCGCTCGGTGGAAATTTGCAGGCCCGGAAGATCCTGCAGGATCTCCTTCGTGAGCAGTATCTGTCCGCTCTGCAGGTTTTCCGCGGTGACTACGCTTACGGCGCTGCCGAGCTGCCGAAGCTCGAGGCCCGTTCGGCTGCCCGTGACAACGACTTGCTCCATCGAGCGCTCCTGGGCAGAAGCCTGAACGATTGGCGTAGTACTCAGGGCCGCTGCGACCGCAATGGCGCGCGAAATCGTGGGTTGGCGCATTCGATGATCTCCATACTCTCTGGAAGGGGTGGGTCGCCGGGTCATCGATGCAGGTAAAACCCGCGAATCGAGAATGTTCCGTCTCGGCCGACAGGCGGCAGTATCGCGGCGTGTGGCGGGACTGAAAGTCAAGAACAGCTAATTAGCCTACGGCGGCACCGATTACGCTGCGGGATGACGGCTCCTTGCGCTCGCTAGAGCATCAGCCCTACGGCACGCCCCCTGGCCCTACTAGCTGAATCGCTCGTGAAACGAGAACCGTTATTAACTTGGCTGGAATCGAGCCGCCTTCTAGGCTGTCACCCGTCGGCAGAAACGCCGTAGGGTGATTTCACGAGTCCCCTGGCCGGCGGGCGCGGTTGACAATGTGCTCCCCCGCTTGGATACCGCGCCTGCCGTCCCTATTGGGTACCCCCTATGCAACCGTCTGGAAGGTCGAGGGCGGACGCGCGTGTCGTGCGGAAACGCGAGATCGGGATCACTGCGAACGGCCCTTTGTCGGCCCAGCGCAGACGCATAGATGCTGCGGCAGCGGCCCGTGCGGCCGCCGACGGTTTCCCGCAAGCCATTGATATATCGGGTGCGTTAACGCGTTAATGAACGGTTATCGTCTCGCGTTGGCGAACTCGCCCGCGATAGACTTCGCCGCTGATCGTGTGCTCAGGGCCCGCAGGTCGGAACACGAACCCGCTAGAACCGAATCGAAGAGGGCGATCTCATGCAAGGTCATGCCGCATTCGCCGCCGCGGGCGCGCTGCTGATCGCAGCCGTAGCCGCAGGCGCCGCCGCGCAAGCGCATAGCGCCATCTGCGTGTGTTACGACAACAGCGATGGCACGGTCACGTGCGAGGGAGGGTTCTCCGATGGCAGCGCCGCCGAGGGTGTCCCGGTCCGCGTCGTCGATGACCGCGAGCGAGTGATCGTCAACGGCACAATGGATGCAGCCGGAACCTTCTCGTTCGACCGGCCGGAAGGCGAGTTCCACGTCGTGTTCGATGCAGGCGAAGGGCATGCCGTCACAGTTTATAGCGACGATATCGAGGAGTAGGCGGCACATGGCGGGAACTTGGAAAGCACGCGGGCCTCTGCGGGTCGCCGGTATCGCGGCGGGTATCGTGATGGCGGTCGTTACCGCACCGGCCGCGGCCCATTTTCAGATGCTCCACATGCCGGAGACCGCACTCGAGTCCGGGCAGGCTATGCATGTGACGATGCTGTTTACCCATCCGGCCAACGGCGGGCCCAGCATGCCCATGGGCGAGCCCGAGGAATTTTATGTCGTAAGCCAACGCGGCGAAGGTGCCGAGCCATTACGCCGCGATCTTCGCGAGCATCTCGCGGCGATCCGCTGGGGTGGCGAAGGCGGGGAGGTCGATGCTTACGAGGCCCGGCTGCCGCGCGCCGTGTTGCGTTCCTTGGGGGACTATGTGTTCGCGCTCGTGCCGGCGCCGTATTACGAGGCCGGCGAGGACGCGTACATCCAACAGTTCACGAAAACCATCGCGAACGTCGGCGGTGTGCCTGGCAATTGGGCAGAGCCTCTCGGGCTGGCCGCGGAGATCCTGCCGCTCGACAAGCCCTACGCGAACTGGGCCGGCGGCATTTTCCGCGGCGTCGTGCTGGCGGACGGTGAGCCCGTTCCGCATGCCGAGTTGGAAGTGGAGTACCTCAATCACGCCCCGGACGTCGATGCGCGGCGGCTGGCGACGGAGGGCGCAGTCGTGTTCCCGCACAGCTCATTTGCGACGATGTCGATCCGGGCGAACGAGCGGGGCGAGTTCGCGATCGGTCTGCCCCGGGCGGGTTGGTGGGGCGTGTGTGCCCTCGGTGTGGGCTCGCGGACCGAGCACGAGGGCAAGGCGTTGTCGCAGGATGCCGTGTTGTGGATCCAGGTGAAGGACATGCAGTGAGTGCGCGGCTCCAGATCGTTGAGCCCGCCCGCGGGCGAGTTGAAACGTGGCTCGTTATCGGTGCGGTCGCGGCGGTCCTCGCGATCAATACCGCGGCCGTGTCCGTCCGGCGCGTGGACACCTCGCCGGCGCCACTGTTCGAGTGGCAGATCAGCGCCTTCTACGATCTCAATTCCGCCGATCAGGCTATCTACAATGCGTTGTCCGCGGCGGCCGAGGAGCTCTGGTGGACGCATGGCGAGATGCTGGCTTTCGGCAATGAGCAACAGCGGGCCGATCCGTGGCCGACCGTCGAGCGACTCGACGAGGTGGATCTCATGCCGCCGTTTCATCGAGACCTGTCGTGGTCGGCGCAGGGTGAAGTGCGCTGGCAGAAGATCGCGTCCTTCTCTTTCGAGGGGTCTGCGGTGTACTTCGGGACGGGCGGCTCGCTCGATGGGCAGAGCGCGTATTTGCTTTCGCTTTCGCACGTGCATAAGGGAGCGAGCTTCGCCGACGGTGCGACTGTATGGGTCCACGCGGATTCCAACGTCGCGCCGCCGGATACGGTCAACCGTGACTCACTGATATTGAACGGCTGGAAAGAAGTCGTGCCGTATAGCGGCGCGATGGAAGTCCAGCGTCTGCGGGGAGGGTGATCGAATGTGGCGTTTTGCACGATGGAGCTTGGAGGCCGTGACGACGGCAGTTCTGACGTTGGCGGCGGGTGCGGCGCTGGCGGCCCCGCTGCGAATCGGGATCACCCTGCATCCGTATTACAGCTTCGCGGCGAATATCGTCGGCGATCGCGCAGAGATCGTCCCGCTCATCGAGGCTGGCAACAACCCGCACAACTACACGCCGCAGCCGGACGACATGAAGCGCGCGCTCGAGCTGGACGTGCTGATCGTCAATGGCATCGGCCACGACGAATGGGCCTTCGAGATCGTTCGTGCCGCCGGCGTCGAGGGCGACTTGCGGCTGATTTACGCGAACGACGGCGTGGCGTTGATTCCGATTGCCGAGGACGAAGGCCAGGCAAGGGTGGTCAACCCGCATACGTTCGTGTCGACGACCGCGGCCATCCAGCAGATTTATACGATCGCGCGAGCGCTCGGCGAACTCGACCCGGATAACGCGGCGTACTATCGCGATAACGCGCGTGAGTATGCGACTCGAATCCGTCGCTTGAAAGCGGAGTACACGGCCCAGCTCGCAGACCTCGATGCCGCTCAGTTTCGCTGTGCGACGATGCACGGCGCCTATGGTTATCTGATGCAGGAGTTCGGCCTGCGTGTCAGCGCCGTCATCGAGCCTCGTCACGGCGTCGAGCCGACGGCGCGCCAGCTCGCCGATACGATCGAGAAAATCAAGGCCGCCGATGTGAACGTGCTATTTGCGGAGAAGTACTTCACGAGCCGGCTCGCCGATACGATCCGGAACGAGACGGGGGTGCGAATGTACTCCTTCTCGCACATGTCCGACGGCGACTACACGGCCGAGCTGTTCGAGCAAGAGACCCGCGCGAACCTTGAGACGCTGGCCGAAGCCATTCGCGCGGTCGCCCGGGGCCATTGACGCACGTGTCTGGCCCGTCGATTACCTTTCGGAAGGTCGGCCTCGAGCTTTCGGGTGTACGGATCCTGCACGACGTCGATTTCGAGATCGAAGCTGGAGAGGTGCACTGCATCATCGGCCCGAACGGCGGCGGCAAGACGTCGCTGATCCGCTGTTTGCTGGGTCAGATGCCGCATACCGGCTCGGTCTCGATCGAGTGGCGCGATGCGTCGCATACGGTGGGCTATGTGCCGCAGCTGCTCGATTTCGACCGAACGCTGCCTGTCACCGTCGAGGACTTCATGGCGCTGGTTTGCGAACGGCGCAGGCCCGCATTCATCGGGCTATCGCGCCGGCGCGCGTCCGAGGCCGCCGCCGCGCTGGCGCGAGTGGGCCTCGAGGGTAAGCGCCGAACCAAGCTTGGCAGCCTGTCCGGCGGCGAGCGACAGCGCGTGCTGTTTGCGCAGGCGCTCATTCCGGCGCCGCGCCTGCTCGTGCTCGACGAGCCGATGACGAGCATGGACGAAGTCGGCGAGTCGCGGTTTCTCGCCGTGATCCGCGAGCTCGCGGCTGAAGGCGTCACGGTAGTCTGGATCGCGCACGACCTCGTGCAAGTGCAGGCAATGGCGGATGCGGTCACTTGCGTGAATCGGACCGTGCTGTTCAGCGGCGCGCCGAGTGCCGTGCTCGCCGATCGAGGCGCCGAGATGTTGTTCAACAGGGCAGGAGCTGCGATGTGAGCGCGCTCTACGAAGGCATTCGGGCATTCATCCAAGGGCTTGCGTACGACGGATACCTACCGCAAGCGCTCCAGTACAACTTCGTCATCAATGCCCTATTGTGCTCCTTGCTGATCGGGCCGGTGCTCGGAGGCGTCGGCACGATGGTCGTGACGAAGCGGATGGCGTTCTTCTCGCAGGCGGTCGGTAACGCCGCGATGACGGGTGTGGGCATTGGCGTGCTGCTCGGTGAGCCGTACACGGAGCCGTATGTCTCGATGTTTTCGTTTTGCGTACTGTTTGGGCTGCTGCTCAACTACACCCGCAACAAGACGCACATCTCGTCGGACACGCTGATCGGCGTGTTCCTGTCGATTTCGCTCGCTGTCGGGGCCTCTCTGCTTTTGTTCGTCTCCGCAAGAGTCAATACGCATATCCTCGAGGCGGTGCTGTTCGGCTCCGTGCTGACGGTCAGTGATACCGACATGAACGTTCTGCTGGTCGTGATCGTCGTGGTGCTCGCGGTGGGCGTGCCGTTGTTCAACCGCATGCTGCTCGCGAGCCTGAATCCGAGCCTCGCACGCGCGCGCGGCGTGGCCGTGCAGGTGCTCGAGTACGTATTCGTGCTCATGATCACGCTGCTGACGGTCGCATGTCTGAAGATCGTCGGGGCCGTACTGGTCGAGGCGTTGCTGCTGATTCCCGCGGCAGCGGCGCGAAACATCATCACGTCGATGAAGGGCTTCGTCTTCGTCAGCATGGTGATCTCGACTTTCAGCTGCGTCGCAGGAGTCATCGTGCCGATGCAGTTAGATTTGCCGCTGCCGTCGGGCGGCGCGATCATTATCGTAGCTGCGATCATCTTCGCGATCACGATGCTGGTGCGCATGACCGTCGGCCGCTTCCGAGAGGCGGAGGTTTGAGATGAACAATCGCTCATTTGTGCGGGCCGCGTTGTTAATCGGCGCGAGCGTCGTTGCGGGGCCGGGCGCGAGTGCCGAGCCGGGCGACGTGCTCGTGCTGACCGCGCTGCCCGTCACGTACTCGATCACCTCGGCACTTGCGGAAGGCACGTCTATCGTCGTCGAGAACGTGCCGGAGGAAGGACGCAGGATGAACGCGCTGGTGAATCTGTTGACTCAGCGCGCCGACCGCTTCGAGGAGCAGCTGGCCGGCGCCGCGGCCGTCGTCACCATCGGCAAGCTGTGGCGCGACGACCCGCTCTACACTGCGGCCCGAGGCGCCAACATCCGCGTCGTCGAAATCGATGCGACGAAGCCGTGGTCTACGTCGCTGGAAGGCGTGTCCGTCGCCCTCGAGCCGGCGGAGCAAGGGCCATGGTCGAGCGGCAGCGGTAGGCGTGAGCCGTCCGTCTATTTCTGGCTGAGCCCGGCGAATGCCGTCCAGTCGGCGGACATCGTGGCGCGCGATCTGATGCGCCTCGCGCCAGAGGATGCAGCCCGAATCGAGGAGAATCTCAACGTGCTGCGGCGCGAGCTGGTCGACCTGAAGCGTGAGTATGAGGTGAAGTTCGCCGCGCTGCA
>CAZFJU010000245.1:0-6118 GCA_964518995.1 uncultured Gammaproteobacteria bacterium
GGCGATCGGCACGCCGACCGCGTTGTAGACGAACGCGAAGAACAGGTTCTGACGAATGTTGCGCATCGTGGCGCGGCTCAAGCGTCGCGCACGCACGATCGCGCGCAGATCGCCACGCACGAGCGTCACGCCGGCGCTTTCCATCGCGACGTCGGTGCCCGTTCCCATCGCGATGCCGACCTGCGCCGCCGCCAGCGCCGGCGCATCGTTAATGCCGTCCCCGGCCATCGCGACCACGCGTCCCTCGGCCTGCAGCTGCCGCACGACATCCACCTTTCGATCAGGCAACACGCCGGCAATCACCTCGTCGATACCGAGACGGCGCGCGACCGCTTGCGCGGTCGTCTCGTTGTCACCGGTGACCATGATCAGCCGCAGCCCGTCCCGGCGCAGGTCCCGGACGGCGTCAGGCGTGGTCGCCTTGATCGGGTCCGCGACCCCGAGCAAGCCGAGCACTTCACGGCCCTTCATCACATACATCACCGTCTGACCTTCGGCGCGCAGCGCCTCGGCGGAGGACTCGAGCTCGCCCGGCTCGAGCCCGAACCGCTCGAGCAGCGCGCGATTGCCGAGCGCGGCGTGCTCGCCGCCGATGTAGCCGGCGACCCCGCGGCCGGTCAGCGACTCAAACTGCTCGACAGGCTCGAGCGCAATCCCACGATCTTCGGCGCCGCCAAGAATTGCGGCCGCGAGCGGATGCTCGCTGCCGCGCTCGAGGCTCGCCGCGATCGCCAGCATCCGCTCCTCGTCGACGGATCCGCTGGCCACGACGGCGACGAGCTTCGGACGCCCCTCGGTCAGCGTGCCGGTCTTGTCGACGACGAGCGTGTCGACCGCGCGCAGCAGCTCGATCGCCTCGGCATTCTTGAACAGGACACCGACCGTAGCGCCCTTGCCCGCTGCGACCATGATCGACATCGGTGTCGCAAGACCGAGCGCGCACGGGCACGCGATGATCAGCACGGCGATGGCGTTGATCAGCGCGAAGGACAGCGCGGGCGCAGGGCCGACCAGCGCCCACACGATGAACGTCACGATCGCGACGACGACCACCGCCGGCACGAAATACGCCGCGACCACGTCGGCGAGCCGCTGGACCGGGGCGCGGGACCTCTGCGCCTGAGCGACCATGTCGACGATCTGCGCAAGCAGGGTATCCGCGCCGACGCGCCGCGCTTCCATCACCAGCGTGCCGGTGCCGTTCACGGTGCCGCCGATCACGTCGTCGCCCGGCTGCTTCTCGACCGGCACCGGCTCACCCGTGATCATCGACTCGTCGAGCGTGCTGCGCCCTTCGCGCACGACGCCATCGACCGCCACCTTCTCGCCCGGCCGTATGCGCAGCAGATCGCCCGGCATGATCTCGTCGCGCGGCACATCCTCGTCGCGGCCGTCGGCGCCGATGCGCCGAGCCGTCTTCGGCGCGAGCCCGAGCAGGGCTCGGATCGCGGCGCCCGTCCGGTGGCGAGCGCGAAGCTCCATGACTTGGCCGAGCAGCACCAGCGTGACGATCACCGCGGCCGACTCGAAGTACACGCCCACTTCGCCGCTCTCGCCTCGAAATGCGTTCGGAAAGAGCCCCGGCGAGAGCACGGCGACGACACTGTAACCATATGCGGCCAGCACGCCGAGAGCGATCAGCGTGAACATGTTGAGATGGCGCGTAACGATGGAGCTCCAGCCGCGCACGATGAACGGCCAGCCGCCCCACAGCACCACGGGTGTCGCCAATACCAAGCCTCCCCAGCTCACCAGCGTTTGCGGCACGGCGCCCTGAGGCACGCCCGGAATCATCTCGGCCATCGCTAAGATCACCAGCGGCACCGTCAGCACTGCGCTGACGATGAAGCGTCGGGTCATGTCGCGGAGCTCTTCGTTCTCGGGCTCCTCTTCGCTGACGATAGTCAGCGGCTCGAGAGCCATCCCGCAGATCGGGCAAGGACCGGGCTTGTCCTGCACGATTTCCGGATGCATCGGGCAGGTCCACTGCATCTCGCCCGCGCCCTGCCTGTGCCGCGGCGCCGGGTCGACAGCGTGCGCAGGGCTGCACGCGTGGGCGTCCCCGTGGCCGTGATGCTCGTGCGAATGCGAATCGTGCCTGTTCATATACGCTCCTGCGGCCGTAGAAGGCCCATTGCCGGATACGTGCCAGCATGCGGCTTCCAATCGTTGGAAGGTCAACCGCGAACGCGTACCATCAGCGGATGGCGCGCCGCATTGCACCCCCCGTCGATCCCGATGCCGCCCGCACGGCCGGTTACTGCACTATCGGCGAAGCGGCCAAAGCGACCGGCATCTCGGCGAAGATGATTCGCTACTACGAGTCGGTCGGGCTGATTCCGGAAGCGGCGCGCACGTTCACGGGATACCGCATGTACGGCTCCGACGATCTGCACACGCTGCGTTTCATCCGCCGTGCCCGCGACCTCGGCTTTTCGATCGAGCAGATCAAGACGCTGCTCTCGCTGTGGCAGCAGCAGCGGCCGAGCGCCGAGGTCCGCCGCGTGGCGCTCGGTCACATCGCGAAGCTCGAACAGAAGATCCAAGCACTGGACGCTATGCGCCAGACGCTCCTGCATCTCGTCGAGCACTGTCACGGCGATCATCGGCCAAGCTGCCCCATTCTCGAGGAGCTTGCCCGCGACGACGTGCGCTGACGCTTCATGTTCGCCGACGAGCTGCGTGACCCTATTCGGGTTCGACTCCGCGCGGCCGATCGCTATACTCGCTGCGCAATGCGGCGAGCATGCCCGGCTTGGCAACGGAGAAATCGATGGTATCGACGGAGCTGACCGATTCGAACGTACAAGAAGATATCGGCACCGAAGCGCTTGCAGGCGAACCCGAAGCCTGGGAGCCGTGGGAGACGCAGCTCGTGCTGATCAGCCTCGCGATCGGCGCCGCCGGCTTGGTCGTGCTCGGTTGGCTGGTCGACCGCTTCATCCTTTCGTAAAGCCTTTCGATAATGCCCGCGGAGCGCTCGGCCGAGCTCACGTTGCGCTGGGATGCCGGCGTTTGGCGCGTTGCGGGCGCAGGGCTCGACCTCGCGCACGCTGATCTTGCCGCGCTCGACGCGTTGATTATCGACGCGCTGGCGCGAACGCATCGTGCGCGCAAGGCGCACGTGCGCTTCGACATGAGCCGTCTGCCCGTCTGGCTGCGCCAATATCAAGCCCACTACTTCAACTACGTTCTGCACGTCGAGAGAGGTGAGCGCAAGTGACCAACCGGCGTTGGACGAGCGGGATGCTCACGACCGAGGACTGGTGGGCGGTGTGGATCGGGCTCGCGGTCTACGGCTTGAGCCTTCTCTCTCTGACCGGCGTCGACAGCGTCGGCTGGATGGCGCGGCCGCGCACGTGGGAGTGGACCCATCTCGTAGCCGATTTCGAGTGGCGCAAGCTGCTGCGGCCATCGGGCGCCGCCTATGCCGGCTGGCATCCGCTCGCCAGCTGGCTCGTCACCTACTTCGTCTTCGCCGGGCTGTTATCGATCGGCGCGTACTTTCAGCGTCTCGATATGCGCCGGTTCATCATCGGCTTCACGACGATCTTCCTGCTGACCTGGGCGTGCTGGATCGTCGGCAGCGAGATGCATCTCACAACGGTCGACGCCGTAGTCGGCGACACGAACGCTTATCGGGACAACGAGCTGAGCTGGGGGCTGCAGCTCGGCGAAGGCGCACCGTACTTGCTCGCGCTGCTGACTGGGCTTGCGATCGGCAATTTCGCGAAAGGTTGGGCCGCCTCGCTGCGCGAAGCGGCCAAGCCGGAATGGTTCATCAAGACGGCAATCGTATTTCTCGGCGTCAATCTCGGCGCCATGACCGTGGAAGCTACCGAATTTGCGCTCGAGTTATTGCTCGCCGGCGCAGCGGCGACGTTCGTCGCCTATCTATTCTTCTGGCCGCTCGTCTATACGCTCGCGCGGCGGGCGTTCAAGCTGCGGCGCGACGCGTCCGCAGTGCTCGCGTCGGGCATCTCGATCTGCGGCGTCTCAGCCGCGATCGCCACCGGCGGCGCGATTCGCGCGCGGCCGATCATCCCCGTGACGGTGTCGATGCTGGTCGTGGTCTTCGCGATGATCGAGCTGCTCGTTCTGCCGGGGCTCTATACGGCGTTCTTTCCAGACCAGCCGATCGTCAATGGCGCCGCGATGGGCATGACGGTGAAGACGGATGGCGCGGACGCCGCCGCGGGCGCATTGCTCGACGAGCTGATGATCGCGCGCCACCTGCAGGACAGCGGCGAGCAGTGGCAAAGCGGCTGGATCCTGAGCTCGGCCGTGCTGACGAAGGTATGGATCGACGTCTTCATCGGCATCTGGACGTTCGTCCTCGCCCTCATCTGGGTTTACAAGGTCGAGAAGCGGCCCGGGCGACGCACCGTTGGACCGTCGGAGATCTGGTTCCGTTTTCCTAAGTTCGTGCTCGGCTACCTGATCGCCTGGCTCAGTTTCGTGGCCATCGCCTCACTTTCGCCGCAGGCCGGCGAAGCGCTCGACGCCGGCACCGCGGCGCTGCAAAGCCCGATGCGGCACATGATGTTCATGCTGACGTTCGTCGCGATCGGCATCATCACCGACTTCTCGAAGCTGAAAGGCATGGGGCGGCTCGCATTGCTGTATGCCATCGCGCTCACGTTCGTCATCGCGCCGATCGCGTATGCGGTCGCGTGGATCTTCCACCGCGGGATGACGCCGCCGGTCGTGTGACGGCCGGCGCGGCTCCGCGCCGGGCTTGCCGCCCGCCATCAGGCGGCCTCAACGCCGGGCGATCTCGATTGCGCGGAATTCGATCGCGCCCAGTTCCGCCTGGATGCCGATATAGCCGCGCGGATTCTCGATGGCCCACGCGTCGGTCAATGCCTCGCCGTTCAACCGCACCGCCAACTCTTCCCCCTCGACGTCGATCTCGAGCGTCTGCCACTCGCCGGTGCCGAGCGAAAGCCGCTCTGCATCGGCGGCATCGAAACGGGTCTCGCCCTGCGGCTTGCCGTGTCTGAACAAGCCGCCGACCGGCGGAAAGCGGCTCTCGCCGATCGGGTTCCGCAGCTGCACCTGATAGGCATTGTTCGGCCAGCCGGGACCGAACGTGCCGTCGGCCAGCGCCCGCACAAAGATGCCGCTGTCGGTGTCGTCGTCTAGGAAGCGGAACTCGATCCGCAACGAAAAATCGCCGTACTGCTCGTTCGAGCGCAGCCAGCCGCGCGGCGCCTCGATACGCAGCACGCCGTCGTCGACGGTGACGGCTGCATCGTTCTCGACCGTCCAGCCGGCCAGCGTGCCGTCGAAAAGCGGCTCGAGCCCGGCGGATGTCTGCGCCTGTGCCGTGAGCCCGGCGAGGAGCAGCACCGCCGGAGCCGTGCGCGCGATGGTAGAAGGCGTACGTGTCATCGACATCCCTCCTCGGCGAGCCGTCAGGCCGCCATGCGCCGCCCGCCGGGTCCTTTCGACTCGAGAGCCGAGAAATACTCGAACGTCAGGCGGAGTTGCTGAGCAGCCGTCTCGGCGCGATTGACGACCGCGCGAAAGGCCGCATTCTCAGGCCGATCTTTCGCGTACCAGCCGAGGTGCTTGCGCGCGATGCGCACGCCGCGCTCCTCGCCGTAGAACGCATGCAGCGCGCAAATATGAGCCTGCAAAACCTCGTGCACCTGTGCCGGCGGAAGCGGCGGCAGCACCTCGCCGGTCGCAAGAAAATGCGCAATCTCGATAAATATCCACGGCCGACCCTGCGCCGCACGGCCGATCATCAGCGCATCGGCGCCGGTCTTCGCGAGCACGTCGCGCGCCTTCTGCGGGGAGTCGATGTCGCCATTCGCGATGACGGGAATGCGTATGGCCTGCTTCACCCGCGCAATCGTCTCGTACTCGGCCTCGCCCCGATACTGCATATCGCGCGTGCGGCCATGCACGGCGAGCGCGGCGATTCCGCAGTCCTCGGCGATCCGCGCAATCTCGACCGCATTCCGGCTCGCGGCGTCGAAACCCGTGCGAATCTTCAGGGTGACCGGCACGTCGACGGCGGCGACGACCGCTTCGACGATGCGGCGGACCAGCGCCGCGTCGCGAAGCAGCGCGGAGCCCGCCCACGCGTTGCAGACCTTCTTGGCCGGGC
>CAZFJU010000246.1:0-1231 GCA_964518995.1 uncultured Gammaproteobacteria bacterium
CGGTGCCGGAGCCGGCCGCTGCCGAGCAATCCGAGCGCCCCGATCTGACGGGCGTCTGGACGGCCTATAGCGGCGCGAACCAGGCCCGCAGCTCCGGGTTCGGCGCCCCGCGCGCCGGGCTGCCGCTGACGGAGGAAGGCCAGCGCCGGGTCGAGGAGTATCGCCAGCTCGCAGGCCCCGAAAGGCTGAACGCGGCGACGCACTGTGCGACCTATGGCGTGCCGACCATGATGTCGATGCCGGGGTCGTATCCGCTCGAGTTCATCCACAAGCCGGATCAGCTCACGATCATCTTCGAGGTCGGGGACGAAACGCGGCGAATTTACATCGGCGAGCGGCAGCTTCCGCCCGAGCAGCGCATTCCGAGCCGCGCCGGCTATTCGCAGGGTCATTGGGAAGGCAACGTGCTCGTGGTCGAGACCACGGACCTGCTGGACAGCCAGGATCAGCCCGCGAACCCATATAGCGAGGAAGCGACGATCAACGAGCGCTTCTTCGTCGAGGAGGATGCGAACGGCACACCGGTGCTGACGTATCAGGCGACGATCACCGATCCCGTCTACTATACGGAACCGGTCACCATCGAGCGCAAGTACGAGCGCTACGATGGCTTCATGCTGCCGTATGCCTGTCAGGACGAGCTGTGGTACGAGCTGCTCGAGCTGCGGCGGGCGCAACTCGAGGCCGGCGAGCCGATCGACGCGCGCATGAGCGACGTCTATCAGATTCGCGAAGACAAGGAATGATTCGGCACCGAACGATACGCGCGAGCGGTCCGCCCAGCGGGCTCGAGTGAGAGACGAGGAGAGTCTTATGTCGTCAGTTATCAAGAAACTTACCGTCGCCATCGGCGCACCAGCACTTCTGGCTTGGGGATTCATGGCCGCTGCGCATCATTCGGCCGCGCAGTTCGACTTCAGCCAGCGCGTCACCATCGAGGGCGTGGTCAAGAAGTGGAGCGTCATCAACCCGCATACGTCCGCGATCGTCGAGATTACCGACGACGAGCGCGGCACTCGCGATGCGGAGTACGAAGGCCATAGCGCGAGCCACTTCTATCGCGCCGGCTACACCCGCGGCAGCGTGAAGCCCGGCGACAAGATCGCGATCCTGATCGCGCCGCGCCACGACGGCGAGGACGGCGGGTTCATTCAGGCGTTCACCGTGAACGACCGTACCGTCGGTTTCGGCAACCTATCGCCGGAGACGGGTCGATAGGCGATAGTCGATA
>CAZFJU010000246.1:1331-6054 GCA_964518995.1 uncultured Gammaproteobacteria bacterium
GCGGGGGCCGGTCAGCCTGCGGGCGGTGAGAACACGGGGTCCGTGATGCTCATCTCCGTGACCGGCCCATAATTCGCGACAACGTCGCGGATCTGATCTGCCGCGCCGATGAAGACCAGCACGAGATCGTCCGCCGGCGGAAAGACGTCTGCCGCGACCCGCGCCGCATCCTCGCGCGTAACGGCCGCGACGGCGGGCCCATAGCCCTCGACATCGCTCGCATCGAGCCCGTAGAACTCGAGCTCGGCCAGCTGGCGAGCCCACTGCGTCGCCGTCTGAAGCTCCATTGGGAACTGGCCGGCGACGTACCGCTTGCCGGATTCGAGCAGCGCGTCGTCGAACGCGCCCGCCTTGAAGCGGCCATACACCTCGAGCGCGAGATCCACGGCTTCCCCGGTCGCCTCGGTGCGCGTGAACGAGACCATCTGCCACGCGCCGGGCTGCGTCCGCCGCAGAAGCTGCGAGCGGGCGCCGTACGTGAGGCCGCTGCGCACGCGCAGCTCAGAGTTGAGCAGCGAGGTGAAGCGCCCGCCGAGCAGCGTGTTGACGACATCGATCGCGGCGCGGTCGGGATGCGTGCGTGCCACGCCGACATTGCCGATCAGGAAGTACGTTTGCACGGAGGTGGGCGCATCCACGAGCAGCACACGGCGGCCGCGGACGCGCGGCATCGCGTCGAGCCGCGGTGCGGGCGCCGGCGCAGGCGCGAAATCACCGAAAGCGGCCGCGAGCCGATCGCGCAACGCAGCGCTGTCGAAGTCGCCGGCCACGGCGAGTATCAGCCGGTCGCCGCCAATCTGCTCCCGGTAGTAGCGCATGACGTCATCGTGAGTCATGCGCTCGAGACTGTGCTCGCTGCCGTCGATCGGCCAGCCGTAGGGATGCTCGCGAAACAGCGCGGCCGCGCCGTAAATCGGCAGAAGCGAATCGTAGTCGCCGTCCTTGTCTGCGCGGATCAGGTCGATCTGCCGATCACGAATCTTCGCGAGCTCGGCCGCCTCGAGATGCGGGCGCCGCAGCAGATCCGCCAGCAACTCGATCATCAGCGCCTGATCGCGCGCGAGGAACTCGCCCGAGATCGCCATCGCCTCGCGTCCGGCGCCGGCCGATAGATGACCGCCGACCGCGGCGACGGCGTCGGCGAACTCGTACATGTCGCGCGAGCCGGCGCCCTTCTCGAGCAGTTCCGCCAGCAGGCTCGCCATGCCCGGCCGCTCCGGTAGATCGGCGACGGCGCCGCCGCGCACGAGCGCCTGGAAGCCGATCAGTGGAATACCGCGCCGCGCCATCAGCAGCAAGGTTGCGCCGCTGCCGAGCCGGACGCGGTCGAACGGCGGCACGCGCACGGCGAGCGTTTGGCCCTGAGCTGCGGCGGGAATGGGCGTCTTGGTCATCGGCGGGGGTCGGACGCGGCCCATGCAAGCCCCATTGCGCTCATGCGGCTTCGTCTTCGACCAGCGGCAGCAGCACGCCTACCGTACGCTTGCTCGACACCAGCCGACGCGCCGCGAGCTGCTGCACCTCCTCGGCGGTGACGGCGTCGTGCCGCTCGATCGCACTGAAAAGCTTGCGGTAGTCGCCGTGGAATATGGCATACGTGCCGAGCGCCCGCGCCTTGCCATCGATCGTCGTGAGCCGTCGCCAGACATCGGCCGTCACGAGACTCTTGGCTTTGGCGAGCTCGGCCGCCGTGACGCCCTCGCGCGCGACCCGCTCGAGCTCCGCGGTGAAGGCCGCCTCGGCAACCGCCGGATCGCTGTCGGCCGGCAACGTCAGAAAAAACCATGCGAGGCCCGGATCGAAACCCTCCTGCAGATAGCCGCCGACCTCCACCGCGACACACTGCTGCTCGACGAGAGTGCGATGCAGCCGCGACGAATCGCCTTCGGCCAGGATCCGCAGCAGCAGCTCGAACGCCGGCATCTCCGGGTCGGCCGCCGCCGGGGCGTGATACGCCAGCTGCAACAGCGGCGTCTGCGCGTCCGCTTCGATCACGATGCGGCGTTCGCCCTGCTGCTCGGGCTCGCGAACGCGCACGGCAGGCGGCGGCGCTTGCGCCGGAATGCGGCCGAAATGCTCCCGCGCAAGGCGAAAGACTTCGTCGGCGTCGACGTCACCGACGACCACCAGCGTGCAGTTGTTCGGCGCGTAGTACGTCCGGAAGAACCCGGTGAGATCCTCACGGGTCCACGAGCGGATATCCGACGGCCAGCCGATGATCGGGTGGCGGTACGGATGGGCCACGAAGGCCAGCGCCTGCACCTGCTCCATCAGGCGACCTTCGTTGTCGTCGTCGACGGCGAGGCGACGCTCGGAGTCGACGACGCCGCGCTCGCTCTCGACGACCTCGGGCACGAACGCGAGATTGGCGAGCCGATCCGCCTCGAGATCGAAAACGGTCGCCAGCGCGGTCTTCGGGAACCAGTCCTGATAGACCGTGATGTCCTCGCTCGTGAAGGCGTTGTTAGCGCCGCCTTCGGCTTCCATCGTGCGGTCGAACTCGCCCGGGGCACGCCGCGTGGTGCCGTTGAACATCATGTGCTCGAAGAAGTGCGCGAGCCCCGTCGTGCCCGGCACCTCGTTGCGGCTGCCGGCGCGCACGAAGTTGTAGAGGGCAACATTGGGGATCGCCCGGTCGGGCCAGGCGATCACCGTCATCCCGTTATCGAGGATGACTGAATGCACGTCGTCGCCCAACGCCGCGTCACTCCAGCAGGAGCTTGACGGGATTGTCCTGACCGGCCGTGAAGGTGCGCGGGTTACCTTCGTTGTGAATCCGGTGCAGGCTGAAGAACCACTCGCCGTCGATCTTGACGAACTCGTCGTACCACGAGCCGAACAGCATCCATTCGACCTGGTCGCGCTCGGCATTGTTGTTGAACTGGATCCAGTAGGTGAGCGCGCGCGCCGTATCGCCGTCGACATCGATGACCTGGTTGGTAATGAGATGACGCACGGTCGAAGGCCAATTTTCGCCGTCGGGCGTCGTCGCTTCGGGGGCGCCGCGCGTCAGATCGTACGTGCCGCTGGCCATGAACTCGCGGATCGCGTCCCGGCCCTCGACGACGCCCCGCGCCCAATCGAGCACGCCGTCCTCGGCGAATACGGCGGCGTAGCCGTCGGCATCGAAATAATCCATCGCCATCACGTAGCGGCCCTGCAGATCGACGATGGCGGCGCGATCGTCGGCATAGCCCTCCGGATAGCGCACCGCGTGCGCGCAGACGGTAACGAGCGACAGCATGAGCAGTGCGAGCGTCTTCATGCCTGGGGTGTGGGTCATGGTCGATCCTCTTGTTCCGGGGTGTGCGTCGAGCGCTTCGGGGTAGATCCTAACCGAAGTCACTCCTCTTTCCAGAGTATCCTCGCGCCATGAGGGTGAGAGATCTGCCGTCCCGCGGCAATCGAGCGCATGCGGCCGGGCTCGGCGCCGCGCTGCTCGCGAGCGCGCTGCTGCTCGCGGGCTGCGGCGAGCCTGACACGGCGCCGACGCTCCACTGGCACATCAATCCGGACAACGGCACCCAGACGCTCCTCGCGGAGCAGTGCGAACGGCAGGCCGACGGGCGCTATCGGCTGCGCACGGCGCTGCTCCCGCGCGACTCGACCGCGCAACGCGAGCAGCTCGTGCGCCGGCTCGCCGCGCGGGATTCAAGCATCGACCTCATGAGCCTCGATCTGCCCTACCTCGCCGAGTTCGCGAATACCGGCTTCCTGCGCGAGCTCGGCCCCGAGGAGCGCGAGGCACTGACGGGCGGCATGCTCGATGCGCCGCTCACGAGCGCGATCTGGGACGGGCGGCTGTTCGCGGTGCCGTTCAACGCGAATACGCAGCTGTTGTGGGTGCGCAAGAGCGTGGCGGACGCGGCCGACCTCGATCTCGAGCGCCGGCTGACCTGGGACGAGATCATCGATGCAGCGGAGCGCACCGGCACGACCGTGCAGGTTCAGGCGCGGCGTTACGAAGGTTATACGGTGCTGATCAACGCGCTGATCGCATCGGCCGGCGGCAGCGTGCTCATCGATCCTGCCGCCGGCCGGGATGCCGTCCCGGCGATCGACTCTGCCGCCGGGCGCGCGGCGGCGCGGATTATTCGGCGGCTTGCCGACTCGCCGTCGGCGCCGCCGGCGTTGGCCAACGCCGACGAGGGCGTCGCGCAGGCCGGTTTCCGCGCGGCCAACGGCGGCTTCATGGTCAACTGGCCGTTCGTCTACACGGCCGAGGCCGGCCGACCGCTCCAGGATGATTTCGGCTGGTCGCGATGGCCGGCGGTCGAGCGGGGCCGCGCGAGCGCGCCGCCGCTCGGCGGCGTCAACATCGCGATCGGTGCATTCAGCAAGCATCCGCAGCTCGCGGTCGAGGCGGTGGCCTGCCTGACGTCCGCCGCGAGCCAGAAGCAGTACATGCTCGGCGAAGGCTTGCTCGCGACAATCGAATCGGTCTACGACGATCCGGAGATCCGCGCGGCTTTTCCGATGGCGGATCTGCTGCGGGAATCCGTCGACGAGGCCGTACCGCGGCCGCTGACGCCGTACTACCCGGATATCACCACGGCAATCCAGCGCACCTGGCACCCGCCGGCGTCGGTCCGCGACACGACGCCGGCGCAAACCGCGCGCTTCATTGTCGACGTGCTGCACGACCGGCGGCTGCTGTGACGGACGGCGGTGGATTGGGGGGGGGGGGTAATGGGGGGGTAATTGGGGTCCGGGCCCACTAACC
>CAZFJU010000247.1:0-6030 GCA_964518995.1 uncultured Gammaproteobacteria bacterium
GGCGCGCGGTCCCGAGCGAGCGAACGTACTCCCGTCTCCCGCCATAAGGACGCGAAGCGGGCTGAGGATACGGCGGCGGAGGTAGTAGATGCCGCGCTTGCCGCGCGGAACGATGTACTTCTGGATGTTATTCAAGGTGATTGCTCCACGGCAGTGTGTAACAAGCCGTGTAGCAGCCACTTTTGCCCGAAGGCACTAAATCATTGAATCTCTAAGATTCAACGACTTCGCGTATAAAACAAAGGGAAATGGGGTGGACGATGGGACTCGAACCCACGACGGCCGGATCCACAATCCGGGGCTCTACCAACTGAGCTACGCCCACCAGATCCCAATCTTTGACTCGCGCGCCGGCCTCGAAGCCGGATGGCGCGCCCGGCAGGACTCGAACCTGCAACCCTCGGCTTAGCTTACCACTACTGCTTTCGCAGCCCCCGCACCGCGGAGTTTGTGGTCTGGACTATCTCTTCACCCTCTCAGGTGCCGCACGTATAGTCTCTACGGATCCCCGCTGCCGGGCGCCCCATTCTACTGGGATGCGACGCGCTCGGGTAGCCGGTTTCCACGGGATTGCCATCGGCACGACCCGTTAAGGTTTCCCCGTTACAGTGCAGTCCACTTCGACGGTTCCTATTCCCGCCGAAGGCTCCCTCGATCGAAGGCCGATGCTCTATCCGCTTGAGCTACGGGCGCTTTGTACCGCTCCGGCTGCACGGAAACGACGGCGCGCCGATCGGCTGGCGCGACGATGGTCGGGGCAGAGGGATTTGAACCCCCGACCCTCTGCTCCCAAAGCAGATGCGCTACCAGACTGCGCCATGCCCCGACCGACTGCTCGCCATCGAGACCCGGAGAGCGGAAATCGGATGTTAGGGGCGCGCTCGGCCAGCGTCAAACACTGTGCCCTGCTGCTTTCGGCTTGCCGGCCTTGAGGCAGCTGGAAAGCCCATGCGAGAATCCGCGTCCTTCCCCTCGAGCGGAGCACAGAATGGCCGCGGACATTATCGACGGCAAGGCGATCGCGCGCGCGTTGCGTGCGGAGGTCGCCGATAGAATCAAAGAGCGTGTGGAGCGCGGGCACCGCCCGCCAGGCCTCGCGGTCGTCCTGGTCGGTACCGACAGCGCGTCCGAGATCTATGTCCGCAACAAGCGCAAAGCCTGCGATGACGTCGGCATTCGCTCCTATTCGTACGATCTCCCGGCGACGACCACGCAGCAGCAGGTCTTCGATCTGATCGACGAGCTCAACGCGAACGATGACGTCGACGGCATTCTCGTGCAGTTCCCGCTGCCGGATCACATCGACGAGACTGGAGTCATCGAGCGGATCGCCGTGAGCAAGGACGTCGATGGTTTTCATCCGTATACCGTCGGGCGGCTCGCGCAGCGCATCCCGATCCTCCGGCCGTGCACGCCGCATGGCTGCGTGATCCTGCTCGAGCGGTCGGGCGTCAAGGTCAAAGGCAAGCACGTGGTGATCGTCGGCGCGTCGAATCACGTCGGTCGGCCGCTTGCGCTCGAGATGCTGCTGCTTGGCGCCACGGTGACGGTCACGCATCGGTTCACGCAAGACCTCGCCTCGCACGTGCGAGTCGCCGATGTGCTGATCGTGGCCGCCGGCAAGCCGCATCTCGTGAAGGGGGAATGGATCAACCCGGGCTCGGTGGTCATCGACGTCGGTATCAGCCGTCTCGACGACGGCCGCATCGTCGGCGACGTGGAATTCGAGACCGCGCAGGAGCGGGCGCGGTTGATCACGCCCGTGCCGGGCGGCGTCGGGCCGATGACGGTCGCGACGCTGATGCAGAACACGTTATCGGCTAACCTGTTGCGCACTGGGACCTGAACGTTCTGGCGGTCTCTCGACCGGAAGATTAAAGAGGACGGTAATCATGCGCACGCTCTTCCGCCTGATCTTTCTCGTGTCGACGCTCGGCGGCCTCGGTCTCGTTTCCGCGAGCGCCGCCGCGCAGACGGTGCGCGTCAACACGACCCTCGGGTCGTTCGTCATCGCGCTGGAGCCGGACCGCGCGCCGCTGACTGTCGAGCACTTCTTGAGCTACGTGGACGAAGGCCATTACACGGGCACGATCTTTCATCGCGTCGTGCACGGCTTCGTCGCCCAGGGCGGCGGCTACACCGAGGACCTTGCCGAGAAGCCGGCGCCGCGCACGGCAGTGAACGAGTCCGGCAACGGCTTGAGCAATCTGCGCGGCTCGGTCGGCATGGCGCGAACCAACGACCCGCATTCCGCGACCAGCCAGTTCTACATCAACCTGGCCGATAACCTGGATCTGAATCCGCGGCCGACGCGCTGGGGCTATGCCGTGTTCGGCACGGTCATCGAGGGCATGGACATCGTCGACGAGATCGGCCATCGACCCACCGGCGCCGGCGGCGCGTTCACGCGCGATGTTCCGATCGATCCGATCGTGATCGAGAGTATCGAGCTGATCGAAGAGTGATTCGGCAATGGGGACGATCATCATCTCCGATCTGCACCTCGAAGGACGAAGACCGGAAGCGATCGCCCGATTCGAAACGCTGGTGCACGAGCAGGCGCTGAACGCAGACGCCGTCTATATCCTCGGAGACCTGTTCGAAGCCTGGATCGGCGACGATGACACCGATCCCGCGATGAAGCCCGTTATCGCCGCGCTCGCCGCGCTCGCACGCGCGCAGGTGCCGTGCTTCATCATGCATGGCAACCATGATTTCCTGCTCGGGCGCCGCTTCGCATTAGCCACGGGCGCGGCCCTGCTCGGCGACTACGAGACGATCGATCTGTACGGCGAGCCGGTCTTGCTGACGCACGGCGATCTGCTGTGCACCGACGATGCGCGCTACATGGAGCTGCGCACGATGCTGCGTGATCCGGCCTGGCAGCGCGAATTCCTCGCGAAGCCGATCGCGGAGCGGCGAGCGATCGCAAGCCAGATTCGCAATGTCAGCCTCACGGAGTCCGCCGACAAACCCGAAGCCATCATGGATGTGAACGCCGCGACGGTCGAGAAAACGATGCGCGAGTTCGGCGTTCGGCGCCTGCTGCACGGCCACACCCATCGGCCCGGCGTGCATGCGCTGGAGATCGACGGCGAGCCGGCCGAGCGGATCGTGCTCGGCGCATGGCACGAGCATGGCTACGTGCTCCACTGGGACGAGAACGGTTACCGCGTCGAGCTGATCTGAAGCGCCCATACGGCGGCGGGCACTCCCGGTCGGACGCAGCCGGCTGCAAGCAGGCGCAACTCGCCGAGCATGTAAGGCCGAGGGTACCGGGGCTGCGCGGATGCGCCGTCTACAGCCCCGTTACGGCCTGGATCTCGTCCTCCTCTTCCTCGTCGTACTCCTCGCGGCGCGCTTCCGCATCGCGCAGCGCTTTCGCGGAATTCGACCGCAGCATCTCGAGCTCATCGAGATACGAGCGGCTGACGTCTCCGGTCACGTAGCACCCCGAGAAGCAGGACGTATCGAAGGACTCGAGATCGGCGTTCTCGTGATGAACGGCTTGCACGAGATCCTCGAGATCCTGGTAGACGAGCCAATCGGCGCCGATCAGCTTTTCGACCTGCTCCACCGAGCGGCCGGCAGCCACCAGCTCCGTCGCCGCGGGCATGTCGATGCCGTATACATTTGGAAACTGCACCGGCGGCGCGGCCGACGCGAAATACACCTTGCGGGCGCCGGCCTCGCGCGCCATATCGATGATCTGTTGCGACGTCGTGCCGCGCACGATCGAGTCATCGACGAGCAGCACGTTCTTGCCGCGGAACTCGAGGTCGATCGCATTCAGCTTGCGGCGCACCGATGCACGCCGTTCCGATTGCTCCGGCATGATGAACGTGCGCCCGATGTAACGGTTCTTGATGAAACCCTCGCGGTATTTCACTCCGAGCCGTAAAGCCACCTGCATGGCCGCGGTGCGCGAGGTATCCGGAATGGGGATCACCACGTCGATATCGTGATCAGGCCGAACGCGCTTGATCTTCTCGGCGAGCGTTTCGCCCATGCGCAGGCGCGCTTTGTAGACCGAGAGATTGTCGATGATCGAGTCCGGCCGAGCGAAATAGACGAACTCGAAAATGCACGGCGAATAGCCGGCCCGCTTCGACGAGATGCGGCTGTGCAGCTTGCCCGCGCGGTCGATGTACACGGCCTCGCCGGGCAGCAGATCGCGCTCGAGCTCGAAGCCGAGCGCGTCCAGCGCAACGCTTTCCGACGCGATCATCCGCTCGGTGCCGCGGCTCGTCTCGCGCACGCCGAGCACCGCGGGCCGGATCCCGTGGGGGTCTCGGAACGCGACGATGCCGAAGCCGACGATCAGCGCGACGACCGCGTAGGCGCCCGAGCAACGGCGATGCACGGCCTCAACGGCATCGAGAATCTGATCCGGCTCGAGCGCGGCAGCATCATAGCGGCCGAGCTCGTGCGCAAAGACATTCAGCAAGATCTCTGAATCGGAAGTCGTGTTCAGATGCCGGCGGTCCTGCTGCACGACGAGACGCTTCAGCTCGTCGGCATTCACGAGGTTGCCGTTATGCGCGAGGCAAATACCGAACGGCGAGTTCACGTAAAACGGCTGCGCCTCGGACAGGCTCGCGCTGCCCGCCGTCGGGTAGCGCACGTGGCCGATCCCGATGTGGCCGCGCAGCCGCAGCATGTGCCGCTGCTCGAATACATCGCGCACCAGCCCGTTGCCCTTGCGGGTGTGCAAGCGGCCGCGCTCTTCCGTGACGATGCCGGCCGCGTCCTGCCCGCGATGCTGGAGAACGGTCAACGCGTCATACAGCGCTTGATTAACCGGCTCCTGGCCGACGATCCCGACTATTCCGCACATAGCTGCCGTCCCTCTGCCGCCATTGGACCCCTCAAACGCCCTCTTGCTCCCGCAGATAGGCACTGCCGAGCGAACCGTAGTAGCGAATGGCTTCGGCGACCTGCGTCGCCCAAGGCCGGAAGCGGGCTTCCTGCCACCACGGATCCTGATCGAGCCCTGCAAGCTCCAAGCCCATGACCGCGAGGCCGACGAGCAGCACGCCGCGAGCCACCCCGAACGCGCCGCCGAGCAGGCGGTCCATGCCGCCAAGGCCGGTGGTGTGGACCAGCGCCCGCACGAACCAGCCGATCAACGCCCCGGCAATCAGCGCGAGAATCAAGATGGCCGCCCGCGCCGCCCAGATCTTGAGCCCGGGCTCGGTGATCCAGTCGCCGAGCATCGGCTCGACCACCCAAGCGAACTTCCAGGCGAGGAAGATCGCCACGAGCCACGTGGCGAGCGAGAAGGCTTCCTTGACGAATCCACGCCACAGGCCGAACAGCCCTGAGGCCGCGCAGGTGATCACGATGGCGTAATCTGCCCAGCTCAGCATGATGCGCCGGGAGCCGCTATCGCGCCGTCACGATTTGCGTGTCGAAGCCGCGCGCCGCGAGCGCGGACGCTGCCGCCTCCGCCGCCGCCCGCGTCGGCTGCGGGCCGACACGCACTCGATACATTGCGCGGCCGTTCGAGCTGAACGACGAGATCGTTGCCTCGTGGCCGGCGCTCGCGACGCGGCTGACCAGTCGGCGTGCGTTGTCCTCGTTGCTGAAGCTGCCGAGCTGCACCGCCCAATCGCCCGTCGCGGCGGGCGTCGGCGCATCGGCACGCGGCGGCGGCGTAGCCGACGGCGTCGTCGTCGGAGTGGGAGTTGCCGCTCGCGTCGTCTCTGTGCGTCGCTCCGCCACCGGTGCCGCTGGCGGGGCATCGGTGTTGCTTCGGGTCGCTCCTGAGGCGGACGCGGCGGGAGCATCGCGCGCGGCTGCACCGCTCGCAGCGCTCGTGGTCGCACCGTCGGCCTCGGCGGACGCGCTCGGCGGGGCGGTGGGTGGCGACGAGGCGGGCGGAGCCGCAGCGGCCGGCCGATCCGCGCTGGACGCCGCCGATTCGGCTTCCGCGGGCCGTGCCGCGGGGGTCTCCCGAGCGCCGCTCACGGCGGCGTCGGCCGCGGCGCGGCGCGGCGCCAGATCGATCACCTCGGTGCGAATCTCGCC
>CAZFJU010000248.1:0-6020 GCA_964518995.1 uncultured Gammaproteobacteria bacterium
GGCGCGACCGGGTACGCGTTCGCTCTGCCCGCGATCGCGACGATCGCGAGCGTATTCAGCGTGGCCTACTCCCTCCGCTTCGTCTGCCAGGTGTTCTTCGGGCCGCTGTCGACGGATCTGCCGCGCCCGGCGCATGAGCCGACCCGCGGCATGCTGCTGCCAAGCGCGCTGCTCGTCGTCGCCTGCCTGCTCGTCGGCATCTTTCCGGCGGTGACCGTCGGAGGGCTGCTCGAGACGGCGATGGGGTCGATTCTCGGCGCAAATCTCCCCGAGTACGAGCTGGTCATCTGGCACGGCATAACCGCGCCGCTGATCATGAGCTTCATTGCCCTTGCCGGCGGCGTCGCGACCTATCTGTTCCTGGTACGGCGCGGGTTGACGATGCGCCGCACGCCGCTGATGTCGCGAATCAACGCGGCGCGGATGTTCGACGTCAGTAATGTCATCATCTTGCGCGGCGCTGCGCGGATCTCGCATTTGTTCTTCACGCGTCGTTTGCAATCCCAGCTGCTCGCGATCGTCGGCATCGCGTTGGTCGCAGGCATTGCGGCTTTCGGCACGATTAGCCTAACGGCGGGCGACGTGCCGCTGCATCCGATCGATCCGCTGTTCGCGCTGCTGTGGATCGGGGGGGCAGCCTGCGCGATCGGCGCCGCGCAGCAGGCGAAATTCCATCGGCTCGCGGCGCTGATCATGGGCGGCGGCGCGGGCCTCGTCACTTCCCTCACGTTCGCCTGGTTCTCTGCACCCGACCTCGCGCTGACGCAGATTTCGGTCGAGGTGGTCACGATCGTGCTGATGCTGCTCGGCTTGCGCTGGCTGCCGAGACGCATTCCGTTCGACGATCCGCGCCGGCGCACACCGCGCGCGCGCGGCCGGCGGATCCGCGACTTCGCGCTGGCCGTCGCTGCCGGCAGCGGCGCGGCCGCGCTGGTGTTCGCCGTGCTGACACGCCCCAACATCTCCGCGCTTCGCGACTACTATGTCGCCAATTCGCTCGAGGTTGCCGGCGGGCGCAACGTCGTGAATGTGATCCTGGTCGATTTCCGCGGCTTGGACACCTTCGGCGAGATCACCGTGGTCGCGATCGTGGCGATCGTCGTCTACAGCCTGTTACGCCGTTTCCGGCCGGCACCGGAGAGCATCGCAGTGCCGATGTCGCACGATGCCGATCCCATGCCGCCGGTGACGACCATCGACGATCCGTTACCGCGCAATTACATGAAGATTCCGGCCGTGCTCGTGCGCCTGCTCGGCCCGATGGCGGCGATGGTATCGGTGTACTTCCTGCTGCGCGGCCACAATTCGCCGGGCGGCGGATTCGTCGGCGGGCTGGTGATGGCCACGGCAATCATCATTCAATACATGGTCGGCGGTACGATGTGGGTCGAGGCGCGGCTGCGCATTCATCCGCAGCTATGGATCGCGCTCGGGCTTCTGTCCGCCGGCGGCGCCGGCATCCTCGCCTGGTTCGCCGCGGCGCAGTTCCTCACCGCGCTCACGCTGGATCTGCACGTGCCGGTGATCGGCGACCTGCACCTGTCGAGCGCCCTGATCTTTGATCTCGGGGTGTACATGGTCGTGGTCGGGTCGGTCGTGCTGATGCTCGTCGCCCTCGCCCATCAGTCGATGCGCAGCCCGCGCCGCACCGCGGCGGTCGAGCCCACGCCGCGCGAAATCGCGACGGAGGTGTCCGCCTGATGGAAGCGGTGTACGCCTGCGCGATCGGTGTCCTCGTATCCGCAGGGGTGTGGCTGGTGCTGCGCCCGCGGACATTTCAAGTCATCATGGGTCTGTCGCTGTTGTCGTATGCCACGAATCTCTTCATCTTCGGCATGGGACGGCTCGAGGTGCAGCGTCCGCCGATTCTCGCGGAAGCTGTCACCGACCCGGCGTTGTATGCGGATCCCGTGCCGCAAGCCCTCGTGCTGACGGCGATCGTGATCGGCTTCGCCACCATGGCGCTCTTCTTGGTCGTGCTGATCGCGCTACGCGGCCTGTCGGGCACCGACCACGTGGACGGACGGGAGCCCGAGGAATGAGCGCGCTGCTCGATCATTTGCCGATTCTGCCGATCATCGTGCCGCTGGTCGCGGCCGCCTTGATCATGCTGCTGCGGGAGCAGCAACGCGTCGCGCGCAACTCGCTGTCTTTCGCCTCGGTGCTGATCCAGCTGGGCGTCGCGCTCACGCTGCTTTATCAAATCAACAACGCGGCCGATCCCGCTTGGCCGGACGGAGTCAGCGTCTACGCGGTCGGCTCGTGGGCGGCGCCATTCGGTATCGTGCTCGTGGTCGATCGGTTGTCGTCGATGATGCTCGCGCTGACGTCGATCGTCGGGCTCGCGGCGCTCGTCTATTCTGCGTCGCACTGGGACCGCCCCGGCCAGCCGTTCCATGCGCTGTTCCAGCTGCTGCTGATGGGCCAGAACGGCGCATTCCTGACCGGTGACCTGTTCAACTTGTTCGTCTTCTTCGAGGTGTTGCTGGTCGCATCGTACGGTCTCGTGCTGCGCGGCGTCGGCGGCGCGCGCGTCCGCACGGGTCTGCACTACATTGCGATCAACCTCACCTCCTCGTTTCTATTCCTGATCGGCGTTGCGCTGATTTACGGCACGGTCGGCACGTTGAATATGGCCGATCTGTTCGGCCGCGTCGCCGCGCTCGATCCCGCCGATCGCGCTCTGTTCGACGCTGGTGCGTGGATTCTCGGCACCGCGTTCCTGGTCAAGGCCGGCAGCTGGCCGCTCAATTCATGGCTGCCGGGCGCGTATACCGTCTCCGTTGCGCCGGTGGCCGCCGGCTTTGCGGTCATGACCAAAGTCGGCATCTACGCAGTGCTTCGCCTCGGCACGCTGACGAGCGAGGACGAAGCGGCGGCGACGATCCTCGGCTCGATCCTCTACTACGCCGGCATTATCACCCTCGTCTCGGGGATGATCGGCATGCTCGCAGCGCAGCATTTGAAACGCCTCGTGGCCTATTCCGTGATCGTCTCTTCCGGGCTGCTGCTCGCGGCGCTCGGGCTCGGCATCGAAGCCGCCACACCGCCGGTGCTGTTCTACCTCGCGACCTCGGTGCTGACGACCGCCACGTTCTTCCTGCTAACTGGCATGACAGAGCGCACGCGGATGTCGTCGCCGCAGGAGACGATGACCGAGTCGCAGGGCGACGCGCTGCCGTTGTATATGGCCTTCGGCGTCACGAACCCCGATCCGTACGGCACCGAGGAGGAAGTCGGCACGGCGATTCCGGCAGCGATGGCGTTCCTCGGGCTCATGTTCGTCTGCTGCGTGTTGCTCGTCGCCGGGCTGCCGCCGCTGCCCGGCTTCGTCGCGAAGTTCACGCTGCTCTCGGTGATTCTCGAGACGGCGCCGGTCGTCGGGATGCGCTATGCGGGCTGGATCTTGGCGGTGGCCGTTCTCGCCACCGGCATCGTCAGCATCATCGCGCTGACGCGCATCGGCATACGGGTGTTTTGGTCCTCGGCTGAGCGGCGCACACCTCGGCTGCAGGTCATCGAAGCGGCCCCGGTCGCGGCGCTCGTGCTGCTCTGCCTCGGGATCTCCGCCTGGTCCGGGCCGCTGATGCGCTTTTTCGAGGCGACTGCCCGTTCCCTGCACGATCCGCAGATCTATATCGAGACGGTGCTCGGCTCGCGCATTGCGGCAGAGATCGACGGGGAGGCGCCATGAAAGCGATCTCGGACCGCTGGCCGATCGCGCTGACCATCGTGCTTACCGTGATGTGGCTGCTGCTGAACCAGACTCTCGCGCTCGGCCACATCGTGCTCGGCGCGGTGCTCGCGATGGCACTGTCGTGGGCGGCACGGCGGCTGCGGCCGCTGCAGCCGCGCCTCGACTGTCTGCATCTCGTGCCGCTGCTGCTCGTGCGGGTGCTGCGCGACATCGTGCGCTCAAATATCGCCGTGGCGCGCATCGTGCTCGGCCTCGTTCGCGACCGTGAAGTGCGCTCGGGATTCGTCGATATTCCGCTCGACATGCGCGACCCGCATGCGCTCGCGGTGCTCGCCGGCATCGTGACCTCGACGCCGGGCACGGTATGGGTCGACCTCGCCCATGATCACAGCCGTGTGACGCTGCACGTGCTCGACTTGCGCGACGACGAGGAGTGGATCAGCTGGATCAAGGAACGCTATGAAACCTTGCTAATGAGAATTTTCGAATGAACGTCGTCTTCGACTACGCCGCGTCGTTCGCGGCACTGTGCTTCATGCTCGCGATGCTATTCGCGCTGATTCGCTTGTTTATCGGCCCGGCCGCCCAGGACCGCATCATCGCGCTCGACACGTTCTATCTGAACGGCATGCTGACACTGCTGATGCTCGGCATCCGCTCGAGCTCGACGGTGTATTTCGACATGGCGCTGCTGATCGCGCTGTTCGGCTTCGCCAGCACGATCGCGCTCGCGAAATTCCTGCTGCGCGGCGAGGTCATCGAGCCATGAACGGCGTCGATCTGCCGCTTTGGGTCACGATTCCGGGCACACTGCTCCTGATCGCCGGGGGGCTGCTGACGCTGATCGGCGCGATCGGGCTGCTGCGCCTGCCGGATTTCTTCGCGCGGATGCACCCGCCGACGATGGGCACCACGCTCGGCACCGGCTGCGTGCTGATTGCATCGATGCTCGTCTCGTCCGCGCTCGAGCAACGCCTCATCATTCATGAGCTGCTGATCACGATGTTCATCGTGATTACGGCGCCGGTCACGGCGATGCTGCTGATCCGCGCCGGGTTGTCGAGAGTACAGCAGCGGGACGAACCGCCCGGCTGACGACGACGGCCTCGGCTAAGTCGGCAGACCGCGTACGAGCATGATGCCGAGCGCGACGATGAGCACTGCGATCAGCAGGTTGATCCGGCCCATCCAGCCTGCCGCACGGCGCAGCCGGCCGGCAGCCGCCGAGCCGGGCGACTCGCGAAGAATGCGCGTCGCCCGCGGGCCGACGACGAAATCGTGCACGGCGCTCATGGTCATGGCCGTCACGACCAGCACGAGCTTTAACGCCAAGATCCGGCCCCATGGCGAGGCCCATAACTCGGCGCTCAGTAAGCGCTCCACGCCCACGCCCCAGCGCGACAGGTTCACGAAGCCCGTTAGCAGCAGCAGCACGATGCAGGCCCAGCCGACGTTGCGAAAGCGCGTGCCGGTGCGGTGAATCAGCTCCGTATACTGCCCGCCCGCGGCACGGCTGCGCCTCAGCACGGGGATCAGCACCACGCCGAGAAACACCATTCCGCCAATCCAGACGATCGCTGCAAGAATGTGCAACAAGATAGCTAGGAAATGCACGGTCTGCATTGCACACTCCGGATGACTGCCGAGGCAAGAATAGCCCGCCAGCTCGGCACGTGCCCATACCGATGGCTCGCATTTGGTCGGTTTACGGCTTGTAAGCGTTCTTCACGGCAGTTATCGTGCCCTGAACCGATCGACTGGGTGGAAGATGACTCAAGCCGCACTCTTTCGCACCGTGCGCGTGGTGAGCTCGGTTGTGCTGCTGCTGATGCTCGTCGCGATGGGGTACTCCGTCTTCATCTCGATCCTGCACTGGAGCGGAATCGGTGTTTGAGGGGCCGCGCGGATGACCAATCGACAAGCTCGACTGTTCGCGATCGCGTCGACGGCCATCGCGGCGCTCGCATTCCTCGTGCTCACCGTGCACAGCCACACCCGCTTCCCGGAGCTGACGAACGCCGACTCGATCACCCCCGAGGTCGTCGCGGGACAAAACGTCTGGCACAAGTACAACTGCATCAACTGCCATACGCTGTTCGGCGAAGGCGCCTACTATGCGCCGGACCTGACAAAAATCGCTCAGCTGCGCGGCGAGGCGTACCTGACCGCGTACATGCGCGATCCGAGCCAGTTCTACGACGAGCAGATTCACCGGCGGTTGATGCCGCGCCAAGATTTGAGCGAGCAGGAAATTTCCGATCTGATCCGGTTCTTCGAGTGGGTCAGCAACGTCGACACTCAGGGGTGGCCCCCGCGGCCGATT
>CAZFJU010000249.1:0-5858 GCA_964518995.1 uncultured Gammaproteobacteria bacterium
CACATCCAATGAAACTCCATACCTTTTCCGGCGCCGCATTGATCGTTCTGGCCATGCAGCTTGGCGGCTGTGGTGGGGGCAGCGACGAGCAGCCGTTTGCTGAGACGTCGCCGGCGGATGTCGACACGGCGGCGCCGTCGGCGACCCCGGCTTCCGCGGCACCCTCCGCTCCGGACGCTCCGGCGGAAGCGTTTGCGCTGACTGCAGATGACCTTGCCGCTTATGAGGCGGGGCTGCGCCGGGAAATCGACGTGCTGCGCGCGGCCCAGCAGCGGTTGCGGGAGGCGGACAGCGACGCGACGCGTCTCGAGATTCTTGGCGAGCTTCAGCCGCAGGTGCTGCGGCGCGAGGGCGCGGCGGCCGCCGGGACGGCCGAGGGTCGCTACGCACGAATCTCGGACGCGGTTAACGACGTGCTCGGCAAGCGCGAGATGGCGGCCGCGGCGCAGCAGATGGCGCCGAGCGCTGCCGATCTCGACAGCATGCCTGCCGAGCTGCGCGCGAGAGCCGAGGAGAACCTGCGCCAGATGCAGGCGGCATGGGGCGACCCCTATGCGGGGCTCGATCCCGAGACGGCGGAAGCGCTGCAACGTCGTGCGGACGACTTGGCGCAGTTGCGCGCGGAGCACATCGGGCTGCTGCTGCGACCGCAGTAGCCGTCCGTAGGCCCCATGGTTCAACGCCGTCCCGGGGCACCTCTCGATGCGTTCGTCGAGGTGCTGTGGTGGAGCCGGCGTAGCGCGCCTTACCGTGCGTGCGAGCATATGCTGCCGACCGGCACGTGTCAGCTCGTGCTCGTGCTGCATGAGGAGCCGATAAGCTGGGCGAGGGCCGGCGCCGAGGCGGAGCCTCTACACCGGCACACGTGGAGACGCGGCGTCGTGCACGGTCCGCAGACGACGTACTATCGCGCAGGACCAAAGCCGAGCGGCGCGGTGATCGGTGCGTCGTTCCGAGCCGGTGCGGCGGCCGCAGTGCTCGGCATGCCGGCCGTCGCCTTGCTCGACCAGCATGTTGCGATCGACGATCTTTGGGGTGCATGGGGGCGCAAGCTGCACCAATGCCTCGGAGAGAGTCGGAGCGCGCAGGATGCGCTTCGAAGCCTCGAGCGGGCTCTCGTGTCGCGCCTGGACGCGCGGCTGCAGATGCACGCTGCAGTCGCCGAGGCTTTGAGCGCGGGTTTAGCGGCGAAGTCTATCGAGCACCTGCGCCGCGCGAGCGGATACAGCCATCGTCACTTCCTGGAGCTGTTTCGTGCGGCCGTCGGCCTCACGCCGAAGCATTACTTCCGTATCCAACGTTTTGCGGCCATGGCCCGTACGATTGCGGCGGAGCCCATCAAGCTCGCGGAGCTCGCCGCGTGCGGCGGCTACGCCGACCAGGCGCATCTGTCGCGCGAGTTCCGTGCGTTATCCGGCGTGCCGCCGTCCGCCTATCGGCCGCAGAGCCCGACGAGCCCGTTCCATCACGTCGTCGGGTAAAAAACCTTCAAGACCGCGCGAGTCGTGCGCGCTAGCATGGCTCTCGAAGCGATCTAGGAGGTAAACCGATGAGCTCCACCGAACCTCTCGCCATCCATGAGGTCTTCGCCTATCTGCGCGTGCACGACACCGCTGCGGCACTCGAATTCTACGCCCGCGCCTTCGACGCTCAGGAGCTGTTCCGGCTGACGGAGCCGAGCGGCCGCATCGGCCATGCCGAGACGCGCATCGGCCCTGTGACGATCATGCTCTCCGACGAATATCCCGAGCTCGGCATACGCGGTCCGCGCTCGATCGGCGAGACCAGTGTGACGCTCCACATCCATGCGAGCGATGTCGACCGCTTGTTCGCGCGGGCGGTCGAAGCGGGCGCGACCGTGCTGCGGCCGCTCGCGGACCAATTCTACGGCGAGCGCTCGGGTACCGTCCGGGACCCGTTCGGCCATGAGTGGCTGCTGGGCGGCGAGCTCGAGAAGGTATCGCCCGAAGAGATGCAGCGACGGTATACGGCGATGTTCGACGAATCGTGATTCGTCGCGGCAGCGGTTCGCGAGGCATGACTCTTGCACTTCTGGCCGCAGGTTCAGAAGGAGGAACACGCGATGGGTCAGTCAACGCAGCCGCAGAAGCACCTGTACGAGATGCTCCAGGACTTCGATACCGCGATGTTGGTCACGCGCTCACCGCATGGGCAACTGCACGCGCGGCCGATGGCAGTCGCGGCGCTCGAGCCCGATTCCGACGCTTACTTCGTGACCGGAATCGATTCGCCGAAAGTGGCGGAAATCGAAGCGGATCCTCGCGCCACGCTAACTTTCCAGAGCGCGACGCAGTATGCCACGGTGAGTGGCCGAGTAAGCGTCGTTCGCGACCGTGCGCTGATCGATCAGCTGTGGAAGGACGCGTGGAAGGTGTGGTTTCCAGAGGGCAAGGATGACCCGCAGATTTCGCTGCTGAAGTTCGACGCCGAGCACGGCGAGCTGTGGGACAATGCGGGCGTGCAAGGAGTCAAATACGCGTTCGAAGCCGTCAAGGCGTATGCAAAGGGCGAGCGGCCGCAGACGGATCGCAAGCAGCATACTCGCGTTGACCTGTAGAGTTAGATAGACAGCCTATGATCCGCCTGCGGCCGGCCACTCCCGCAGATCGCGAGATGCTCGAGAGCTGGGACAACGATCCCGACGTGATGGCGAGCGATCCCGAAGCTTGGTGGCAGTGGGAGAAGGAGCTTTCGAGCGCATCGCCAGGGGTCGAGATGCTGATAGCGGAGCTCGATGGCCGGCCGATCGGGTTTTTGCAGATCATCGACCCGGCCTGTGAGCCAACCCGGTACTGGGGTGAGGTCGCCGAGACGGTACGCGCCATCGACATCTGGATCGGTGCCCCGGGCGATCGGGGCCAGGGCTTCGGAACGCAGATGATGCATCTTGCGCTCGAGCGTTGCTTCGCGAGCCGTGAAGTTGCCGCCGTGCTGATCGACCCTCTTGAAAGTAACGTCCGGGCACACCGCTTCTACGAACGCCTAGGTTTCCGGTTCCTCGAGCGGCGCACGTTCAACGGCGACGAATGCTTCGTCTACCGGCTCGCGCGCGACGAGTACGGCCGCCCGAGCTGAGCAGCAGACTCGATACCCGATCGTGTCGAACGCGCTGCAGTATGTGCCGACGGGGATATCTCTTCGCTAAGCTGAGTGGCCTCCGGTGTACGGTCTCGCGATCCGGTGTTGTACAGTACCGTAGGCGCGTTTCCGGCAGTGGTCGTGGGCGCGCGTGTTCGTGACTCGTTACCAGGGGGAGGTGAGCATGAGTCGTGCCATGGGGCGTTCCGGCGCCCGCAACTCGCGTTCTTTGCGTATGACCGTTCTGGCTGCCGCTATTGGCAGCGGTCTCGGCTTTTCAGGCCAAGCAGCTGCGCAGCTCGAAGAGGTCATCGTCACTGCCGAGCGGCGTGAGCTCTCGATCCAGGACACGCCCGTCTCAGTGGTCGCCTTTACTGGCGACACGCTCGAGTTCAAAGGCGTGCGGGACATGATGGAGGTCGCAAATCTCACGCCGAACCTCGATGTCAAGGGCTCTCGCGGCACGGGCAATACCTCGCTCAGCTATCAAGTTCGGGGCATCAGCGGGGGCGGCGCCGTCGGCACGTATATCGACAATGTATTCATGCCGCGAACCAGCGGGCCGGTCATGCGTATTCTCGATCTCGAACGGCTTGAGGTGTTACGCGGCCCGCAAGGTACGCTATTTGGCCGCAACAACACCGCGGGTGCGATCCGCGTGTTCACGAAGGAGCCGGGGCCGGAGCGCGACGGATACCTGCGCGTTACCGGCGGCAATTTCGACCGTACCGATGTCGTCGGCATGGTCAATGTCCCCATCAGCGATAACTTCTTTATCCGCGCGCAAGGCGCCTGGATGGAGCAGGACGGCTTTGTGCGGCGAGGTCCTCAGCTGCTCGGCAGCACCGAGGATAAGGTTTTGAGAGTGCGGGCCGCGTGGCTGCCGAGCGACGCCGTCAAGGTCGTGTTCGGCGCCATGCACAACGAGTCGGAGAGCGACGGCAGCCCCACCGATCTGATCCAGTTCAATATGGCGCCCGCCTGCCCGTTCGATTCGACGGTCGATACGATCTGCTGGCAAGGCAACTACGCGGATTGGATGTCCGACTTTCTAGAAGCACATGGCCAGCCGCGGTTGCGAGACAACGACCCTCGCTTGACGCTGGATGGCTTCACGATGCCGGATTTCTGCTTCCTCACGGGGCCGGATCCGGACTGGGACGATGCCTGTCTGCAATGGAACAAGAACGACTATACGCAGTTCGACGTCGCCGTCACGTGGGATATTTCCGACCGGATATCGATGGTGTCGACGACCGGATTATCGGACTTTTCGAGCGACGGTGTTTCAGACTGGCAGCTGCTCGGCATGGAGGTTCGCCGCGATCAGACGGAGTCGAAAACCCTGTGGCAGGAGGTCGTGTTCAATATCGATCTCTTCGAGGGCAAGCTCCAGCTGATTACCGGCGGGAACTACTACGGCGAGGAGCTGATATCGCCGCGGGCGCCGCTTTACAACGCGATCGGCTCGAGCACGTTTAGCTCCGCTACCGGCGGAAGCGCCAATGGAAACCTCTGGGGCTGCGCCGGCGCAGGCACGACCCCGCCATTGTGCGCTGCCGGCGAACAGCGCTTACGCCGCACGGCCGATACGTATGGCGAGACCGATATTTCATCGTTCGGAGCTTTCGTCAGTGCGAATTGGCATATTACCGACCGGGTCGGTCTTACGCTCGGCTTGCGAGGAATTTATGAGGAGCGCGATGTGCTCAGCATCGCGTACGCTTCCGACAACTTCGTTCCCGAGAACGGCGTCTCCGACGTGCTGACCGGCAGCAACGACTGGTCGGAGACCGATTGGCGGGCGACGCTCGACTTTCGGGCGACGGATGAGTTGATGCTCTACTTCACGGCGTCGAAGGCCTTCCGTGCCGGCACTTTCGCCTCGCAGGGCAGCCAGGCGCCGACGCCCGCTCGTCCGTGGACGCTCCGGGCGCCGATGACGGAAGTGCCGCCGGAGCGCCTGAACAACTTCGAGGTGGGTCTGCGTTCGGAGTGGTTCGACAGACGGTTGAGATTCAACGCCACGGCGTTCGACATGAACCTGACAGACCGCCAGGGCGCCACGGCGGTGCCGGATCCGACGGCGCAGACCGGCTTTGTGATTCAGGTGCTGAGCCAAGGTGACGTAGACCTCGACGGCATCGAGCTCGAGGGGACCTTGGCCGTCACGGACCGCTTCACCTTGGACGCTTCCGCAGGGTGGATCGACTACGTGATGGAAAATCCGTGTGTCAACAACGGTCTATTCCTCATTCCGTCACCAATCGAGCGTAGCTGGAATCTGGGCAGCCGCTACAACCTGCCGACCGGCAACGGCGGGAATGTGTCCATCGGCTTGAACTATTCGTGGGTGGGCGCCCAGGAGACGCATCCCGGCGGTCTGACTCCGGCTCAGTATGACGAGCACAATTGTGCAGCACGCTTGGCTCCCGGGCCCGGCGGCGCGCCGAACACGGCGCCGCTGAACTTCCAAGACTCGCGGCACCGCGTGGACAGCTACGGGTTGTTGAATGCCACCGTGCGCTATGCTCCGGTGACCGATCGGTGGGCGATCACACTGTATGGCGCCAATTTGACGGACGAAACCTATGCGAACAATGCGCAGGCATTCGGGCGCGGATATTGGACGGCCGGCGGCCCGCTCGTCGGCATCAACAATATTCACCGCAACGCCATTGCCGAGTTTCGCGGCCGCCCGCGCGAATTCGGTTTGACGTTCCAGTACAACTTCTACTGATGCGGCGCGAGGCGCTGCA
>CAZFJU010000250.1:0-1614 GCA_964518995.1 uncultured Gammaproteobacteria bacterium
TGCTCGACGGCAGCGCGCATGGGCCCGTCGCCAATCAGCAACGCGCGGACGTTGGGATACCGCTCATGCAGCTGCGCGAGCGCGGCGACCAGCAGGTGCTGACCCTTGCCGGGGCCGCCCCAGTCGGGCACGCCGACCATTGCGCCGGTGCAGCCGATGATGATCGCATCTTCGAGACTCCATTCCGCCCGCACGGCGTGGCCGTCGTGCTGCGACGGATCGAAGCGCGCGAGATCCACGCCGTTGTACGTGACGAGGATCCGAGACGGCGGCACACCGTAGGCCATGAGTCGCTCACGGCCGTTTTCACAGACCGCAAGCAGCTTGCCGGGCAGGTATCGCCAGATCCGGTTCCGGTACTGGTGGCTCTCGCGTTCCTCGACGCCGCGGATGCTCGTGACCGCGCGCAGCCACCTGCCGGCCAGAAGCCCGCCGAACCATGCGCACAAGGTGGCGGCGCCGTTGTGCCCATGAATGAGATCGATGCGCTCGCGGCGCACGATGCGGGCGAGCGCGAGGACGGCGCGCAGCACGCTCGAAGGATCATGACGGTCCGCCGCCAGCTCGGGCACGAGGTGAACAGTAAAACCCTCGTTCTCGACCTCGGGCGTGACGACGCCGCCGCTGGTTGCAAACGTCACTCGGTGCCCACGCTTGCGCAGCTCGCGCGCGAGCGCAAGCGGCTGGGTACCCGGCCCCATATCGACGAGAGCGGAGCGCACCATCAAAATGTGCATGAGCATTCAATTGCGTGTCGCTAGGTTGCGACAATTTCTTCAAAAAAACTTCGGCGCCGATTGTAGCTCTCGCTCCTGGCTATCACCAGCAGTAGCCCGGTACAAACTACTTGTCGCTGAATCGGGTTAACGTACGCATTCATGGGAGGCAGGCGCTTGCGGCACGCTGAGGTCGAGCGATCGGGAGTATTCGTGCTTCGTTGGGAAAGCAAGTGAGCGTCAATCGAAAGAGCCCTGTACCGAAGGCCGGTTTCTTGTATCGCATTATCGCCATGTCGCGCGGAACGAAGCGCACCGTCATGCTGGCGACAGACGCCCTCGCCCTGCCGGGCTGCGCGCTGCTGTCGCTTTGGCTGGTCGGCTATTCGTTTGCGGGGTTGTCCGCGTACGTGATCGTGTTGCCTTTGCTGAGCGGGCTGCTTGCGCTGCGTATCACTGGCTTCTATCGGTCGATCGTCCGCTTCATGGGCGTCGAGCTGATCATTGCGGCTTTCCATGCGGTAACCATCGCGAGTCTCGTGTTCGCGTTCGCCGCAGCGTCCGTCGCCGGCTGGCCGACTGCGAGTCGGGCGGCCGTCGCGTTCTGGATGATCGGCATGGTGTACGTGACCGGGAGTCGCTTTCTGGTGCGGCTGTTTTTGCGGCCTAATGGGATTCGCGGCGATCGGGTCGTCGTGTACGGCGCGGGCGATGCCGGTGCGCAGTTGGCGGCGAGCGTCGCGGGCCGCGGCGATTTCACGGTGGTCGCGTTCGTCGATGACAACCCGGGGCTGTACGGTGCGGTGATCAACGGCATCGAGGTGCATGCGCCCGGGGTGCTGCCGTCGATGATCAAGGAGTTTGGCGTATCGCGAGTGCTGTTGGCGCTGCCGAGCGC
>CAZFJU010000250.1:1714-5808 GCA_964518995.1 uncultured Gammaproteobacteria bacterium
GGAACCTGGTGCAGCGCAACGGGCTTTCGACGGAGATCGTGCCGCTGCTCGGCTCGGTGCACCATCAGCGGCGGATGCGCGAGGCGCTGCTGTCGTACGAAGTGGAGACGGTGTATCACGCGGCGGCGTACAAGCATGTGCCTTTGGTCGAGCACAACATGGTTGAGGGGGTGCACAACAACGTGTTCGGCACGCTGCACGCGGCGGAGGCGGCGATCGCGGCGGAGGTGAAGCACTTCGTGCTGGTATCGACGGACAAGGCGGTGCTGCCGACGAACGTGATGGGGGCGACGAAGCGGTGCGCGGAGCTGGTGCTGCAGGCGTTGAACGAGCGCAGCGCGAAGACGACGTTTTCGATGGTGCGGTTCGGGAACGTGCTCGCATCGTCGGGCTCGGTGGTGCCGCTGTTCCGGGAGCAGATCCGCAACGGCGGCCCGGTGACGGTGACCCACCCGGAGATTTACCGATACTTCATGACGATTCCGGAGGCGGCGGCGCTGGTCATCCAGGCGGGCTCGATGGCGCGCGGCGGCGACGTGTTCGTGCTGGACATGGGCGAGCCGGTGCGGATCCGCGACCTGGCCGAGACGATGATTCACCTGATGGGTCTGACGGTGAAGGACAAGGATCGTCCGGACGGGGATATCGAGATCAAGTACACGGGGCTCCGCCCTGCGGAGAAGCTGTACGAGGAGCTGCTGATCGGCACGAATGTGACGGGCACGGATCACCCGGGCATCATGCGCGCGGAAGAAGACTACATTCGCTGGCCGGAGCTCGAGCCGCTGCTCGAGCAGCTGTGGAATGCGTGTCAGCAGTTCGACTGCGTCGGGGCGCGAGGCTTGTTGCTGCGTATCGTTGCCGGCTACAAGCCGACCGCCGACGTGGTGGATCTCGTCTGGCGGCAGCGCGCCAGCGCGGCAGCGCGCGACCGTAACGCCGCCGGCAGCGGGGGCACGATCACCGCGCTCGGCGCGCGTCGCGTGAACCCGCAGGCGCCGGAGCAGCCGAGAATTTGATCGTACCGCGCGTCGCCCTTTACCGCTCCAGCCTGAGCCTGGCGAGCGGCGCCGGCCAGCTGCTGCGCATGCAGGCCGAGGCGTTGCGCGCCGCCGGTGATGCCGTGCAGATCCTGGGCCGCACGGGCAGGTGGAAGTACCGGCTGCGAACGGGGCTGCCGGTACGTCATGGGTCGGCTGCGGCGCTGAAGCGCCTCGCCGCGTCGGGGGCGACGATCGTCGATCACGGCATGGAGCTCGTCGACGCCGACGTCGTGTTCGTTCACAACCTGATGGCCGAGGCCGTTCGTTACCTGCCGCGGCAAGATTGGGCCGAGCGCGCCGATCAGGAGCGCGCCTTTCTCCGGTCGCGAGATGCGTCGCAATTGCTCGTGGCGAACTCCGAGCTGGTCCGGCAGGCGTTGATCGACCGCCTGGACGTGCCGGCGGAAAGCATCGCGGTGATCCATCCGGGAATCGACAGCGGCCGATTCATGGCCGGCGACCGAGTCGCCGCCAAGCGAACGGCGCGCCGCGCGCTTCGTCTCGACGCCTCCGTGCCGCTCGTCGGGTTCGTCACTTCCGGGGACCTCGCGAAGCGCGGCATCGATATCTTCCTCGCCGCCGCCGAGCGCATCGCGGCCGCGCGGGCGGACGCGCGCTTCCTCGTCGTCGGCGGGCGGCGCTTGCCGCGCGAGGTGCTCGGCCATCCGCTCGTCGCCGGCAACCGCCTGTGGCATCGGCCGAAGAGCCTCGCGCCTGAGACCGGCTTCGCGGCGCTAGACGTATTTCTGTATCCGGCGCGCTTCGAGGAGTTCGGCATGGTCGTCTCGGAAGCGCAAGCCGCCGGGTTGCCGATCCTGACGTCGAAGCGCGTCGGCGCCGTGGAATGCCTGCCGGCCGCCTACGCGCCGTGGCTGCTGGACGCGCCCGAGGCCGAAGCGTTCGCCGAGCTGGCGTTGAAGCTGCTCGATGACCGTGCAGCCTGCGCGGCATTGGCGGCCGCGGGCGCGGCGAACGTGCCGCGCCTCGATCGTGCACGCTATGTGGACGCGAGCGTCCGTACGATTCGCGCGCGGCGCAGATGATTCCGGGGCGGCTACAGCTGCCCGCCTGCTAGAAGGTGTGCCGCAGGTAAAGGCTGATCCCGGTGATGTCGTAGAAGTTGTCCGGGCTGCCGCCGCGTGGGTCCGTCGGCAGCAGGTTGTCGCGGGCGACCTTGTCGCCGAAGCGCAAGTCGATGCCGAGGTCCCAGCTTGCGACGACATCCTTGAACTGCACGCCGCCGCCTAAGTAGTACCCGTACGCCGGGGTCGCGAGATCGAGCCGCGCCGCGCCGAGAAAGCCGCCGACCGCAATGCGCTCGCTGAGATGGCGGCGGTAGTCCAACGCACGTACGGCGAGGAGCAGATCCGAGCCGATGCTGTCGAGCTCGAGGCGCACGCCGATCTCGTTACGCATGCCGAATGCGCGCGACGCGCCGACGCCGAGGTGCCAGCCGGACTCGGTCTCGGTGATCTTGTCGTCCTGCAACGCGATGGTCGCTTCGACCCGAGCCGCTTGCGCACCGACCTCGATGAAGACATCGGCGGACGCAGCCGGGGCGGCAAACGCGGTCAGCGCGGTGATGAGAAGGGGGGTGGCGACCCGCGAAGCGGCGCGCGAGAGTCCAAGAGTGATGCCCACGATAGAAGCCCTTAGAACCGCAGAAAGGCGGCGAGCCGCGAGAACGACTCGCCGAAGATGTCACGGCCCGCGTTCAGCTCGGCGCCGACGAAGAAATCCGCCTGCCAGCGCCGGCTGTAGCGCACTTCCAGCAGGTGTGCACGCCCGTAGTCGGCCGCCGAGTATTCTTCGTTGTCGAGCGTGCGGTAGGTGGCCTCGAGCTGGCCGCCGCGCGCGAGCGGCCAGCCGATTCGCGTCATGAACGTGCGGCCGCCGATCCGGTCGCGGCCCCACCGCCAATCGGCGCCCCAATGACCGATGACGTTGCCTTCGTTGGATAGGCCGTCGCCGTAAATATGATGCAGATACCAGCCGTTCTGCCATTCGCTGGCTTCGAACGTGAGGTCGAGATTCAGCGGGCCGACGGACGGAAAGCGCAGGCCGCCCGACAGGCCGACGTTGCCGAGCCTGATGTCGCTGTTCGTGGAGGTGTCCTCGCCCGCGTACTCGAAGTACACGCTGAAGGGCAGGTCAGTCGGCATCGTAAAGCTCGAGGTCAGCGATGCGGCTTGGTTGCCGAAATCGCCGACGGTGCCGGTGTTGTCGTAGACGGACGGCCGAAACAGCGCATCGATCACATCGCCGAACGACGACTGGCCTCGCGCCCCGCCGCCATACTGCATCAGCCTGTTCACGCCGAGGGACCAGCCGGGCAGCGGATTGATCGAGAGATGCAGGCCCGCGAGCCGCGGCTCGCCGCTCGTCCAGCCGCCTTCATAGCGGATGTTGTCCGAGTGGCTGAGCTTCGCCAAAAAGATTTGATAGCGAATATTCCAGCTCGTCAGCGGCGTGTAGTTCGATAGCGTAACGGACGGCAACGTCTGCGACTGCGTCGATAGCAACATCGCGCTGTCCGTCATTGGGGACAGCCAGTGGTCGCGCCAGCCGACGTCCAGCTGAGCGTACTCGAGGCCGAAGCTGATCATCGAGCCGGTCGGCACGATCTCGTCTTCGTAGGCGACGAAGCCGGCTTGCAAGAGCAGGTAGTCGTTGCGCTGCAGGTAGACGCTGGCCGACACCTCGTACGAGCTGTCATACGCCATCCCATGCCGGTTCGGCAGCGGCGTCGCGTCCGGCTCGGGAGGGTCGCCCGGAGCCAGCCGCACCGAGTCGCCGGAATGCGCTGCGCCGGCGGCGGAAAGATGCGCGATGCCGACGTTCTTCATCAGGCCGCTCAGGTAGCGCCGGACCTGCTCGCACAGGGCCGCGTCGATCTCGCAGGCCGCGGGCAGCGCGTCGAGCACCCGCGCGGCGGGGATCGGCCGCGTCAGCACGGGGTCGTCCGCGAGAATCAGCACGCGCTCGATGGCGCGTTCGATCTCCGGAGCCTGGCTGACCACGATGTACGGAGAAACGCCCCGCGCGTGCAGC
>CAZFJU010000251.1:0-5808 GCA_964518995.1 uncultured Gammaproteobacteria bacterium
ATCTCGAACAAAGCCGCGCGCGCGCTCACGGGAGCGTCCGCGAGTCTCGTTATCCTGTTCGTTGCCGAGACGGCGATGGCGGGCACCATCTGGCTGCCCGGACTTGGCGGCGGCGTCGTCAATGTGCCGGCGCAAAGTATCCAGGAGCTTAAATTCGCGGAGGTCGTGCGCCAGCAGTTCGACTTCAGCTGCGGCTCCGCTGCGCTCGCGACGCTGCTCACCTATCACTACGAGGACCCCACTGACGAGATGGAGGCGTTTAACGCCATGTACGCTCGTGGTGATCAGGCCCGCATCCAGCTCGCGGGCTTTTCCCTGCTGGACATGAAAAATTTCCTGGCGGCCGTGGGTTACGACTCCGACGGTTATCAGGCGAATCTCGATACGCTCGCCGGCGTCGGCGTGCCGGCGATCGCGTTGATCAACTACAACGGCTATCGACACTTCGTCGTCGTGAAGGGCTTGCGCGCGGACGGTGTGCTGCTCGGCGACCCGGCGCTCGGTTTGCGTAGGATGCCACGCGAGGAGTTCGAGGCGATGTGGGAGAACGGCGTGCTGTTCATCATCAAGAACAAGGCGGACGTCGGCAAACGGCATTTCAATGCGGATCGCGCGTGGCGGAAGCTGGCGCGGGCGCCGCTTGGGGACGCATTGAGCAATGACAGCCTCGGCCGGCTGACGGTCGATCTGCCGCTGCTCGGGGAGTTTTGAGATGAACGAGATCGTTCCGATCGATGCGCCAACAGCCGCAAACGCGCAGCGCGACAGGTTGGTCGCCCGCTACGCCGTGCTCGGTGCGGAGCGGCGGCGGAAGCGCCGGCTGACGTGGGTCCGCCGCGGTGTGCTGGCGAGCGGCGCGCTTTGCGCGGTCGCGGCTTCGCTCGCCGGCTGGCACTTCGGTGCCTTGCAGCCGGGCCTCGATGAGGTGCGGGCGCTGCAGGCCTCGCTGACGAGCGAGCTCGCGATGTTCCAGGCCGGCCGCGCGGAGCTCAGCGAGCAACGCGTATGGCTCGAGCGCCAGAGCGGCGAGCTGACCCGCCGCCTGGCCGAGTTTGATCGTCGCGCCGCGGCGCTCGAGGCCGAGGACGCCGAGCTCCGGACGCAGACCGCGCGGCTCGAGGCGGCGCTCGTGCGCGCCGACGAGGAGCGCCGGGCGTTGCTCGCGGCCGCGCCGATCACGGTCTCGCCTCAGCCCGTGGACGCGCGCGAAGACGTCCGGCGGGATCTCGAGCACCAGCGCGACGAGTTTGTTGCGCAGCAAAGCCAGGTATCGAGCGAGCTCGATGTGCTTGCAAGCCGCCGGCTGGAGCTCGGGGAGCGGCGACGTGCGCTCGAGGAGCAACGACGAGAGCTCGAAGCGCTGCTGGCGCGCGCCGAGGCCGAGCCGGCGCCGGACGCGGAATTCGCGGTCGCGTCGACCGTTTCGCCGCATGCGCTAGGCGATATGCGCGGCGGCATCCAGCTCCGTGACGGGATGAACGTTTCGATCGGGTTGACCCGCAGCGCGAGCATCAACGGCGTCGAGCAGGTTACGAGCTCGTTGAGCTTCGACAGCCTGAACCGGAGCATCGGTTCGCTCGCGACGGAGGGCCTCGGGCCGGTCGTCATCCAGAACGGGCCGGGCAATATGATCGATGCGTCCTTCATCAATGCCGTGCCGGGCTTCAATGGCGTGTTCATTCAGAACAGCCTCGACGATCAAGTCATCGATATGAGCACCGTCTTCGACGTGTCGATTACTGACGTCGGCCGAACCCTGGAAAGCGTCGCCGCAGGCCAGGCGCTTCGTGACACGTTGTACTTTCAGCAGTGATGGAGAGCAGCGCCGTGCATGGAAGACACACGACCGTCAAGAGTCTAAAGCTTGCGCCGGTTGCCGCAGCACTCGCGTGGCTCGCGGCGGCGAATGCCGCGGGCATCGACAATGCCCATCAGGATCGCTCGGTTCTCGAGCGCCAGTATCGGGCGTTGCTTGCCGAGATCGATGAGGTCGAGCGCCAGCAACGCGTCGTGGACGCGTTGATCGTTCGTGCCGAGGCGTTGGGGGAGTTGCGCGGGCGCGGTGATGCGGGGCCGGGTGCGCCCGCTGCGGGCGGCGGTTCGCAAGCGCCGGTGGTCGCCGCCGAGCGGCAGGCGGAATACGAGGAGCAGCAGTCGATGCCGGAGCTGCCGCGAGTGAGCGCCGAGATCGGCGGAGTGCTGACGCCGAAGGGCCGCGTCGTTCTCGAGCCGTCGTTCGGCTACTCGTACTCGTCGGTGAATCGAGTCGCGATCGAAGGATTCACGATCTTGCCGGCGTTGCTGGTCGGCATCATCGATATCGCCGAGGCCGATCGCCAAACCTATACCACCGCGCTGTCTGCGCGCTACGGCCTGACGAACCGACTCGAGCTCGAGCTCAAAGGGTCGTATGTCCAGCGCGACGACAGCGCGCGCTCCCGTGAATTTCTGCGCGATTCTGTCCGGGAGAGCATCTTCAATTCGGAAGGCTCGGGCATGGGCGACTACGAGCTGGGATTGCGCTATCAATTCAAGCGGCGCAGCCCGACGGCCCCGTATCTCGTCGGCAACCTGCGTTACAAGGCCGATAACGGTTCGGATCCGTTCGAAATCGCGTTCCGCTCACAGCTCACGGGCGGACCGGAGTTCTCAAGCGTTCTGCCGACGGGGTCGGGCTTCAAGAGCCTGAGCCCGAGCCTCTCGTTCATCTATCCGTCCGATCCGGTCGTCTTCTTCGGCAGCCTCGGCTACATGTGGACGAAGGAGGACGACAAGGGAAAGAGGTACGACGACGACGGCAATGTCCTCGGCTTCGGCGTCGTCGATCCGGGCGACGCGCTGCGCATGAGCTTCGGCCTAGGTCTCGGCCTGAACGACCGTTCCTCGCTCAGCTTGAGCTATTCCCTCGACCGCTTCTCGCGTACGTGGATCGAGACCGCGTCACAGCAGGACATCGCGGGCTCCGATGCGACGGTCGGCCGGCTGATGGTGGGTTATTCGCTGAAGCTCGCGAGCGGGGCGCCGCTCAACATTGCGTTCGGTCTCGGTGCGACCGGAGACGCGCCGGATACGGATCTTTCGTTCAGAATGCCGTTCAACCTACGCAAGTAAACGCCGGTCGCACGGCCCGGCCGCGCCGCTGATCGATCGGCGGCGCGCGCCGGAGCGGTGGTGCTCAGCCGCCCGAGGACTCTCGCTCGAATTCTGCGAGCGCCTCTTTCGCCACCCGGAACGAGTCGACGGCGGCAGGTATGCCCGAGTAGATAGCGACGTGCAGCAGCACTTCGCGGATTTCCTCTTTCGTGCAGCCGTTGCGGATCGCGCCCTTCACGTGAATCTTGAGCTCGTGAGGGCGATTGAGCGTGCTGAGCAGCGCGATGTTCAGCAGGCTGCGGATCTTCTTCGGCAGCTCTTCCCGGCCCCACACGGCGCCCCAGCAATATTCGGTGACCAGCTGCTGCAGAGGCTGCGTGAAATCGTCCGCGCCGGCGATCGACTTCTCGACGTACTCCGCGCCGAGAACCGACTTTCGAATGGCGAGGCCGCGCTCGAACAATTCATCGTTCATTGACTTAGATCTCCTTTAGATCGACTCGGGAAGTGGGGAAACGCGCGCAGGCGCCTCGGCGGGCGCCTGCCCGTTGCATGGGCGAGCTACGCGAAATGAATGGTCGTTGTCACCTCGGCCAGACGGGCTCGGCGACCGCCGCGCTCGGCGGGTAGACGGTGACCGGCACGCCGTCCTGCCATTGAATGACGAGCAGCGGAGCATCGATTCGCCGGCCGTGCTCGTCGAAACGCACGCGGTTGCCGGGGAAGTAGCGCGCCGGGCCGTCCGTCAAGTCCATTTCGTGGAGCGCGTCGCCGACCGCTCTGCGATCCGCGGCGCCGGCCATCTCAAGTGCCTCCTTCAGCAGCCAGACGTGGCCGTATGCGGACAGTGGATGCTGCGTGAGCCACGGTTCGCCGCTCCGCTCGGTGTATTCGGCGGAAAGCTCCTCGAGACCTTGCACATGCCAATTCGCGACGACTGTCATGATCCCTTCGAGCAGCGCGGACGGCATATTCCTCGCGAGATCCGGGTCGCCCATCGCGCCGCCGTTCGAGATCGTCGGCAAGCGGCCGCGGCCAAGGCCGAATTCATTCATCTTCTCGATCAGCAGCTTGGTGTCCGGCACCGCGGTCGGCAACAGCAGCAGGACATCGGGCCGCCCGGAGCGCACGCGCTGGATCAGCGGCGTCGCATTCGACAGCGGCGGCGTGAAAGTCTGATCTACGACGAGATCGAGATCGAGGCGGTCGAGTATGCCGCCCTCCTTGATTGGCTTGACGAACGCCACCGATGCGGCCGTGCTGTCCATGACGATGCCGATTCGCTCCGGGCGATCGACGTTGGCGGTCGCCGCGAGATCGAGCAGGATCGGCAGCGCTTCCTCCGCCTGCTGTACCCCGGTCGGCGATGTCTGAAACATGTAGCGGAAGCCGCGGCTGGTGATCAGGTCGGAATAGGAGAGGGTCAGCAGCGGCAGCGCGGCCCGCTCCGTGACCTCCGAGACGGCGAGGGTGAACGAGCTCAGGTAGGAGCCCGTCGCGCCGGCCATGTCCGGATGGTCGGCGACCATGCGCTGCGCGGCGTTTTTGGCCCGCTCGACGCTGTCGCCCGTGTCGACGACGACCAGCTGGACCGGGGCGCCGCCGAGCGCCTGGATGCCGCCTTGCGCATTGATGTGCTCGACGGCCATCTCGGCGCCGACCCGCATCACTTGGCCCTGCCGGGCCCAGGGTCCGGAGAGCGGCACGACCAGCCCGATCTTGACCGGGGCTTGCGCTGCGGCGGGCACGGCGAAAAGGGCGGCGGCGAGTGCGATCAGGGCGGCACGGAGCCGCGTCGTCTTGCGCGAGGGCGTCGTTCTCCCGGTCATCGTGTGGTTCCTTTATGCTCGCTCTGAGGCAGTGGCCTACATGCCGAGATAGGCGCGGCGGACTCTGTCATCGTTGCTCAGGGTAGCGTGATCGCCTTCGAGGATCACGTGTCCCGTCTCGAGGACGTAGCCGCGGTCCGCGAAATGGAGCGCCTCGGCGACACGCTGCTCGACGAGCAGGATGCTCGTCGCCCGCTCGCGGTGGATGGCGACGATCCGGTCGAAAATTTCGTCGGCCACGGCCGGCGCGAGGCCCATCGACGGCTCGTCGAGCATTAGCAGTTTCGGCGCCGAGGCCAAGCCGCGCGCAATGGCGAGCATCTGCTGCTCGCCGCCCGAAAGCGTGCCGGCCGCCTGGCCGCTGCGGGCCGCGAGCACCGGGAACCACGTATGGATCTGCTCGAGCGTGTCGGCCCACGCGGCGCGGCCGGCCTGCGTGTACGCGCCCATCTCGAGGTTCTCGCGGACGCTCAGCGACGGGAACACCTGCCGCCCCTCCGGCACGTGGGCTATGCCGAGATGCGCGCGGCGCGGAGGCGGGACCGTGGTCAGCTCGCGCCCGTCGAAGTCGATCGTGCCGGCCGTGACCGGCGCAAGGCCTGAGATGGCGTTGAACAGGGTGCTCTTGCCCGCGCCGTTCGGGCCGACGACGGCGACGAGCTCGCCGACGCCCACCCGCAAGGAGATGCCGTGCAGCGCGGGAATCGGCCCGTAGGCGACGTGTAGCTGTCTGACCTCAAGCATGCGTTTCGAGCCACTTCCGACCGAGATAGGCCTCGATCACCGCGGGATTACGCGTTACAGTGTCCGGATCGCCGGTGGCGAGCACCGCGCCGTGGTCGAGCACGACGAAGCGGTCGACTAGCTGGACCATCGCGTTCATCGT
>CAZFJU010000252.1:0-5746 GCA_964518995.1 uncultured Gammaproteobacteria bacterium
CTGCTCGGCGTCATGCGCGGCGCGGTGGCGCTGACCAAGAGCGACCGCGCCGACGCGGCTCGCATCGAGTCCGTCCGCGCAGAGGTGCACGCGCTGCTGCGCGACGGCCCGTTTGTCGATGCACCGATGTTCGTCGTCAACGCCGCGGCGAATCAGGATCCCGGCGTCGATGCACTGCGCACGCACCTCGAGACCTGCGCGCTGGCGTCCGCGGCGCGCGCAGACCACGGCTTGTTCCGGCTCGCGATCGATCGCGTGTTCACGCTGGCCGGCCACGGCACGGTCGTGACCGGCACCGTGTTCAGCGGCCGCGTGGTCGCGAGCGACGACGCAGCCGCGCTGCTCCTCGCCCCGGCCGGGACGCCGGTGCGCGTGCGCTCCGTTCACGCCGAAAACCGTCCGAGCGCGGTCGGACGGGCCGGTCAGCGATGCGCGCTCAATATCACCGGCGTGGACCGCGACGCAGTCACACGCGGCGACTGGATCGTCGACGCGCGGGCGTTCGTATCGACCCGAAACATCGACGTCGCCCTCCACCTCTCGCCGGACGCCGGCGCGACGCTCGACAACTGGTCGCCGGTGCACGTGCACCTCGGCACCGTGCGCCGCCTGGCGCACACGGTGCCGCTGTCCCCCCATGCCGTGTCGCCGGGCGCGACGGCGCGCTTGCAGCTGGTGCTCGAGGCGCCGCTGTGCGCCGCCGCAGGCGATCGCTTTATCGTTCGGGACGTCCAGGCCCGCCGCACGCTCGGCGGCGGCCGCGTCCTCGATCCCGACGCGCCGGCACGGCGCCGGCGCTCGCCGCAGCGCTTGGCGTGGCTCGACGGCATCACGGCGATGCTCGACGGCGGCGGCCTGCAGCCGCTGCTGCGAGGCGCGCCGCACGGCATCGACGAGCCGGCGCTGGTGCGGCTGACCGGCGTGCCGCCCGAGCAGCTGGTGCTCCCGAGGGACGCGCGCTGGCTCGCGCCGCGCGCCGCCGCCCGCATTGCGGTCGCCGACGAGCACCGCGATCGGCTCCGCGCGCGCATCGAGCAAGCGCTCGCGAATTTTCATGTCGAGGCGCCCGACGAGCCGGGCCCGGAAACCTCGCGGCTGCGTCGAATCGCTTTGCCGATCGCGTCGGCCGAGCTGTGGAGCGCCCTGCTCGACGAGCTCGTGACTGACGGCCGCGTGGCTCGCAACGGCCCTTGGCTCCATCTGCCCGGACATACCGTCACGATCGCCGAGATTGACGCCGACCTGGCAAGGCGATTGCTTGCACGGCTACATGCAGGCGGATTCGATCCGCGGTGGGTGCGTACCCTCGCCGAGCTCGAGGCCGAGCCTGAGCAGCGCGTGCGCCGGCTGCTGCGCACCTTGGCTTTGCAGGGCAAGGTCTACCAGGTGGTCCATGATCTCTTCTACCACGGCGAGCGGATCCGCGAGCTTGCAGAGCTCGCGTGCACGCTTGCCGGGAGCCGCGGCGCGATCGAAGCCGCGCGGTTTCGCGACGTCACGGCGCTTGGCCGCAAGCGCGCGATCCAGATTCTCGAGTTTTTCGACCGCACCGGCCTTACTCGGCGCATCCGGGACAGCCGCGTGCTCCGCGAAGAGAGTGCGTGGCTCGAAGCCCTGCGTGCGTCGCCGGCGTCCTTCGATGGTTAGCTCAGCGGCGGCGGCTCGAGCATGCCGATGCAGGGTGACGCGGCAAGCGTCAGAACTGGGTTTGCACGCCGAAGTAGACGGAGCGCGGCTCGCCGGGATTCAACATCGCCGCGTTTGACGCGCCGACGTCGACCACATTGTGCGTCGCGACATACCTCTCTCCCGTTGCGTTCCGAAGCTCGCCGAACACACGCCACCGCTCGTTCGCCCAGCCGGCGCGCAATCCGACGAGCGAGTAGGCGTCGATGCGGTAAGTATTCATGAAGTCCGCGAAGCGCTCGTCGACGACATCAAAGGTCGGCCCGACGAACACGCCGTTCGGCAGCCGATAGAGCGCCTCGCCGCGCACGACATAGCGGGGAGCGGCAGGCAACCTCCCATTGCCATAGACCTCATCGCCGTCAAACGAGAAGTCGTTGACCGTCACGCTGACGACGGGTGCGATCGCCGCGCCGCGCGAACCGACCGGCCACTCGGCGCGGACGATGGCCTCGAGACCGGCGTGGATTGTGCGGTCGACGTTGCTGCTGAGGCTCGTGCCGGGCGCGAGCGGATCATCGATCGAGACGATCTCGTCCCGAATCGCGGCGTGATACAACGCGATGTCCCACGCGACGAGACCGCTGCGCGCCGAGACATGCTCGCCGCGCAGTCCAATCTCGAAAACCGTGCCGTGCATCGCATCGAGCGCCGCATGGCTGCCCGTGGCTTCGTCCTCGAGCTGGTAATTCGTCGGCGGCTCGTACAGGCTGCTGACATTCCCGTACACGTCGATGCCACTGCCGACGGTGCGGATGAAACCGACGCGCGGATTAACTCGCGAATACCGGCCCTCGGGGTGGCGCAGCTCGCCGGTCGCTACAGCCGTATTGCGGACATCGCGCTGCGCGCGAACCCCCTGCGCGGCGAGCTCGATCATCCACCGGCTCGACACCTGCCAACGATCCATCAAGTAGATCTCGAGGCTGTCGGCTGTGTTGTCGATAATCGTCGTGAGGCCGTTCGCTTGTCCGGCGAGGTTGCGATAGTCGCCGCCCTTGACGGTGCTGTCTGCGTAGTTCACACCGACGATCAGGTCATGATCGCCGACGCGTTGCCGGTATCGCATCATCGTGCCGAGGTTGCGCTGCTCCGTATCGATCAGCAGGCTGAACACCTCCGTCGGCACGCCGCCGATCGGCACCATGATGCGATCGACGATCGGATGAAACAGCGACTGCTCCTCGAGCGAAAAGCCGAGCTCGAAACTACGGTCGTTGCCGAGATCGAACGTCGTCTTGCTCGCGAGTCGCGCCGACTCGACATCGAAGCGATAGTTGCCGCTCACGGCGCTCGGCTCCGCCATATTCGGCTCGGACTCGTACTGAGCACGAGTCAGCACGCCGGCGAGCTCTTGATCGTTGCGAATGAACGTCGCGTATAACCGAGTGGACGCCGTGTCCGACAGCTGCCAGCCGACGTTCGCATAGACTCCGCTGCGATCCTGCCGATTGTGGTCGCGGTAGCCGTCCCACTGTTTCCGCTCGAGCGTCACGAGCATGTCGGCGTTTTCGCCGAGCATGCTTCCGAAGGTACCGCGAAGCTGGGCGTGTCCGTGACTGCCGCCGTTGAAGTAGAGCTCTTGCCGCGCGCCGTCGCGCGCTGTCGGGGTCGCGAAATCGATCGCCCCGCCGAGCGTGCTGGCACCGTACTGCATGGCGTTCGCGCCGCGCGCGACGGTCGCGTAGCGGGCGCTCAACGGATCGACGAAACGGTTGTGATTATTGCCGTCCGCCGCGGTGACGGGCAGTCCATCTTGCAGCAGCTTGATGCCGTTGAAGTCGTAGTGAACCGAGTCGAGATTCGACCCGCGGCTCGAGAAGAATATGTTGTCGTTGCCGGTCGCGCTCGTCGACCAGACTCCCGGCACGAAGCGCAACAGATCGGCGAGACTCGCGACGTTGCGTTCGCGCAGCGCGTCGCCTTCGACCACGGTCACGCCGCCGGGGATTATCGCGCTATCGTGGAGTCGCGCCGGCTCGCTGACGATGATCTCCTCGATGTTTGCGCCTGTGCGCTCGGCAATGGCCTGTGTCATCAGCAGAGCGCAACCGACCGCCGACGCGATGGTCGCATATCGCTTGGCAGCAGAAGAACGAAAACCGCGTTGCACGATCGGCTCCAGCTCAATATCGAAGGCTGGAGACAGTGTAGTCAAGCAGCGACGTGCGCACGTGCGACCAATTGCCGCAGGTACTGCTAAGCCCGGCAAGTTCGACGGCGCACGAAAACGTCGGCAGTGCCGCGCCGAATCCGTCTAGCGGCTGTTACAGGCCGCTACGGCTGCGTGGGGCGTTTCGCGAGCTTCCGCTGCAGGGTGCGGCGATGCATGCGCAGCGCGCGGGCGGTGGCGGAGATATTGCCGTCGTGCTCGGCGAGAACGCGCTGGAGGTGCTCCCACTCGAGCCGCCTGGGCGACATCGGCGCGGCCTGCTCGGGAAGCGGCTCTGCGGATTCTCCACGCTCGAGAGCGTTCGCAACCGCCGCGCCGGTCACGGGTTTCGCAAGGTAATCGTCCGCGCCGAGCTTGATCGCCTTGACCGCCGTCGCGAGGCTCGCGTAACCGGTTAGCACGATGATACGCATGCCGGGCCCGGCTTCACGCAGCGGCTCGATCAGGCTCATGCCGTCGTCAGTGTCGATGCGAAGATCGACGACCGCGGCGTCCGGCACCGCCTCGGCGACTGCCGCGGTCGCCGCATCGAGCGAGTGGGCGACCCGCGCGGACCAGCCGCGTCGCCGCAGCGCACGCGCGAGCGTCTCGGCGAACGGCACATCGTCATCGATGACGAGAACGGAGCGGTCCGGCTCAACGCGCATTCGTCACCAGCCCTTCGAGCGGCAGCACCATTTTCGCTTCGACCCCGCCAGACGGACGGCTGCGCAGCTCGAGATCCCCGCCGAAACGCTGCAGCGCCGCGCGCGACAGCAGCAGGCCGATGCCGAGGCCGCGCCCGCTCGTCGACAGCACGCGCAAGCCGATCTCGTCGCGTACCTCCGGGTCGATGCCCGCGCCGCTGTCGAGCACACGGACGATCAGCGTGTCGCCCGCGCAGGCCGCGTGCACCTCGATATCAAGCTGATTGTTGAGCTGCGCGGCGTGCGCGGCGTTATCGAGCACGTTGCGAATCGCCTGCTCGATGGTGGCTTCGGCGACGATGCTCAATCCAGGCTCGGGCAGTGTGAAGTGGGTCGTGACTCTGATACCGGGATGGGTCTCGCTCCACTGCGCCACCAGCTCCTCGACGAAACTTCTCACCCCGACAGAGCGTGCGCCTTCGCTTCGATCCGCTCCGACCCGTCGAGCGATCTCGCTGAGGCGCCCGCTGATGACTTCGATCTGCTCGTTCATCACGTGCAGCTGGCGACGATGGTCTTCGTCCGCGGTCGTCTCTTCGATCTCTTCGATGAGCATCATGAGGGTCGAAAGCGGTGTGTTCAGGTCGTGCGCCGTGCCGGCAGCCAACGTGCCGAGCGCGACGATCTGCTGATCACGCAGCGCCGTCTCACGCATCGCTGCGATCTCGCGGTCGCGCAGCCGGACCAGCCGCGCCATGCGTCCGACGAACAGGATGATTAGAACGGCGGCGATCACGAAGTTGACCCACATGCCGATGACGTGAAGATCGAAGTCACCGCCGAAGTGGTCGTGGTTTGCCGGCAGCGGCACGTGCCGGACGAACAGCAGCGAGTAGCCCGCGATGCAGAGGGCGCCAATGCCCCAGGCGTGCCGCGCGGGCAGCGATGTCGCCGCGAGCGCGATCGGCAGCAGATACAGCGAAACGAACGGATTGGTCGGCCCGCCGGTCAGATAGATGATTGCTGTGAACGCCGCAATGTCCACGGCAAGGTTGACCGCCACCTCCGCGTGCGACACATCCCGCAGCCGCCGCAGCCGGAACACCACGAGCACGTTCCATACGGCAAGCGCGCCGAGCGCGAGCAGGAGTGAGCCGAGCGGCAACGGAATGCCGAGCCCCAGATGCACGGCGGCGATGCCGAGCGCCAACGACCAGACTGCGACGTTGCGCAGCCAGAACAGCAGGCGGAGCGCTTCACT
>CAZFJU010000253.1:0-5741 GCA_964518995.1 uncultured Gammaproteobacteria bacterium
GTGGCAGGGGTCAGCACCTGGGACGCGATTCTCGAAGCCTGCAGGTTGCGGCTGCGCCCGATCCTGATGACCTCGATCGCCTTCACGGCGGGCGTCGTGCCGCTCGTCTTCTCGAGCGGATCGGGCGCCGAGATGCGCAATGCGATGGGCGTCGCGGTGTTCTCCGGCATGATCGGCGTCACCTTCTTCGGCTTGGCGCTGACACCGGTCTTCTACTGGATCGTGCGGCGCCTGATCGGGCAGCGGGAGCGCCCCGTCGAAACCGCGTCGCCGCCCGTCGCGGTCGTTACCGCGCCCGCCGCGGGCCATCGCGTCTAACTGACTAGAGCGCTTCACTACCTTCTCCAACGAATGGATTTCGATATGAGCACCCAACCGTTTCGCGGCGATCTCCATGGGCGGAGCATCTGGGCGAATGGATTCGCCGTCGCCGCTCTCCTTGCACTCGCCGGTTGCGCGATCGGGCCGAGCTATGTCGCACCGACGACGCCGTCCGCCACGTTCGACGTCGCCGCCGCCGAGCCACTGACGCAACAGCCGTTCGAGGCCGCGTGGTGGCAGCAGCTCGGTGATCCGGTGCTGGATGACCTCGTCGCCCGCGCGCTCGCGGGCGACCTCGACATCCGCATCGCCGCGGCACGCATCGACGAAGCGCGCGCACTGCTCGGCGGCACCCGCCGCGACCAGTGGCCGAGCTCGCGCTACGAGGCGGCTTACGACGAGAGCAAGGCGCAGCAGCCGGTGTTCACGAACGAGCGCATCGGTGTCGAGAGTTACCAGACGGGTTTTCGCACCGCGTGGGAGCTCGATCTGTTCGGCCGGCTGCGCCGGGGCACCGAGGCGGCCATCGCGGAGACTCAGGCCGCCGAGGCACTGCTGCGCGAGGTGCAGGTGCTGATCGCAGCCGAAGTGGCGAGCACGTACCTCGATCTGCGTGCGGCGCAGAGGCGCCTGCGCGTCGCCGACGAGAACCTCGCGAACCAGCGCGAAACGTTGCGGCTGACCCGCGTGCGCTACGACCTCGGCCGCGGCAGCGACCTCGACGTCGCGAGCGCCGAGGCGGCGCTAGCCGCGACGGAAGCACAGGTGCCGGCATTGAACGCGGCCGAGCGCATCGCGGCGCATCGCCTCGCCGTGCTGCTCGGCCTGCGGCCCGGCGATCTCGATCTCGAGCTCCCGTATCGAGAGCTTCCGCCGCATCTCGCGACCCTCGCCATCGGCGCGCCTGAGGATTTGTTGCGCCGCCGGCCAGACGTGCAAGCCGCGGAACGGCGGCTCGCGGCGGCGACCGCGCGCGTGGGCGTCGAGCGGGCGGAGCTTTTTCCGCGCGTGTCGCTGAGCGGCTTTCTCGGCTTCATTACCGGTGACTCGAGCCAGCTCGGCGAGTCGTCGAGCCGGGCATGGAGCATCGCGCCAGTGATCAGCTGGAGCGCGTTCGACCTCGCAGGCGTACGCGCAGAAGTGCGCGGAGCTGAGGCGCGCACGGAGATCGCGCTCGCCGAATACGAGCAGACGGTCTTGACGGCACTCGAGGAAACCGGCAATGCATTCGTCAACTATGCGCAGCATCGGCAGCGCCTCGCGGCGGTGATCGAGCGAACCGAAGCTTCGCGACGCGCGGCGGAGCTTGCGCGGATCCGCTATCGTGAAGGCGCGCTCGATTTTCTGCGATTGCTGGATGCAGAGCGAACGGTGCTCGATGCCGAGGATGCACTGGTCATCGCCGAGACCGAGCTGAACGGGGCGGTGGTAGCGATCTACAAGGCCATCGGCGGCGGCTGGGAGGCCGCTCACAGGGTGTTGTGAGCGCACGGCACGCTTCGCGCCGGCAGCGCGATGTCAGCGGCCGAGCAGCACGAACGGCAACGCCAGCACGCCGACGATAAACGCCATGCCGAGCAGCACGGCGAACGCGCGGACCGGATCCTCGCAGACCGCCGTCCACAGCGTCTTGACCTCCCCGCGCGCTTGCGCGGCGCGGTATTCCGCCCGGGACCGGTCGCGGCGCTCGGCTTGATACTCGGCCAATAGCCGCGCGGCGGCCGCGGCGTCCTCGCGGCGGCGGATCCAGATACCGCCGGCCGAGACCTGCCAGCGGCTCGGCGGCGTCTCGTAGAACTCGATGCCCCGCTCGTCGAGCAGCATTCGGATGTCGTCCGCCTCGTCGTCCGGAACGCCGCGCAGATTGAGAAGCAGCTTGGCCACCGCGGCATCATAGCCGAACCTCGCTGCAGGTCGCCCTCGCAGGCCCCCAGACGAGCGCCGGCGCACGGGCCGGAACCGCGAATGCCGGCGGCAGCGTAGCCGCCGGCGCTCGAGCTTTTATTCCGCCGGCACGATCGCGATCCGATCGCCTCTGAACGACCCCACCCACAGCTCATCGGCGACTTCGACGGCAACGGTGCCCGCGGTGAACACCTCGTTGTTCGGCCGGCGCAGCACCTCGCGCACGTCGAGCGAATCGGGATCGATCTTCACGATCAGCCAGACCTCGGCATCGTTGCCGGTGCCCTGGCCGGCCGCGAGCAGCGAGCCATCGTTCGCCCAGCGAATGTTGTCCACGCGGAAGTCGAGCGGAATCTCGTCGCGGACGACCTCGGCCTCGCCGCGGGAAAGGCGGATGAACGACTGGCTGCCCCACGCCGCCATATAAATCGTGCCGCCATCGTCCGAGAGCTCGACGCCATTGGCTCCGGCGGCCTCGCTGCCGGGCAGCTCGACCCAGCCGCTGGCGGTGTGCCACTCCCACAGCTCGCCGTTCGGCTCGCCCTGCATCATCGCGAGCATCGCCGCGCGCTCGCCGCCGCGCGGCAGAAAGTTCGTCGTGACGAAACCGCCGTCCGCCAGCCCGCGAACGGAGTTCAGGCCGATCGGATCCGGCGCGATGACGCAACCGACCCAGGTCGTCTGCGGGTTATCGCCGCCCACGTCGATCGTGAAGATTTCGATCGACTCGCGCGCACCATGGCCGACTACGAACAGGCGATGGACGGAACCTTCGCCCGGTAGCACCGACAAGCCGTGCGTCGTGAATTCGCCGCGCGGCGGCCCCGGGCAATCCGGATAGATCGCCGTATCGAGCGCCTCGAGTGCATCCTCGCCCGGATACGCCATAAACGACGAGCCGTCCGCTGCGCGCACGAGCCGTATGCCGCCGGCACCGGCATACGCGGACGCGACGACCCACTCCTCGCCCGGCAACACGACGAGGTCTTCCGGCGCCTCCTGACCACAAGCGAACCGCATGTCCGCGAGCGCGCCGCACTCGGCCGAGGGCTGTGCGATCAACGGCGCAGAGCCGAGGCCTGCGAGCAGCGCTGCGAAGAGGATTCGAGCTGTCATTGTTATTGTCTCCCCGGATAAAAGCGATCGAGCCAAGCCGCGGCGCGCAAGGCCGCGCGTCTCGGACTATAGGTGAGCCGCCCGCTCTCCACCATGACTCTCGTGCGATGCGATCCGCATCGCGCCGGCGAAGATGGCGGGCGCTCGTCCTGGCTCGCCGGAACGCGGCGCACCCCAGCAAGGTAAACTAGCCGCGGAAACCGCAAGTTCGCGTGCATCAAGCCCATGAAAAAACGTCTGCTGGTCGGTCTGATCCTTGCGATTCCGCTCGCCGCGCTCGCCTATGGCGGTTGGGTCTGGGGGCGCATCGCACGCGAATTCGACGATCGTCACTGGAACCTGCCGGCGGAGGTCTTCGCGTCGCCGCTCGAGCTCTATCCGGGGCGGCGGTTGACTGCCGACGCGCTGACGCTCGAGCTGCAGCGCCTCGGCTACGGCCCGGTCTCGGGCCGCATCGGCCCAGGCTTGTTCCGTCGCAGCGGCAACACGATCGACGTGCATCGCCGCGCGTTCGAGTTCGAGGGCGCCGCGTATCCGGAGCAGGTGCTGCATGTCGAGATCGCCGCCGGCCGCATCGCCCGTCTCGACGACGGCAGCAGCAATCCGGTGGCGCTGGCGCAGCTCGAGCCGATGCTGATCGGCCATCTCTTTCCGAGTCACGGTGAAGACCGGCTCGTGCTTGGGCCGGAAGACGTGCCCGTGTTGCTCACGGAGGCGCTCAAGGCCGTCGAGGACCGGCGCTTCGACAGCCACCTGGGCATCGACGCGCGCGCGATGCTGAGAGCAGCCGTCGCGAACGTGCGCGCAGGCGGCATCACGCAGGGCGGCAGCACGCTGACGATGCAGCTGATCCGCAGCTATTTTCTATCCAACCGGCAGACGTACTCGCGCAAGATCCGCGAAGCCATGATGGCGCTCGTGCTCGAGCTGCGGCACAGCAAAGACGAGATCATGCTCGCCTACGTCAACGAGATTTATCTCGGTCAGAACGGCGCCCGCGCCGTGCACGGCTTCGGTCTTGCGAGTCGGTTCTACTTCGGTAAACCGCTGGCCGATCTCGACGTGCACGAGATCGCGTTGCTGGTCGCGGTCGTGCGCGGGCCATCGTTCTACGATCCGCGCCGCAATCCTGAGCGCGCGCTGGCCCGCCGCACCCTCGTGCTCGAGCTGATGCGGGATGCAGGTCTAATCGACGAAGCCACCGTTGCCCATAACGCGGAGCGGGAGCTCGGCGTCGTCACGCGCGAGAGCCCGCGGGCGGCCTACTACCCCGCGTTCATGGATCTCGTGCGCCGGCAGCTTCGGCGCGACTACGACGATGACGACCTCGTGCAGCGTGGGCTCAGGATTTACACCACGCTCGAGCCGGTGACGCAAGTCGCGGCCGAGCAGGCGCTCGTCACGGAGCTCGAGCGGCTGCAGAGCGCGGTGTCGAGCCGACCGGAGCTCGAGGGAGCGGTCATCGTCACGAATCCACACAACGCCGAGGTCCGCGCGCTGGTCGGCGGCAAGCGCACGACGTTCGACGGCTTCAATCGCGCGCTCGATGCGCGCCGGCAGATCGGCTCGTTGGTGAAGCCGGCCGTCTACCTCGCCGCGCTCGAGAGCGGCGACTTCTCTCTGGCCAAGCAGATCGACGATCTGCCGATCACCGTCGAGCTCGACCGCGGCAACGCCTGGTCGCCGAGAAATTTCGACGATGTCGCGAACGGTCCGGTCACTGCGGTCCGGGCGCTCGCCGAGTCGCTGAACCTCGCGACGGTGCACCTCGGCCTCGAGGTCGGCCTCGACAACGTCGCGCGTACGCTCGCGCGGCTTGGCGTCGAGCCGCAGGGGCCGGTCTATCCGTCGCTGCTGCTTGGCGCGATCGAGCTCACGCCTTACGAGGTCGCCGAGCTGTACAACACGATCGCGAACGGCGGCTTTCGCACGCCGCTGAAGGCGGTTCGCGCCGTGATGGATCGCGAAGGTCGAACCTTGACCCGCTATCCGCTCTCGATCACGCAGGCCGCCGATCCCGGCTCCATTTATGCGTTGAATCAAGGCCTGGTGCAGACCATGCGGCGCGGCACCGGCGCCACCGCGCAACGGCTGCTGCCGGCGAATTTCGCGGCGGCCGGCAAGACCGGCACGTCGGACGGCTCACGGGATAGCTGGTTCGCGGGCTTCAGCAGCGATCACTTGGCCGTCGTCTGGGTCGGCAACGATGCGAATGCGAGCATCGGCCTGACCGGCGGCTCGGGCGCGTCGCAGATCTGGGCCCGCATCCTCGGCAGCGTGGAAACCAGCTCGTACGCGTTGCCCCCGCCGCCCGGCGCCGAGAATGTCGTCATCGATTACCACACGGGCCTCGCGACCGACGCGGCCTGCCCCGCGGCGGTTCCGCTTGCGATGCCGGC
>CAZFJU010000254.1:0-5709 GCA_964518995.1 uncultured Gammaproteobacteria bacterium
TAAAAACGCCCCCGCCGCCCTCAGCCGCCTGAGCGGGGCGAATCAAATGGTCAAGTTGAACACGTTGTGGGCGGCCGCCGGTGGCCACGCCCGGCGCGCCGGCGCTTCGCACGGATGCGGTAGTCCGTCGCGAGGCCGTCACGCGGCCTGTGGTCGACGCGCCGGGCACCGCCGCCCGAGGCATTCGGGCGCCTCTTCTAGTCGCTGTGAGGTGTCAGCTTAGCGTCAACGGCACCAGCGTCAGCTCGACCCGCCGGTTATGCTGGCGTCCCGCCTCGGTCTCGTTCGACGCAATCGGCCGCAGCTCGCCCATGCCCACCTCGATCATGCGCTCGGGCAGAATACCGCGCGTACGCAGGAAGGCGGCCACCGAGGCCGCCCGTTGCTCGGACAGGCGTTGGTTATAGTCCTCGGCGCCGACGCTGTCGGTATGACCCGCAACCTCGATCACGGTTTGATCGAATTCGTCGAGCACCGTCGCGACGGACCCCAGCACGTCATAGAAGGCCGCATTGAGGTCCGAACGATCGAACCCAAAGGTAATGTTGGCCGGCATGTTGAGCGTGATGTTGTCGCCGACGCGGGTGACGCTCACGCCGGTCCGGTCCAGCTCTTGCCGAAGCCGTGCTTCCTGGCGATCCATATACGAGCCGACCGCGGCGCCCGTGAGCGCGCCGAGCCCGGCGCCGACCAGCGCGCGCTTCTTCCGCTCCATCGAGCTGTCGCCCGTGATCAGGCCGGCCACGGCGCCGGCCGCGGCGCCGAAGATGGCTTGGCGCTGCGCCCGCGCGGTTCGTTCCTCGCGGGTATACGGGTCGAGCGTCGTGCAGGCCGTCAGCAGCACGGACGCGCCCAAAGCCGCGACCGCAGCGCGGCGAAATCCAATCCTCATCCCACGCGTCCTCCTCATGTGTGGTCCTTCATCATGCCGGTCGTTAGCTGAACGAAACGTGACGCACGCCGGAAATACGCTACGCTTTGCACGGGCCGAAGGCCCGCGGGTGCTGCGCTGGCCGCAGCCGTTGCCGCTCGTTGATCGATGCAAATGCCGCACCCATGCCAGAACGACAATCGGCTGCCAGGAAAGCCCTAATGGACGAACAAAGCAATCCGTGGACGACCCTTTCGTCCCGCACGGTATATGAGAACGCATGGATGCGCGTCGAGGAGCACGAGGTCGTGAACCCCTCCGGCGGCCGTAACGTGTATGGCAAGGTTTGCTTCAAGAACCGGGCCGTCGCGGTCATCGCGCTCGACGCGGCCGACAACGTCTATCTCGTCGGTCAGCACCGCTACACGCTCGACGCCTACTCGTGGGAGCTGCCGATGGGCGGCGCGGCGCTCGAGGAGGATCCGCTCGGCGCCGCGGCGCGCGAGCTCAAGGAGGAGACCGGGCTGCGCGCCCGCCGCTGGCGCGAGCTCATGACCCTGCACACTTCGAACTCGATCACCGACGAGGTCGGCTATGTATTCGTCGCCGAGGAGCTGACTCCGGGCAAGCAGAGCCCCGAGGAGACCGAGCAGCTCGAGGTCAAGAGCCTGCCGTTCGCCGAGGCATGCCGCTGGGCGCTCGACGGCCGGATCACCGATGCCGTCTCGGTCGCCGGCCTGCTGAAGCTCGCTGCCGAGCGGGGCCTCGCGGCGCCAGCCGAGATCGGCGAGCCGCCAGCACCATCGGCTTCCCGGGCACGCCGCTGACACGGAGCATCGAAAGCGATGTCCACGCCGGAGAAAGTCGTCGCGATTGTCGAGGACGAGGTCGCGATCCGCGATAACTACGCCGCGGCGCTGCGCAGACAGGGCTATCGCGTCGCCGCGTACGGATCGCGCAAGGAAGCGATGACGGCCTTCGACGCGCGCTTGCCGGATCTCGTGATCATCGACGTCAATCTCGGCGTCGAGGTCGAAGGCGGGTTCGAGCTTTGCCGCGCGTTGCGCGCGAAGTCCGCGCAGCTGCCGATCATCTTCCTGACGGCGCGCGAAAGCGAGTTCGACGCGGTGTCCGGCCTGCGCCTCGGCGCCGACGATTACTTGACCAAGCGGGTCAGCATCGAGCATCTGCTCGCCCGGGTGGCCGCGCTGTTTCGGCGCATCGAGGCTTTGCAATCCGGCGACGCCGACGCGGAGCGGCTCGTGCGCGGGTCGTTGTCCCTCGATCGTGATCGGATGACGGCTGAATGGAAGGACCGCCAGGTGCCGCTGACGCTGACCGAGTTCTGGGTCGTGCACGCCCTCGCCGCGCATCCGGGCCACGTGAAGAACCGCGAGCAGCTGATGCGAGCGGCGAATGTCGTCCTCGACGACAGCACCGTGACCTCTCAGATCAAGCGGATCCGCGCCAAGTTCGCGGCGGCGGATCCGGAGTTCGCTGCAATTCAAACCGTTTACGGTATGGGTTACCGCTGGGACGCTCAATAGTCCCGCTACCGCAATTTTCATTTGACGCCGAAGGTCGACGTTTTTTATAGTCGGTGGTCGGCCCCTAGTCCGCCCAAGCCAGCAAGGCTCCCCCGCGCGGATCACAGAGGTTCAGTGGCGCTGTATCGATGCCGGAAGGGTGCGTCCCCTGGCAGGCTGCGCCGACTCAGATAGGACTGAAATTCTGGCCCCCGCGGAGACCGCGGTCTCCGCCAAGGAAAATCCGATGACTCCACCTGAAAAGAATGACAGCGGAGTGGCTGACCCCTGCCTGCCTGTCGCGCGACCCGAAGCTGAAGGGCTGTATCGGCCGGAGATGGAGCACGACAGTTGCGGCGTCGGTTTTGTAGCGCATATCAAGGGCGCCCGAAGTCATCAAATCATCCGTGATGCCGATCACTTGCTGTGCCGCATGGACCATCGCGGCGCGCGCGGCGCGGAGCCGAATACCGGCGACGGCGCAGGCATCTTGACGGCGTTGCCGCACGAGTTCCTGGCCAAGGTCGCACGCGCTGCGCTCGGCACCGAGCTACCGGCCCCGGGCCGCTTCGGCGCGGGCGTCGTGTTCCTGCCGACGGACGAGCGGGAGCGGGCGTTCTGCAAGGACACGGTCGCGCGGATCTGTGCCGAGGAAGGGCAGCAGCTCGTCGGCTGGCGCACGGTGCCAATCGACCCCGAAGGCGCTCATCTCGGCGACTCCGCGCGCGCGGCACAGCCGTGCATCGAGCAACTCTTCGTCGCTGCGAGCGGCGACCTCGAAGGCGACGCGTTCGAGCGCAGGCTTTACCTGATCAGGAAGCGCGCCAGCCACGCCCTCCGCGCCGAGAAGACGCTCGCGCAGCGCCAGCACTTCTACGTCTGCAGCCTGTCGACGAAAGTCATGATCTACAAGGGGATGCTGACGCCCGGCCAGCTCATGACGTTCTACCCGGATCTTGGCGATCCGGACTATGTCTCGCATCTCGCGATGGTGCATTCGCGCTTCTCGACCAATACGTTCCCGAGCTGGGATCGAGCGCAGCCGAAGCGCTTTATGTCGCATAACGGCGAGATCAACACCGTAGGCGGCAATGTGAATTGGATGCGTGCGCGTGAAGGTATCGCGGCCAGCGAGCTGTTCGGCGAGCGCATCAAGGATCTGTTCCCGATCGTCGAGCCCGACGGCTCCGATTCGGGGATGTTCGACAACGTGCTCGAGTTTCTGCTGATGACCGGCCGCACGCTGCAGGAAGCCGTCATGATGATGGTGCCGGAGGCTTGGCAGAAGAACGATCTGATGCCGGACAACAAAAAGGCCTTCTACGAGTTCCACTCGTGCGCGATGGAACCCTGGGACGGTCCCGCGTCGATCGCCTTTACCGACGGCAAGTACATCGGCGCCGTGCTCGACCGCAACGGTCTGCGGCCCAGCCGCTACTATGTGACCTACGACGACCGCGTGATCATGGCCAGCGAGGTCGGCGTCGTGCCGATCGATCCGACCAACGTGAAGGCCAAGGGCCGGCTGGAGCCCGGCCGAATGTTCTTGATCGACTTCGAGCAGGGCCGGCTCGTACCCGACGACGAGCTCAAGAACGATTTCGCGAATCGCCGTCCGTACGCACAGTGGCTGGACGAGCAGCGCATCTCGCTGCGCGACGTCGTGGCCGAGGGGGGCGAGCGGCGTTACGACCGCGAGACGCTGGTCTCGCGGCTGCAGGCGTTCGGCTACACGAGCGAGACCATGCGCTTCATGCTGCAGCCGATGATCAAGGAGCTGCGCGATCCGGTCGGCTCGATGGGTAACGATAGCGCGCTGGCATGCCTCTCGGACGAGGCCCGCATGCCGTATGACTACTTCAAGCAGCTGTTCGCGCAGGTCACGAATCCGCCGATCGACTCGATCCGCGAAGAAATCATCATGTCCCTCGAGTGCTATATCGGGCCCGAGGCGAACCTCCTCGAAACGAGCGCGGCTCAGGCGCACCGACTGCGGCTGCGTCATCCGATCTTGACGAACGAGGAGATGCAATCGCTGAAGCGGTTGGATCATCGCGGCTGGCGCACGGCGACCATCGACATCACGTACCCGCGGGCGCAAGCACCGGGCGGGCTGCTCGACGCGCTCGACCGCATCTGCGCCGAGGCCGAGCAGGCGATCGATGACGGCTACAGCCTCGTCGTGCTCTCCGACCGCAAGGTGAGCCGCGAGCGCGTAGCAGTCAGCGCGCTGCTCGCGTGCGGCGCCGTGCACCATCATCTGGTCGCGCATGCCAAGCGCACGCGGCTCGGCATTCTCGTCGAGACCGGCGAGGCGCGCGAGGTGCATCATCACTGCTTGCTGGTCGGCTATGGCGCCGACGGCATCAACCCGTACCTCGCGTTCGAGGCGTTGTGGAAGGCGCGCGAGGACGGCCTGCTCGACGCCGATGCCGGGCTCGTCGCCGCCTACCGAAAGAGCATCGCGAAGGGGATGCTCAAGGTGATGGCGAAGATGGGCGTCTCGACGCTGCAATCCTATAAGGGCGCGCAGATCTTCGAAGCGGTGGGTATCGGCGATCAGGTCATCGAGCGCTGCTTCGCCGGCACGGTCAGCCGCATCAAGGGCGTCGGCTTCGAGGTCCTCGAGCAGGAGGCGCTGCGTCGCCACGAGCTCGGCTTTCCCGAGAAGCCAGAGGACGGCCTGGACACCCTGCCGAACCCCGGCGAATTCCATTGGCGCGCGGACGGCGAGAAGCATGCATGGGATCCGCAAGCAATCTTCTCGCTGCAGGTCGCTGCGCGGCGCAATAGCCGGGACGCCTACCGTCAGTTCGCCGCGCATCTGAACAAGACCGCGCGGGAAACCTGCACCCTCCGCGGGCTGCTCGACTTCAAGCCTGGCGTGGCCGGTCCGCCGGTCGCCCTCGACGATGTCGAGCCCGCCAGCGAGATCGTGAAGCGCTTCTGCACGGGCGCGATGAGCTTCGGCTCGATTTCGGCGGAGTCTCACGAGGCACTCGCGATTGCGATGAACCGGCTGGGCGGCAAGAGCAATACCGGCGAGGGCGGCGAGGATTCCGCGCGCTTCGAGCCGCTGCCGTCCGGCGATTCGCGCCGCTCGGCGATCAAGCAGATCGCGTCGGGGCGCTTCGGCGTCACGATCTGGTATCTGGCCAACGCCGACGAGCTGCAGATCAAGATGGCGCAGGGCGCGAAGCCCGGCGAGGGCGGCGAGCTGCCCGGCCGCGAGGTCGACGAGACGATCGCGCGCATCCGCTACTCGACGCCGGGCGTCGGGCTCATCAGCCCGCCGCCCCAAAACGACAACTA
>CAZFJU010000255.1:0-5643 GCA_964518995.1 uncultured Gammaproteobacteria bacterium
ACGCGCTCGTGATTCTCGACGGCCCGGAGCACGCTTCGGGCCGGTCTACGCTCGTGTTCGGCAACCGCGGCCTCACGCAGACGAAGCTGACCGTCTACGGCCCTCGCGCGCCTCTCCATAGCGGGCACTTCGGCAACTACGCGTCGAACCCGGCGCAGCGGCTCGCGGCCCTGCTCGCCACGATGAAAGACGACGACGGCCGTGTCCGGATCGAAGGTTACTACGATAATGTCGACCTGACGGACGCGGATCGCGCGGCGCTCGCGGCTGTGCCGGATGATGAGGCGGCCCTGCTGGAGCGAGCCGGCATCGCGCGCGCCGAGCGGGTCGGCGCGACATATCAGGAGGCGCTGCAGTACCCATCGCTGAACGTCCGCGGCATGGCGGCGGCTGGAGTAGGTGCGAGCGCGGCCAACATCATTCCGAGCGAGGCGGTTGCGGAGATCGACATTCGCACCACGTCCCCGGGTGACGGGCAGCGGTTGTTCGCGCTCGTCCAAGGGCACATCGAGCGCCAGGGCTTCCATCTCGTTGATGCTGCGCCCACCGATGACGAGCGCTCGAGGCACGAAAGGCTTGCGAGCTTCGAGCTCGGCTCCGTACAGTCCGCAGCGCGTATGCCGATGGACTCGCCGATCGGTCGCTGGGCGCGTGCCGCACTCGGGGCACCGACGGCGCCGCGACCGAACGAGGAGCCGGTCCGCATCCGCATGATGGGCGGGACCGTTCCGACGGACGTTCTGGTCGAGGCGCTCGCGACGCCGTTCGTGCTTGTGCCGACCGTAAACGCAGACAACAACCAGCACGCGCGTGACGAGAACATTAGGATCGGCCACCTCGTGGCCGGCACGGAGACGATCTACAGCCTCCTAACAGAGCCGTTCCCGACCGACGACGACCGTAGCGAAGTGGAGTAACGTTGCCGGAATGTTCGCCTTCGCCAGTTCGAGCTTACCCCGTGGCAGAACGCGTACGTCGAGATTGATGGGAAGTATCGACGCGAGCTGCTCAGTCACGTAGTCGTTCTAGATGAACGACACCTGCGTCGCCTGCTAAAAATACCTATTTCGCTTACTACAACCGATGGCGCACGCATCGTTCGCTCGACGGGACGCGCCGGCGCAAGTCTTGACGCGTGGCGCGGCGATTGCTGCTTAGCTTAAGATGATCTGGCGCTTGGTTGTGTCAGGAGCAGTTCAAAACAGCCGGGTGGGGCCACGTCGGGCTCGGGTCAATTAGGAGGAAATGCCATGCTGCGTATCGCGTTGCTTGCATCCATCGGAGCCATCTCCCTCGCAGCCACGCCTGCCGCAGAATCCGTTCCCATCACCTTTGCCACTGACCTGGCGCCGGAGGTCGGAGGCTCGTCCGGAACCGGAAGCGCTGTCGTCGTATATGACGACGCCACTCGCATGCTCAATGTATCCGTACAATTCTCTGGCGTCACCGGGTTAACGACCGTCGCGCACATTCATTGTTGCGTTGACCCACCCGGCACCGCCGGTGTTGCCACAACTCCGGGCACGTTCCCTGGCTTTCCGATGGGAGTGACAAGCGACACATACGCGGGGACTTGGTCGCTGGCAGACCAAGCGTCCTACACCCCTACCTTCTTAACGGCCAGCGGTGGCACAGTCTTCTTCGCCGAGGCCGCTCTCATCGGAGGCATTGAAGCAGGGCGCGCTTATGTGAACGTTCACACCACCTTCGCCCCCGGAGGCGAGATCCGCGGATTCCTTGCTCAGGTTCCAGAGCCCGGAACGTTAGTTCTCTTGCTCATTGGTTTACTCGGCCTCGCCAGTACGCGCCCCCGATACAGCCGCCGACGCGATAGCACTCCATAACCCAGCAAGCCCCGTGGGTGCCCGGGCACTTGGTCACGCTCGTGATTGAGAAGCGCTGGACGTGGCGTGATGCTGCGTGCGCGAGCGGCGCTGTGCCGAGGAGTTTTCCGACCTCGGCGTCTCCTCTCGATGCGTGCTTCAGGCCTGCTGTTTAGTAAGGCTGCTCTTGCTTCGCGGACGCCCTGGCCGTCGATGGCGTGATTTCGGAGCAAGCGACGCCGCGTAGTCAGCTGGTTCATCCTCGATCCGTGTTGTGAACGGGTTGCACACGGTCACGCCGTCGCAGTCCCAGCCATTCTGAAGATCCTCGGTGAGTAGAAGCACGCAGCTTTGAAGCTGCGCGGCCGAAACGATGATCGCGTCCCACCAGCTAAGATCGTAGCGGCGCTCGATGTCGCGTGCCCGCCGCAGTAAGTCGGCGTCGATGGGTTGCGGCTCCCAGGCGAGCAATGCGTCGATGTCGTCCCAGGCTTCGTCCGGCGCCATGCCGGGACGCAGCTTGCGTGTGACGGTGACGTAGTACTCGTTCAACACTTGCATGCTCGTCCGTCCGCGCTGCTCGAACCAGAGCCGCTCGAGCCATCGCGCAGCAGCCGCTTGCTTCTCGGGCTCGCGTTCGAGGGACAGAATCGAGGCTGAGCCGGGGTGAACGGCCGGGCGCGCCGCCGGCACCACGATCGCGGGATTCGACAGCAAGAACCGGAGTGACCTGGATAGCCGTCCGTTTACCATCACGTGGAGCAACAACGGATCGCCCACTATGCCCGACAAGCAGCCTCCGGCCGAGCAGGATCCCCGCTGGCACAGCGTGCTGACGCGGGATGCGGGCGCGGACGGTTCCTTCGTGTATGCGGTCCGGACCACCGGGGTGTATTGCCGCCCCTCGTGCTCCTCGCGGACGGCGAAGCCGGCCAACATCACGTTCTTTGACGTTCCCGCCGAGGCCGTGGCCGCCGGCTTCCGCGCGTGCCGTCGCTGCAACCCGGACGGCAGGTCGCCGGCGCAGGCCAACGCCGAGCTGATCGCGGCGACCTGCCGCCTCATCGAGGCCTCGACGCAACCGCCGAAACTGGAGGACCTGGCCGCACGGGTCGGGATGAGCCCCTATCATTTACATCGCCAGTTCAAGGCGGTCACCGGGCTTACGCCACGCGCCTGGGGCGCCGCGCATCGCCTGCGCAGGCTTCGCGGCGAACTGTCCAACCAGGGCCGCAGCGTGACCAGCGCGATCCTCGACGCCGGGTTTAACTCCAGCAGCCGGTTCTACGGGCAATCCGGCCAGGCGCTTGGAATGACGCCGTCGGCCTTCAAGGACGGCGGCAGGGACGTGGTCATCCGGTTCGCCGTGGGACAGTGCTCGCTCGGCGCGATCCTCGTTGCCCAAAGCGACAGGGGAATCTGCGCGATCACCCTGGACGATGACCCCGACAAGCTCGTCCGAGAGCTGCAGGACCGTTTCCCCAACGCGGAGCTGATCGGGGGCGACGCCGGTTTCGAGGACCTGGTGGCCCAGGTGGTGGGCTTCGTAGAGGCACCGCGGACCGGGCTGGACCTGCCGCTCGACATCCGCGGCACGGCGTTTCAGGAACGGGTCTGGCAGGCGCTGCGGCAGGTGCCAGCCGGGCAGACGGTCTCCTACGCCGAGGTCGCCCGGCGAATCGGCAATCCGGGGTCGGTCCGCGCAGTGGCGCGGGCCTGCGGTGACAATCCGATCGCGGTCGCGATTCCCTGCCACCGCGTGGTCAGGACCGACGGCGCGCTGTCCGGCTATCGCTGGGGCGTCGACCGCAAGCGGGCGCTGCTGGAAAGGGAAGCCGGGGCATGACGTCTTTCGAACCCGCATCCGCGATTGCGGCGCAAGAACCGGCATAGCCGGGCTGCCTCCACGTTCCCATCATGGCCTACCCATTCAAACCGGACAGGCCATGGAACTGGAAAGCAAGACGATCATCGTGACAGGAGCAAGCAGTGGAATCGGCGCCGCGGCGGCGTTGCTGTTCGCCGCGGAAGGCGCCAACGTCGTGCTGGGCGCGCGGCGGAAGGATCGCCTGGCGGCCGTGGCAACCAGGATCGGCCTCGGCGGCAGGGTCGTGTTCCATGCGGGCGACGTGCAGGATGAAGGATACGCGCAGTCACTTGTCGACCTAGCGGTGAACGAGTTCGGTGCCCTGGACGGTGCGTTCAACAACGCCGGCATCGTGGGCGACATGGCGCCCATCCCGGGCATGACGACCGACAACTGGAACGAGGTGATCCGGGTCAACCTGACCAGCGCCTTCCTCGCCGCCACGGCACAGCTTCCGGCGCTTCGCAAGCAGGGACGGGGTTCAATCGTCTTCACCTCCTCGTTCGTCGGCTTCAGCAACGGCGGAATGCCGGGGATGGGCGCGTACGCAGCGTCCAAGGCCGGGCTGATCGGCCTGGTGCAGTCACTGGCATCGGAGCACGCCGCGGAAAACATCCGCGTCAACGCCCTGCTTCCGGGAGGAACCGTCACCCCGGCTGGTGGAGAGGGTGATCCGGCCGCGCTGGAATTCATCGCGGGGTTGCACCCGATGAAGCGCATGGCGACGGCGGGCGAAATCGCGCAGGCCGCTGTGTTCCTGCTGTCCGACCGATCGAGCTTCGTGACGGGCAGCCCACTGATCGTCGACGGTGGCATGTCCGTACGGCTCGCGTAGCGTCCGCTGGCACCGAGCCTCCGGGACTGTCGCAAGTCTGCCCAAAATGGCCTGACTCGGCATAGTCGCGCTATCCTCCAGCCATCCCGAATATTGGGCGCTCTTCAGAAAAATGGGGGCTATGGCCATGAGTGAACGATCTCGCGCAGTCTTTCTTGCATCGTTGGTTCCTGCGGTCCTGCTCAGCGGCGTGTTCGCGTCCGTCCAGGCGGCCGAAACCGAAGCCATGAAATGGTCTGATCCGGCGACCTGGTCGAACGGCGAGGTGCCGGTTGCCGGCGAACAAGTGGTCATCGAAAAGGACAAGCAAGTGATCCTCGACGTCAGCCCGCCGGCACTGGGCGGCCTGTCGATCGACGGCAAGCTCACCTTCTCGAACGACGTCGACCTTGTGCTGACGACCGAGTGGATCGTGCTGCACGGCGAGCTGGAAATCGGCACCGAGTCGGAGCCCCATACGCGCCAGGCCACCATCACCTTCACCGACAACGTGAAGGGCGAGGACATCATGGCCGGCATGGGTGATCGCGGCATCATGATCTCGGGCGGCACACTCAACCTGCATGGAGACCGCACCCATACGTGGACCAAGCTGGCTGCCACGGCCGACGCCGGCGCCACGTCGATCCAGGTGCTCGACGCCTCCGGCTGGCGCGTCGGTGACGAGATCGTGCTGGCCTCCACGGACTACGACCCGCGGCAGGCCGAGAAGCGCACGATCACGGCCATCCGCGGCAACGCGATCACGCTCGACAAGCCGCTGCAGTACATGCACTTCGGCAACATCACCTTCGACGTCGACCAACGCGGCGAAGTGGGCCTGCTGACGCGCAATATCAGGATCCAAGCCTCCCCGGATGCGGAGCAAACCTACTTCGGCGGCCACATCATGGCGATGCCCTCGAGCAAGATGTTCATCTCGGGCGTCGAGCTGCAGCGCATGGGCCAGCACCTGGTGCTCGCGCGCTATCCCATCCACTGGCACCTGCTGGGCGATGCCCAGGGCCAGTACATCAAGAATGCGGCCATCCATGACACCTACAGCCGGTGCGTGACGGTGCATGGCACGCACAACCTGCGCATCGAGAACAACGTGACCTACAACAACGTGGGCCACT
>CAZFJU010000256.1:0-5612 GCA_964518995.1 uncultured Gammaproteobacteria bacterium
GACTGGCGCGACACACTGATCGTCACGCGCTTGCTCGACGGCTACTTCATCGACAGCGAGACCACGCCCGACATCGCGGCGCCCCCGGAGGTCCTCGCCGCGCCGCTGCCGCCCGAGGGGCCGACGGCGCAGCCCGTGCGGGCCACGGAAGTCGCGGAACACATCTGGCATCTGACCGGCGGCCATACGTTGATCGAGTTCGACGACCATCTCGTGATCTTCGAGCTCGGCGGCACGGCCGAGCAGACGCGCGCGGTGCTCGAGTTCGCCAATGGCCTGGTGCCGGGTAAGGAGGTCACGCACCTGATCGTCTCGCATCACCACTTCGATCATACGTCCGGCTTCCGGGCCGCGGTCGAGGCGGGTCTTGCAGTGATCTCGGATGCCCGCAACGAAGGCTTTCTGCGCGAGGTGGCGGCGCGGCCGTCCGCGGAGTTCGCGGATCTCGTGCCGCTCGCCGACGGCGGATCGTTCGAGTTCGTGCCGGTCGAAGGCCGCTTGCGCCTCGAGGACGGCACCATGACGCTCGACATCTACGAGGTTGTACGCAACAACCATATGGCTGATGCCGTGTTCGCCTATGCCCCGGCGAGCCGCACGATGATCGAGGCGGACCTCGCGACGCCCGCGAACGAGTTCTCGTTCTGGGCGGAAGCCTACGAGGACAACATCGAGTACTACGGGCTCGACGTCGAGCGCGTGTCGCCGAACCATGCGACCCCGATGACGCACGAGGAGACGCTCGAGTGGATTCGGGTCGGCGTGCCTCGTGCGCTCGCGCGCTGCGAGGCGCTCGCTGAAGGCGGGCGTCCGCTGCCCGGTTGCCCGGCGTTCATCTTCAGGGATTGGGAGGAGCGCTTCGGTCCGCAGTAAACATTGCTGACGCGCGACAGCGTTGACCGGTTTGACATGCTACAACGTGCATAAAAACAAGACTGTCGCGTCTGGACGTAAACTGTCGCCGACGAAACCGCAACAGACCGCTGATGCTCCGCTGCCGTAGCAAGGAAAGAGGTAACCACGTGAAGAGGACAATGTCGCTGCTTGCTTTCGCCGGGCTGTGCTTCGCGGGCTCGGTCCACGCGCAGCCGCCGCCCGCGGTGCCCCAACCGGATTGCGCGCCGGGGCCCGGCGTCGTGTGTGGGCAGCACGGTCCCGAGGATCTGATTGCGATAAACGGCGACTGGGTCGCGGCCTCCGCCATGTCGGGCCCCGGCGGCGTGATGGTGGTACGAACGCGAGACCGCGCGCCGTTTACGGTCTACCCGGCACCGAGCGCACGCGTGCGGCACGACCGGCAGACGTATCCCGATTGCCCCGGGCCGCCGGACGAGGCGAATTTCACCACTCACGGCCTCTACGCCGAGCCCGGCGCCGGCCCCGATTACAAGCTGTTCGTGGTCGGCCACGGCGCGCGTGAGTCCATCGAGATCTTCGAGCTGGACACGCGGCAAGAGCCGCCGGTCGCAACCTGGCTCGGCTGCGTGATCGCCCCGGACCCCATCGGGCTCAACTCGGTGCGGGGTTTGCCGGACGGCGGTTTCATCACGACGAACTTCTTGCCGCGCAACAGCTCTCCGGAGGCGACGCAGCGCATGCGTGAGGGCGAGCAGAACGGCGAGCTTTGGGAGTGGCACACGGCGACCGGCTGGGAGAAGGTGCCCGGCAGCGAAGCGGCCGGGGCCAACGGCCTCGAGCTCTCGCCCGACGGCCGCACCTTATACGTCGCGGCTTGGGGCTCCCAGTCGTTCTTCCGCTTGTCACGCGGCAGCACACCTCCGCAGCGCGATGAAGTCCCGCTCGGATTCCGCGTCGACAACATTCACTGGGCGCGCGATGGCTCACTGCTCGCCGTCGGCCAAGCGCAACAAGGCTGGAAGGCCGTGAAGATAGATCCGGCCACGCTCGCTGTGCGCGACGTGCTCGTCGAGGCCGACACGCCCGAATTCAGCGCCGGGACGGCGATTGCCGAGGTTGACGATACGCTCTGGGTCGGCTCGTTCCGCGGCAATCGCATCGTGGTCTTGCCGGCGCCGTAGCGAGTGTGGCGACAGGGGTACGGCGCCCGCCCGCCGTACCCCGTGCCATCGGTTGCACACCGCTCAGGGCGAACCTGCAGCCAGTCTCGCGGCGTGAGCCTTCATCGCCGCGGCCAGATAGTCGCACAGGCCGGGCTCGAGCTGCTCATAGCGTGCACGAAAGTCCGGATGAGCGAGATAGAGATCGGCCAGCCCCGCGTAGGCGTCCGGCGAGCATGGCCGACTCCACATGTACGCGACCCATTCGCGGTGACGCTCGAGCACCGGCGCGAGCGCCGTCGAATCGAGCGACACGCGCCGGCGGCAGCACTCGGCGAGATCCGCTTCGATCGCGGCGAGCTGCTCGAGCACGGCCTTCCTATCGCCATCCGAAAGCTCCGTGAGCCTGCGGCGGCTCTGCTCAATAGAGCGCTCCATCGGCGGCCCGTACCGCTCGACGAGCCAGCGCTCGTACTCGGCCTGCTTCTCGGGCGCGAACCCCTCGTACAGTTCAGCGTGTTCCATCATGACACCTCGTATGACGGGACCCTTGAGCTCGGCGATCGTGCGGTCGATCGTCCGGACCAACCGGCGGTAACGTTCCGCTTCAAGCTCGAGCTTTACGCGATGCGTTTCGAGCGCAGCAATGCGGTCGAACGCGGGATCGTCCAGGATGGCGCCGATCTCTCGAAGCGGGAAACCGAACTCGCGGTGCAGGAGGATCTGCTGCAGCCGCAGCAGCTCCTCCTCACCGTAATAGCGGTAGCCGTTGTGGCCGACGAACGCGGGCGCCAGAAGGCCGATCTCGTCGTAATGATGGAGCGTGCGGACCGAGACGGCCGAAAGCTCCGCCAACTGACTGACCGTGTAGTGCCTCATCGCTTCACCCGCGTCCTCCGCAGATCAAGCATGTTGAGGTCTTACGTGACGTGAGGGTTAAGGGCTTCGCAGACAAAATTCCCGGCGTCATTCGGGTGGTCAGCCCGATACTGTACCACCTCGGTTGTGCGCTTCTGCGGAGGTGTTTCTTGAGCGATTCTCATTCAAAGAACGCCTCCGCGGAAGTGCGACGGCGAGATGGATGCGGTGGTCAGCGCCACTTCACGGGACGCTCGCCCTTGGCGGCCACGATCGAGACGGATACGACCCAGATCCGTGAGGGCCAGACACTCGGGTGAGGCCGCAGGTATAGCACGCCGCCGACGAGCACTGCGAAGTAGATGGCGACAACGAGCCAGCCCTGCCACGTCACGGTTCGCGACGGTAGCCGTCGCCGCCGGAATCCGGCGCCGTGCCGTACGACGTTCGACCGATGTTGCCCGTCACGTACGTGTACTCGTCGGCGCCCGACGCAGCCGCGGTCGCGTCACTGAGCACGGCGAGCGTCGCAAGCTCCGCGTCGGCGTCCGCGGCAGTGGCGTTCTTGGAGAGACGCCCGACGAGCATCACCACGCCTTGCCGCCGATCCGTCAGGCGCGGCGCGCTCCTATCGTCGACGCGGACGCGCTCCATCGCCGCGAGCGGCAAGAAGACGTCGGTTCCGACGATCGTCATCGTGCCGGTGAAGCCGTACGGCGCGACGCCGACAACGGTCAGCGAGATACCGTTGACCCTCGCGACTGAGCCGCGGCCCTGGTGCAGCGCTATTGCTGGACGAGCGTGAAGGTCGTGCCCGGCTCGCCAATGACTTCGAGCGAGCATTCCCCGCTGCCGCCCGAGATGTCGTACTGGATGTCCGACTCGAACGCGAAAAAGACGTAGTCTCTTTGGCATCGAAGCTTGAGCTCGGCCACACTGCCGGACAACCCGTCCAAGTAGAAGCTATTCTTGAACAGCTCAATGTACCAGGAGCCGAGCTCATCGAGCTGAGCGTCTACGCTGTACGGGTCATCGTTTCCTTTGAAAGCCATGAGCTGCTCGTACGCGGCGCGAAACAGCGCTAGACCCTCGCTATCGCCTCTGGCCTCCATCAATTGCCATACGCGAAGCGCCTCCTGCAGGTATTGATTCTGCACGTTGAGCTGAAACAGCACGCGACGGACGGACCTCGCGATGTCATTAGGCAGAAAACTGCTCTGATTGGGCCACACCGCGTCCTCGCCGAGCGCGCTAGTCAAGTGCCTCATCTGTTCCATGGGAGTGCCGTAGCGGGCGGCATAGTAGTATCTAGCCAAGCTAAGGTACGCGTACTCATAGTTGTTGTGTACGTCGCCCTCCGCCAACAGCGCCAACTGCTCGGCTGCCGCTGCTTGCGATTGGTTTCTAGTGCCGTCATCAATCTGCGGTATCGGCTGGAGAAACCGCGGCGGGCCCCGTTGGCCTCGTTTATCATGAATCGGTAAGTTCGCGTTAAGCTGCCGTGAACCGGCTGATCGCCGACTCTGGCCGGTTGGAAAGTCGTGCTTTCCAGAGCGCGCCGCGTAGCGGCCACGAATTCCTCTCCCCCCGCCCGGTCCACGACGCGGATCTCATAGGGTTGACCCTGCGTATCGACCATGAAGTTGACCCTGACCCACCCCTCTTTGCTTGCTCGGAGCGCCCCGATCGGATAATCCGGGTGCACCGGCGCTGTCATAACGGGTGCCTGAAACAGCTGGATTGGGTTGGGTTCGACGGCCGGCTCTTGAGCGAGCGCGCATGCTGATACCAGCGCCACGGGTGCGATAGATTTGAGCAAGATTTTACGCACCGCTGCGGTCCTCGACTGTTCGTGCCCGCTGAGGTGGGCCTACAAAGGAAGTGTCGCGGAGCGACTAACGCAGATACTACCGATTGCGTCACGCCCGGGATGAAGGACACCGCCATCCCATCGTTCGACGCGAGCACCAAGAACAGTTTCAAGGGACGGCAATGCCCGCGTTGGCTGTGCGCCGCGGCTTACATCGCGCGGAACCGTGCCTGATGCGATTTACTTACCGGCAGCCGAACATCTAAGTTGCGAATGCGGACCAGCATCTCGCCGCCGGGCTCTCGCGTCACGCTTTCGATGTACCTTACATTGACGACGATCCCCCGATTGATTTGCCAAAACTCATCGCTATCGAGCGCCGGCAGCAGCGCGCTCAGCGACCGGCGAATGTACATCTCCGACAACGCCGTCACTACTCGCGTGTACTTACCATCGGACCGACAGAAGCAAATCTCGCCCACCCGAAGAAAGCGCAGCGCATTGCCCTCGCTCGCCTGTATCCATTGCAAGCGCGGCCCTTCGGCGTGCGGAGAAGCCGCAGTCCCCGCGAGCCGTTCGCGCAGTCGTTCCACGGTGGCCGCAAGTCGAACGGGCCTGATCGGCTTCAGAATATAGTCGGCCGCGCCTTGCTCGAAGGCGGCGACCGCATGCTCGTCATAGGCTGTAACGAACACGACTTGCGTCGCCCCTTGCGCGAGCTCCGCCACCTCCAATCCAGTCAACTTCGGCATGCGGACGTCGAGGAACGACACCGCAGGCGCGTAGCGCTCAATAGCCTCCAGCGCTTTCGCGCCGTCGCCGACCTCGTCGATGATCCGCAGATCTGGCCAAAGCTCGTGCAAAGTTTCGTGCAGCTCTCTGCGCAGCAAAGGCTCATCGTCCGCGATAATCGCCGAGTGCATTCT
>CAZFJU010000257.1:0-5563 GCA_964518995.1 uncultured Gammaproteobacteria bacterium
GTGGATGTTGCCCGCGTCGCGTTGGACGCACTCGACACGGTCGGCCGACTCCTTGCAGAGCGGGGACACGAGGTGTCAGTGACGACGCCGCTGCGAGGGACGATGTGGGTAAGAGGCGACCACATTCGGCTGGTGGAGGTCGTGATCAACGTTCTCTCGAACGCGGCGAAGTACACCCCTCGAGGCGGCCGTGTTGCACTGGAGGTTGGGGCCGAAGCCGAAACGGCGCTGATCGTCGTCCGGGATACCGGAATCGGAATCGCGGCCGATTTCATGCCTCGCATTTTCGAGCGATTTTCCCAAGGCGAGTATGTGGTCGATGGGAGCGATCGGGGCTTGGGACTTGGGTTGTCTCTCGCGCGTGATCTCGTCCGCCTGCACGGCGGGGACATCTCGGCGTACAGTGAGGGAGAAGGCCGAGGCACCGAGATCGAGATAAGGCTCCCTCGAGTTCTGTACGACGCCGCATCGCAGGTGATGCGCGGCTTCGAAGCGAACCGAACGCAAACGGCCCCATCGAGGAGGGTCCTGATCGTCGAAGACGACGCGGATCAACTCGAGACGCTGCAGCAGCTGCTCTCCCTGCAGGGCCATGAGACGCGAGCCGCCCTTAGTGGACCGGCGGCGCGGGCTGTTGCACGTGCCTTCCAGCCCGACGTTGTCTTGATAGATCTCGGGTTGCCTGAAATGGATGGCTGTGAGCTCGCGCACTTGCTCCGCGAGGAGTTTCCGTGTGCGCTGTTGATTGCCGTTACCGGCTACCGCAAGGACTTCGGCAAACTGGGATCCGACGACTTCGATCATCGTGTCATCAAGCCCATAGACTTGAGCCGCTTGTGGGCGTTGATCGCTGAGGCGGATGTCCGTGCTCAGCTCGGTTCATCTTGAGCCGGAACGGGCAGTCGCGGCGCTGAGCAGTGCGAGACCGGCCAGCGCCGACACTATCGAGGCGACGAGAATGCCGAGTTTGGCGCTGTCCAGCGAAGTCGAAGCGAACGCCAGATTCGCGATGAATAGCGCCATGGTGAACCCGATGCCGGCCAGCATGGCGCCCCCGCCGAGAAGCCGCCACTCGAGATCGTCCGGCCGGGAAGCGAGGCCACTCCGGATTGCCAGCCACGCAAAGAGAATAATCCCCGCCGGCTTTCCGAGCACGAAGCCGATCACAACCGCGAGTGTCACGGAGTCCAAAACGTCGCCTCGAAACGACATCCCGGCGTTCGCCAGAGCGAACACGGGCATGATCACGAACCCGACCCACGGATGAAGCGCGGTTTCCAAGCGCTCGGCCGGCGAGAGCGCTTCACGTGCCGCCGTCTCAGCTAGTCGCAGCGTCTGTCTGTCCGGCGTGTGTCCGCTCCGTTCCTCGCTGGTTGGATGGACTACTACCCCAGCTAGGATCGCACGCAACCGCTCGTCGCTTACCCAGCGGCGCGCCGGCGTCAGCAGGCCTAGCGCCACACCGGTGATCGTGGCATGGATCCCGGAGGCGTCGACAGCGATCCACACGAGGGTGCCGACGAGGACGTAGATCGGGAAGCCCCGCAAGCCGATGAGGGCCATGACTCGAATGATCGCGAGGCCGGCGCCCGCTGCGGCGATCAGCCGCCAGTCGATGCCGTTGCTGTAGCCGATGGCGACTACCAGGATCGCGCCGATATCGTCGACGATCGCGAGCGACAGCATGAAGATGCGCAAGCTCAACGGGATACGGGACCCGAGTAGGGCAAGGCAGCCGATGACGAACGCCGTGTCCGTTGCCATCACCGTGCCCCAGCCGCTTTGGCCCGCCTGCCCCCACTGCAGGGCAAGATACAGCGCCGCGGGCACGAGCATCCCTCCGAGTGCACCTGCGATCGACAGCGCAGCCGATCGCGGGTCTCTGAGCGCTCCCAGAACCAGTTCGCGTTTGAGCTCGAGCGCCACCAGAAAAAAGAACAAAGTCATGCCGCCATCGTTGATCCAGCCTCGCAACGAGCGAGTGAGCCCGACGGGGCCTGCCTGGAGGCCGAGCGGCAGCTCCCAAATGCTCATGTATGCATTCGCCCAGGGGGAGTTCGCGAGGGCGAGGGCGGCGGCGGCGGACATCAGCAAGACGCCGCCGCCGAGCGCCTCGATACGCAGGAAACGCGCGAAAGGCTTCGTCCAGCGGTCGGCGAGTTCGTTTGGCAGCGCCGCGAGCTCGTAGCTCGCGAACCGAAGGTCTCGTGCTCGGGGCATCTCTTATCTTTATCCTTAGGGGCGACCGAAGGCACAACAGCTGAGCGCCGGCCACGTCAATCAGCTGAGTTCGCAAAGCTGGAAGCAGGAGTCCGATCGCGCAGGGCCGATGATGCACCTCATTATTGTGCTACATGCAGGTGCTGATCAAATAGTCGAGACGCGTATTCTGCAGCAGTTCAACCGGAACGCGCTTCGGCGAACGCCTTGCAGCGGCGCTCGCATGCCCAGCAGGAAGCGAATGAAGACTCGACGAAGTTCTCGTTCTCCGAAAGCTTGATCTCCGCACCAGTTTCGCGGGCCGCTGTGCGGTGGCGTACAGAGCGTAGGAATTTGCGCACTTACAATAAATGCTGCGAGAGAAATATATAAACCGAGGAGATTGATATGTTGAGCGTAAGAAACCTGCCGGCGGGGGCGATGCTACTGGCTACTCTTGGTTGTGCGGCCATCGCTGGCACTGGGGGGATTGCGGCCACGACGCGAACTGGAACGATTCACGACGTGAAGTTCGAGGAGCGGATGACGCCGACACAGGTTCGCGCGCAACCGGGTGACGAGATCAGATGGGTCAATCAGCGCAGCACCCCAGTTACCGTCGAGTTCCTCGGAGATGCGCTGAACGAGGTGACGTGCCAATCGGGATTCTCGAATGTGCTTAGAAGACAGCAAGAGGCAGCCACGATCGAACCGAATGAGAGCGCGAGTCTCTGCTTCGGAAGGATCGCGACGGTGACGTACAACGCCAGAATGGAATCGCCCGTTGCGGGCGGCCAGTTGATCGAGTCGGGAACGATTCTCATCGGTGAGTAAGGACGTGCTTCAGATAGGGGGGCTGGCATGCTGTCGACCATCCACCGAACGCGGCAGCGAAGGCGATAGCGGCTAGAATCGCAGTTACGGTCGCCGGTACTCGCCGACCGCATAGGTACTGCCAGCCGCGTGCTCGCATGAGGATAATGTCCGTCGTGACTCTGTTGTACGACGCTGCCAAGCTGTGGGTTGCTCGACACGCGTTCCAGCACGCCGGCGCGCTCGCGTTCTATACGCTCGTTTCGCTCGCGCCCCTCACCATCATCCTTGCCAGCATCGGCGGGATCGTCTTCGGCGATGAGGCGACGCGCGGGGAAATTTCACGTGGCATTAGCGAGGTCGTCGGCGAGCAAGCGGCGGGAGCTGTGGAAGAAGCCGTTCGCCGATCGCGTATGGAGGAAGCCGGCATACTGCCAACGCTGCTGGGCGTAGGTGCACTACTGTTCGGCGCGACCGCGGTGTTCGCTCAGGCGCAAAGCTCCCTCAATCAGTTCTGGGGCGTGATCGCGAAGCCGTCACGTAGCGGCGCCTTAGTCTTCTTGACGACGCGGCTCATCTCATTCGGCATGGTGCTCGTGCTGGGCTGTCTGCTGCTCGCATCGTTCGTCCTCAGCCTGGCGATCTCGGCATTACTCTTGTATGCCGAACATTGGGTCTCTATGCCGGTGGTCGTTGTCTCTAGTGGCAACGCGACGGTTTCGCTGCTTCTTTCCACGGTGATCTTCGGGATGTTGTTCAAGGTCCTACCCGACGTGCGGCTCCGCTGGGCGGATGTTTGGCGAGCCGCGCTGTTCACTGCCGCGCTGTTCGTCATCGGCGAGCATCTTATCGCCTACTACCTGACACGGGCCGCGCCTGCATCGACCTACGGTGCGGCCGGCTCACTGGTCATGCTGCTGTTGTGGGTATACTACTCGTCGCTGATCCTGTTCTTCGGCACCGCAGTGGCAAAGGTCGCGATCCTGCGGCGCGACGGCACGGTGACGCCGAAGAGCACCGCGGTCCGGACTAATATCGTTGTCCTCGAGGAGAGCGACGGGTGAGTCAGTTAGCCGGGGCGCTGTAAGCGCTTCCCCGCCCCGGGGCGTAAGCGCCAGTGCAGCTTCGAGGTCATCTGCGGCGAACTCTTGCGCGCGGAAATCGCCGAGAAGCAGGTCCGCTCCATTCGCTATGCGCTCGGTATCGCGACGTTGCCGAGTTGGCGTTCGACGACTCGCCTATCAACCGCGCCCTCGTCGAGGACCTTGCAACCGGCGAGTTCCCGACTCAGCAGCGCAACGCCGAGCTCATCGGCGGCATCGGAACGGCAGAAATCGCACCTCGCGATCGGTATCGCCCGAAGTTGCATCCGCAATCGCTTCAAGGCCCGCTTCTTCAACGTCGTCGATCTCGTCAACCAGCTCGAAGCCGAAACCAAAACCGCCCGTCACGGGCGCATCGCCGACCGGCTCGCGCGTGTTGTTCTCGTCATCCTCGATGAGCTCGGCTACTTGCCGTTCGCAACGACTCCTGGCGCTTCAAGCACGGCGAATGATGCCCCACATCACCACATCAGGGGGCAAAATCACGTGCCGATCCGGGGTCAGAACGCGACGCCGAATGACCGTCGGTGCAGCTCGGCATGCTCGTGCGGCGCCGATCGACGATGAGTACGCCAGCGCACCGACGCAGCATGCTCGCTGTCCGTACTCTTGCGCATGAGCGGAACGACGATGACATCGCACGCATCGGCGGCAGCATGAAGACTCGATTTTCAGAGGCCGCTTGCTGGGGGCTGGGTCTCGGTTTGATTGCGCTGTATGGCGGCGCGCGAGCGTACGGCGAGCTCGAACGACGAGAAGCGATTGCGGCGTTTTCCGAAGCGCGTTTCCAAGCGGACGCCGAGACCGATGGTTGGCGCGGTGCGGCTCCGCTCGCGCAGCGCGTACCCGTGCGCATGCCCGATCAAACCTACTGGTCAGCGAGCCGAATTCACGCATATGCAGCGCGAGCCGCAGACCAAACGACGCCGGCCGTCGCGATATTGCGCATCGCTGAGGTCGAGCTCGAGGTGCCAGTTTACACGGATGTGTCCGAGCGCAATCTAAACCGAGGCGCCGGCCTGATCGCGGGCACTGCGGCGCCCGATAGCAACGGCAATGTCGGAATTGCTGCGCATCGCGACGGCTATTTTCGCGCGCTCGAGAGGGTGAAAGTCGGCGATCTCGTGGAGCTCGAAACGCGGTCGCAACGGCGACGGTATCGGATCACCGAGCTTGCGATCGTGAAGCCGAGCGATCTCTCGCCGCTGCGCGAGACGAGCGTGGCGGCGGTGACTCTGGTGACTTGCTATCCGTTCTACTTTGTCGGCAGCGCGCCGCAGCGCTACATCGTGCGGGCGGTGGCGACCGAGTGAAGCGCGAGAGGTGTCTCTGTCCATTATTCCAGGAAGGCTAAAATGGAAACGAAAATGAGTAGGCAGGGTAGACTCCGCATGGCGGCAACGCTGATCTGTGTCGCCTGTGCAAGTGCCGCCGGGGCGCAACTGGCC
>CAZFJU010000258.1:0-5548 GCA_964518995.1 uncultured Gammaproteobacteria bacterium
GCATGTACCCGGCAAGCTGGCCGAGCGTGGGCGACTCGGCCTCGACGCTCGGATCCGTCGCGGGCTCCGGGCGCTCGTCGCGCACACCGATCACGAGCAGCCGGTCCGCGCCGAGTCGAATGGCCGAGCTGAGCGGCGCCGGGTGGCGCATCGAGCCGTCGCCGAAATACTCGTCGCCGATCCGCACGGGGGGAAAGACGAACGGCACGGCCGCGCTCGCGAGCAGGTGGTCGACGACGATCTTCGCCGGCTGGCCAATGCGGCGTACGCGCTCCCACGGCTCGACGGGCCGTTTGGTCTGATAGAACGTGACCGACTGGGCTGACGTATACGCCGACGCAGTGATCGCCAACGCGTCGAGATAGCCCCGCTCGATCGAGCGCGTAATCGCGCCGCGCGGGATGCGCCGCAGCAAGAGCTCGCGCAGCGGTGAGTTGTCGAGCAGTGAGCGAGGATTGCCGACGCCGAGACCGCCGAGCACGAGCGCGGTCATCCAATGCAGGCTCGACTTCAGCATCGTCCAGCTGTCCGTGCGATAGACGTGACTCGCTTTGAACTGGGCCCAGACCTGCTCCATTTCAGCGACCGCGCGCTCGAAATGGCCCGCACGACTCGCGAGGACGGCCGCGTTGATCGCGCCGGCAGAGGTGCCGGTGATGATCGAGAACGGATTCTGGGAGGGTTTCGGCAGCAAGTGCGCGATCGCCTTGAGCACGCCCACCTGATACGCGCCGCGAGCTCCGGCGCCCGGCAGCACGAGCGCCTTGCGCAGCGTGCCCCGCGGCGCCCCGGCGAGCCGCAACGAACCGCCGCTCTCGGCCGCAGCGCGAGTCGAGACGCGGGCTTCCCCTGTCAAGCTGCCGGCACTCGCATGCGTAGATGGGGCACTGAGCGCTCCCCGAATATCCGGGCGCCGCTACGGCACGGTTAGAATTTGCATCGTATTCGTGCCGCCGGACACGCCCTGCAGCTCGCCGCGCGTAAAGACGACGAGATCGCCAGAATCCAGCGCGCCGTGCTGCCGCAGGCTGTCGAACAGATGTTCGTGGATGCCGCCTGCATCGGTCTCCGTGACATCGAAGGACACTGGATAGACACCGCGGTACAGCGTCACGCGCCGCCGAGTCGCGTCCTGGCGCGTGAACGCGTAGATCGGGATGTCGGAGCGCACGCGCGACATCCACAGCGTCGTCGACCCGGATTCTGTCAGCGCGATGATCGCCTTGACTTTCAGGTGGTTCGCGACATACATCACGGCCATCGCGATCGCCTCGTCGACATGCTCGAAGATGTCCTCGAGACGATAGTTTGCAGCCCGCCGGAAGGTCTCATGCTTTTCGGCACCGACGCACAGCTCGGCCATGGTCGCGACGGCCTGCACCGGATAGCGGCCAACCGCCGTCTCGGCCGAAAGCATGACCGCGTCGGTGCCGTCCATGACCGCGTTCGCGACGTCGGATACCTCGGCGCGAGTCGGCGACGCGTGCCCGACCATCGATTCGAGCATCTGAGTCGCCGTGATCGACACCTTATTGTGCGACCGCGCGAGACGAATCAAGCCCTTCTGCAAGCCGGTCATCGAGGCGTAGCCGACCTCGACGGCGAGATCGCCGCGCGCAACCATAATGACGTCGCTCGCTGCGGTGATCGATTTGATGTTCTGCACCGCCTCGGAACGCTCGATTTTCGCGACGAGGTGCGCATCGCCGCCGGCAGCGCGCAGCAATCGCCGGGCCTCGTCGATATCCGCCGCATCGCGCACGAACGAGACCGCGAGGAAGTCGAGGCCGGTGCGCGCGGTCATCTCGATGTCCTCGCGATCCTTGTCGGTCAGCGCCGGCGCCGAGAGCCCGCCGCCGCGCTTATTGAGGCCCTTCTTACCGCTCAACTCGCCGCCCTGGACGACGCGACAGTCGATCCGGCTCCGGCCGACGGCCTCCGCCTGCAGCACGATCTGGCCGTCGTCGAGCAGCAGGAGGTCGCCCGGCTCGATGTCGTCGACCAGCTGCGGATAAGCGACGCTGACCGCACGCTCGTGCCCGCCCTGCGGGTCCATCTCGGTATCGAGCGCGAACGGCTGACCGGGCTCGAGCCGCACGGAGCCTTCGGCGAACGAGTCGATGCGAATTTTCGGACCTTGCAGGTCGCCCATCAGCGCAATGCAGCGGCCCGCGCGGGCGGCCGCCTCGCGCGCCGTCTCGATCCTGCTCAGCTGCTCGGCGCTTGTGCCGTGCGAGAAGTTGATTCTGAGCACGTCTGCCCCCGCTTCGATCAAACGCTCGAGCACGGCCGGATCGTCGGTTGCGGGACCGAGCGTGGCCACGACTTTGGTTCGCCGACGACTATCTTCGGTATCCAAACTCTTGATCATGGTGATCCTTGCGGACGAGGGCTACAGACGATCAGACGGAAATCGTTGACGTTCGTTCGGGTCGGGCCCGTACGCAATAAAGACTCGCAGCCATCAAAGAAGCGATACGTATCATGCCGCGCGAGCAGCGCCTCGAGCGAAAGCCCGTCTGCCGCGCCGCGCGCCAGCAGATCCGGCGTGACGAGCCCGCCCGCATGATCGCCATTGCCGTCGATGCCGTCCGTATCCGCCGCAAGCGCGAAGATGCCCGGGGCACCTGCGAGCTCGAGCGCGAGACCCGCAAGGTATTCGAGGTTGCGTCCGCCGCGGCCTTCACCTTCGCCGAGCACGACGCGCGTCTCGCCGCCGGAAAGAATCGCCGTCGGCACGCCGGTTTGCGCGAGCTCGAGCGCGAGCCGGGCATGCTCGCGGCCGAGCGCTTCGGCTTCGCCGTCGAGATCGTCGCCGAGTCGTACGACCCTGACGCCGCGCGCGGCAAGCACCGCCTCGGCGGCATCGAGCGCCGTGGCGCTGGATGCGAGCACGCGAACCGTATCGCGCGCGAATGTCGGGTCGTCCGGTTTCGGCGTCTCGAGACGCGGGTCGGCCAACACCGCGCGCAGCGCGTCCAGCCGCGGATAGCGATAGGACTCGAGAATCGCCAGCGCATCCGCCTGTCGCGTGCGATCGGGGATCGTCGGACCCGACGCAATATCCGCCGGATCGTCGCCGGGCACATCGGAAATGGCAAAGGTCAGCACGGTCGCGGGCCGCGCCGCAGCCGCCAGCCGGCCGCCCTTGATCCCGGACAGGTGCTTGCGCACGCAGTTGATCTCGCGAATATCCGCGCCGGCCCGGATTAAAAAGTTCGCCGCATCCCGCTTCTGCTCGAAGGTGAGGCCGTCGATCGGCGCCGATGCGAGCGCGGAGCCGCCGCCGGAGATCAATGCGATCAGCTTCTCGCCCGGCCGGACGCCGCGGGCGAGCTCGAGCAGCCTGGCGCCGGCAGCAAGACTTGCGCCGTCCGGCGACGGATGCCCCGCCTCGACGATCTCGATGCCGCCCGCATCCTCGTCGGCCGTCAGGCCGTGCCCGTAGCGGGTCACGACGAGACCGCGGGTCGGCGCGTGCCAGGCAGCGTGGAAGGCGGCCGCCATGGCCGCGGCTGCCTTGCCGGCGCCGATCACGACAGCCGGCGCGCGGTCCTCGACCTCGGCGAGCGCGTCCGCGACGCAGACGCTCGGCGCCGCCGCGCGAAGCGCCGACTCGAACACGTGAATGAGGAGCGCTTTCGGATCGGAAAGCGTCATGTCAGCGCGCTTCTTTCGCGCGTTCCTCGAGCACGGCAACCGCCGGCAAACGTTTGCCCTCGAGGAACTCGAGGAAGGCGCCGCCGCCGGTCGAAATGTATGAGACGTCGTCGCCGATATCGAATTGCTCGACGGCCGCGAGCGTGTCACCCCCGCCGACGATCGAGAATGCACGGCTCGCGGCGACGGCTTCGGCGAGCCGGCGCGTGCCGGCCGCGAACTCGTCGTGCTCGAATACGCCGACCGGCCCGTTCCAGACGATGGTGCCCGCGGCCACGATCCGCTCCGCATAGTGCTCCGCGGTGCTCGGGCCGATATCGAGGATCATGTCGTCCGGGCCCACCTCTGCGAGTGGCGTGATACGCCCCTTGGCCTCGGCATCGAGACCCGGCGCGACGACGACGTCTGTCGGCAGCGGCACGTCGGCCGGGCCGAAGTCCCCCGCCAGCAACTGCTTCGCGAAGTCGATCATGTCACGCTCGACCAACGAGCGCCCGACCTCGACGCCAGCGGCCGCAAGCACGGTATTGGCGATGCCGCCGCCGAGAATCAACGCATCGACCTTGGATGCGAGCGAGCGTAATACCTCGAGCTTCGTCGACACCTTGGCGCCGCCGATGATCGCGAGCAGCGGCCGCTTCGGCGCGAGCAGCGCGGCGCCGAGCGCCTCGAGCTCGGCGACCAGCAGAGGGCCCGCGCAGGCCATCGGCGCATGGCGCGCAACGCCCTCGGTGCTCGCCTGCGCGCGGTGGGCGGTGCCGAACGCGTCCATCACGAACACATCGCAGAGCGCCGCCATCCGTTGCGCGAGCGCGGAGTCGTTGGCCTTCTCGCCGGCGAGGAAGCGTACATTCTCGGCCAGCACGATCCCGCCGGGAGCCACCTCGACGCCGTCCAGGAAGTCGCGCACGAGCGGCACGTCGCGGCCGAGCAACGCGGACAGTGCCGCGGCGACCGGCTCGAGCGACGCACCAGGATCGAACGCGCCCTCTTTCGGGCGGCCGAGATGCGACATCACGATCACCGCGGCGCCCGCGTCGAGCGCGGTGTTAAGGGTCGGCAGCGCCGCTCTGATGCGCGCATCGCTCGTAACGCGGCCGTCCTTGACCGGCACGTTGAGATCTTCACGGATCAGCACACGCTTGCCCGCGAGATCGAGATCGGTCATGCGAACGACTTCGAGTGCCATCAGCGCCGGCTCCGCGCTACAGCCGGCTGACCAGCGCGGCGACGTCCAGCATGCGATTCGAGAAGCCCCACTAGTTGTCGTACCACGCGCAGGCCTTCACGAGCGTGCCGCCCTGCACCTTGGTCAAGGTCGAGTCGTAGATCGACGAGGCCGGATTGTGATTGAAGTCGATCGATACGAGCGGACCGTCGTTATACGCGAGCACGCCCTTCAGCGGGCCATCGCTGGCTGCGCGCATGGCCGCGTTGATCTCCTCCGCCGTGGTCTCTCGACGTGCGGTGAACGTGAGATCGACCAGCGAGACGTTGATGGTCGGCACGCGAATCGCGAACCCGTCGAGCCTGCCGTCGAGCTCCGGCAACACGAGGCCGATCGCGGCGGCCGCGCCGGTCTTGGTCGGAATCATCGATTGGGTCGCGGAGCGGGCGCGGCGCAGATCCGAGTGATAGACGTCGGTCAGCACCTGATCGTTCGTGTACGCATGCACGGTGGTCATCAGCCCGTGCTCGACACCGACCGTGTCGTGCAGCACCTTGACGAGCGGCGCGAGGCAGTTCGTCGTGCACGATGCATTCGAGATCACGTGGTGCGAGCCTTTCAGCGTCTCGTGGTTGACGCCGTAGACGACCGTCGCATCGACATCCTTGCCGGCCGGCGCCGAGATCAGCACGCGCGTCGCGCCGGCCTCGAGGTGCGCCG
>CAZFJU010000259.1:0-5529 GCA_964518995.1 uncultured Gammaproteobacteria bacterium
CGGTATCGGCGTCGATAACGTCGATCTGCCCGCGGCAACCGCACGCGGCGTGGTCGTGATGAACACGCCGTTCGGCAACTCGATCACCACGGCCGAGCATACGGTTGCGTTGATGCTGGCGGCCGCACGCTCGATCACCGCGGCGGATGCGTCGACGCAAGCCGGCCGCTGGGAAAAAAACCGCTTCGTCGGCGTGGAGCTGTACGCGAAGACGCTCGGGCTGATCGGCTGCGGCAATATCGGCTCGATCGTCGCCGATCGCGCGGTCGGCCTGAAAATGAAGGTGATCACGTACGATCCGTATCTGACCGCCGAGCGCGCCGTGCGGATCGGCGTCGAGAAGGTCGAGCTCGAAGATCTGCTCGAACGCGCGGATGTGATCTCGCTGCATGTGCCGATGACCGATAGCACCCGCAACATTCTCTCGGAGAAGGCGCTTGCCGCCACGAAGCGCGGCGTGATCATCGTCAACGTCGCGCGCGGCGGGCTGGTGGACGAGGGCGCGCTGCGGGCACTGCTCGAGAGTGGTCATGTCGGCGCGGCCGCGTTCGATGTATTCAGCACGGAGCCCGCGCTCGAGAACGCGCTGTTCGGCGCACCGAATTTCGTCGCGACACCGCACCTCGGCGCGTCGACGGTCGAGGCGCAAGAGAACGTCGCGCGACAAATTGCCGAGCAGATGAGCGACTACCTGTTGTCCGGCGCGGTCGAGAATGCGCTCAACATGCCGTCGATCAGCGCGGAGGAAGCGCCGCGGCTGAAACCGTTCGTCGACCTCGCGGAGAAGCTGGGCTTGTTCGCCGGGCAGATCGCCGAGACGGGGCTCGAAGCGATCGAGATCGAGCTCGAAGGCCGCGTGACCGCGATGAACACGAAGCCGCTGATCGCGGCGGCGCTGGCCGGCATCCTGCGCCCGCAGCTGGGGGACGTGAACATGGTCTCGGCGCCGGAAATCGTCCGCGCGCGCGGCATCGAGCTGCTCGAGTCGTGGCGCGACACCTCGCCGATTTACGACAGCTTGATTCGTGTCCGCGTGCAGACCGGCGGCGAGTGGCGGCGAGTGGCCGGCACCGTCATCGGCCACACGCCGAAGATCGTCGAGGTCCGCGGCATGCCGATGCAGGCGGACTTCGAGCCCGTCATGCTGTTCACGTGCAATGAAGATCAGCCGGGCTACATCGGCGCGCTCGGCACGCTGCTCGGCAAGACCGGCATCAATATCGCGACCTTGAATCTCGGGCGCGAATCGGCGGCCGGGCAAGCGGTCGCGATCGTCGGCGTCGATCAGCCGGTGCCGGAGCCGATCGTCGCCGAGCTGCGCGCGCTGCCGCTCGTGAGCTACGCGAAGATGCTGCGGTTTTAGCCGGTGCGGTTACCGAGCGGGCCATAGCGGCGCATACGGCCAAGAAAGGCGGGGCCGGCTGGCGTTACCAGCACCACCGGCCCCTGGGCCACGACCGCTCCTGGGTAAGAGGCGCGGTGATGACCGAAAGGGATTGTACCCCGCTTAGCGTCCCACGCCCGGTAAGATTCGTATAAGGTGTATGTAGACGGGTTCATGGAGAGAGCCATCGCATCGCCTGCTTTCGATAACACCTTTGCCCGGTTTCCGGAGCGCTTCTTCGAGCGCCGCCCGCCGGCGCCGGTCGCCGCGCCGCGTCTGATCCGCCTCAATCGCGAGCTGGCGCTCGAGCTCGGGCTCGATGTCGAGTGGCTGACCGGGCCGGACGGCGTCGCCATGCTGGCCGGCAATGCATTCCCGGAGTCCGCGGAGCCGCTCGCGCAGGCTTACGCCGGCCATCAATTCGGACACTTCGTGCCGCAGCTTGGCGACGGCCGCGCGATGCTGCTCGGCGAGATCGTGGATCGACACGGACGGCGCCGGGACATCCAGCTGAAAGGCTCGGGCCGCACGACGTTCTCGCGTATGGGCGACGGCCGCGCAGCACTCGGGCCGGTGCTGCGCGAGTACGTCGTCAGCGAAGCGATGGCAGCGCTCGGGGTGCCCACGACGCGTGCGCTGGCGGCCGTGGCGACGGGCGAGACCGTGCTGCGCGAGCAGCCGCTGCCCGGCGCGGTGCTGGCGCGGGTGGCGGCAAGCCATATTCGAGTGGGTACCTTCGAGTACTTCGCGGCGCGCAAGGATGTCGCCGCGCTCCGGCTCCTCGCTGAGCATGCGGTTGCTCGCCACTACCCGGCCGCGGCTGACGCGGAGCGGCCCGCGCTCGCGCTGCTCGACGGTGTCGCTGCGGCGCAAGCCTCGCTGGTCGTGCAATGGATGCTGATCGGCTTCATTCATGGCGTTATGAACACCGACAACACGGCGATCTCGGGCGAGACGATCGACTACGGGCCGTGTGCGTTCATGGATGCGTTCGATCCGAACGCCGTGTTCAGCTCCATCGATCGGAGCGGCCGTTATGCCTACGGCAATCAGCCGCAGATCGTCCAGTGGAACCTCGCGCGCTTTGCCGAGACACTGCTGCCGCTGATCGACGACGATGTCGACCGGGCCGTAGAGCTCGCTACGGACGTGCTGAACGGCTTTCCGCGCCGCTACGAGACGGCCATCGAAGCCGGCTGGTGCCGCAAGATCGGCCTCCCGGAGGGGGCGGCCGAGGACATTACGCTCGCGCTCGATCTGCTGCAGCTCATGGCGCGGCATGGCGCGGATTTCACGCTGACATTTCGTGCGCTCGCGAACGAGCTGAGTGACGGTCACGGCAACAACGGTGCAGGCGCCGCACGCAGCTTGTTCGACGAGCCGGCCGCTTTCGACGCCTGGGCGCTCCGCTGGCGCGAGCGTTTGCACGCGCTCGGCGCCGACGCGGCGGAGCGAAGCGCCATCCTTCGAGCGGCCAACCCGCGCTTCATCCCGCGTAATCATCTCGTCGAGGCCGTGATCGCCGCGGGCGTCGAGCGCGATGATTTCGGTCCGTTCGATGAGCTGGTAGACGTGCTCGCGCGGCCGTTCGACGACCAACCCGGCCGCGAGGCCTACGCGCTGCCGCCGCGCCCGGAGCAGCGTGTGCTGCGCACATTCTGCGGCACTTGAGGGCCTCCGCGCGACTACCTACGTAAGCGCAGCGGTGCGCCGCTGGCATTTCCTTTGCATTGTCCTCTCCAACATTGGGCAACGAAACGAAGATCAGGAGAATGCAATGCGAAAGCTGACAGCTACCTATGGTGCGCTCGCCGCCGCGATAACTCTCGCTATCGGTACCAGCGTGAACGCACAGGAACGCGAGCAGCTGAGCGAAGCCGAGCGCGCTCAGGTCGAGCGGCAAACCGAGGAGCTTCGCGAACGTACGGAGCAGCTCGACCGTCAGACCGAGGCGCTGGAAGAAAGCACTGAGCAACTCGTCGACGAGCGTGAAGCGGCCGAGCGCCGCGACGAGCTCATGGCGATGGCCGAGGCCTCGCTCGAAGAGCTGAAAGCGGAGAACCCGGGCGCCGCTGCGCTGTACGAAGAGGCGCATGGCTATGCCGTGTTCGACACGACGAAAGGCGGGTTCATCGTGACCGGCGCCGGCGGCACCGGTGTGGCGATGGAGAAAGAGGGCGGCACGCCCATCTTTATGCATCTCGGTCAGGCGGGTATCGGCCTCGGCGCGGGTCTTGAGAGCTATCGGCTCGTGCTGCTGTTCGAAGACGCGCAGACCTACAATGACTTCATCGAGGGCCAGTGGGATGGCAGCATCTCGGCGCAGGCCTCCGCGGGCGAAGAGGGCGTCGCGGCCGAGGAGCAGTTCGTCGACGGCATCCGCGCATTCCGTCTGACCGACGCGGGCTTGATGGCCCAGGTCGATGTCAGCGGCTTACGCGTGTGGCAAAGCGAGGAGCTGAACGAAGGAGACGTTCAGGTCGCCGAGGCGGAGAGAGCCGATCGAGCCAGGGATGCGGCGGACGACGTCAGAGGTGCCGCCGATGACGTCGGCGACGCGGTCGAGGACGCAGCCGATGAGGTCGAGCAGGCGGCGGATGAGACCCGGGATCGGCTCCGGTAAGGAGACCACAGGGGCAACGCTTAGGTTCGCGATCAAACCCGGCTGCAAGGATGCAGCGTGGCGTTTGCCTCGGAGGGCGGCCAAATCGGCCGCCCTTTTCAATATCAGATCGTCGCCCGTAGATTCCGGCCGGTTTGCGCATCAAATAGATAGATTTTCGCGCTGTCGATCGCGAGCGGTATCGCGGAGCCTTCCGCCACGCGATGCGCCGGATCGAGCGAGACCACCAGCTGCGGCTGCAGCGCTTCATGCCCGAGCTGCGCCGCCAGGGCAGCGAGCTCGGCGCGGCCTGCTTCATCCAGCTCGTAAGGGATATGCGCGTATTGATCGGTGCCGAGCCATTCCACGAGGTCGACCCCGGCGGTGAACAGGGGCCGCCGTGTCGAGCCGGCCTCGGGGTACCGTGTGTCGACGAACGCTTCCGGGCGCAGTCCGGCCACGAGGCGGCGGCCAGCCAAGGCCGCGAAATCGTTTCCCGGCGGTAGCGGCACGGTCCCGAACGGGAGCCGGAGCTCGCCGTTCTGGCAGGTCGCCGGCGCGAAGTTCATAGTCGGTGCGCCGATGAAGCCGGCAACGAACAAGTTGGCGGGCTGCTCATAGAGCTGGCGCGGCGTTGCACATTGCTGCAACACTCCGGCGCGCAGCACGGCGACCCGGTCCCCGAGAGTCATGGCCTCCGTTTGGTCGTGTGTCACGTAGAGGGTGGTCGTCCCGAGTCGGCGCTGCAGACGCGCAATCTCGGCGCGCATCTGCGCACGCAGCCGCGCATCGAGATTGGACAGCGGCTCGTCGAACAGGAACGCCTTGGCCTGGCGCACGATCGCCCGTCCCATCGCGACGCGCTGGCGCTGCCCGCCCGACAGCTGCGACGGCCGCCGCGCCAGCTGTTCCGTAAGCTCGAGCATGGCCGCGGTGCGCTCGACCGCTGCGCGCACCTCGCGCTCGGGCCGCTTGCGGAGCCGCAGCGGAAAGGCGATGTTCTCGAAGACGCTGAGGTGCGGATAGAGTGCATAGTTCTGAAAAACCATCGCAAGATTGCGCTCGTGCGGCGGCGTGTCGTTGATGCGCTCGCCATCGATGCGCAGCTCGCCCGAGGTTAGATCCTCGAGCCCGGCGATCATCCGCAGCAGCGTCGACTTGCCGCAGCCGGAGGGGCCGACCAGGATCATCAGCTCGCCGTCCGCGATCTCGAAGCTCACGTCATCCACGGCGACGTGACCCTCGGCGTATCTCTTCACGACCCGGTCGAGCTCGATACGCGCCATCAGGTCAGCCTTTCACGGCGCCGGACGTCAGCCCCGCGACGATCCTGCGCTGGAACAGCAGCACCAGCAGCACAACCGGAATGGTCACGACAACGGATGCGGCCGCGATCTGCGCGGCGGGCTGCTCGAAGAACGACTCGCCGGTGAAGAACGCGAGAGCCGCCGGCACCGGACGTGCCCGGTCCGAGGCCGTGAGCGAGATGCCGAAGACGAAGTCGTTCCATGCGAAGAAGAACGCGAGGATGGCTGCGGTGACT
>CAZFJU010000260.1:0-5493 GCA_964518995.1 uncultured Gammaproteobacteria bacterium
TCTGTGTACGCTGCGCTTTCGAGCCAGTTTTCGCCTTGCATCGCATCCACCAGAGCCTTTTTTCCGCGGCGCGCTGCTGCGTCGCGACGCGGCGGCGAACAGCCGCTATCATGCCGCCATGCTGGATCCGAAACTTCTCCGTGCCGATATCGATGGGGTCGCGCGTGCGCTGGCGCGGCGTGGGTTCGTGCTCGACCGCGCCCGTTTCGCCGAGCTCGAAGCCGAGCGAAAACGCGTGCAGGTCGAGGTGGAGACGCTGCGCCAGCAGCGCAATGAGCGTTCCAAGGAGTTCGGCCGCGCCAAGGCGGCCGGGCAGGATGTCGAGCCGCTGAAAGCCGAAGTCGGCGACCTCGGCCGGCGGCTTACGGAAGCCGAGCAGGCCCTCGAGAAAGTCGGCGCCGACCTCGAGGCGCTGGCCGCCGATCTGCCGAACGTGCCGCACGACAGCGTTCCGGACGGTGCAGACGAGACCTCGAATATCGAGGTGCGCCGGCGGGGCGAGCCGCCGAGCTTCGACTTCGAGCCGCAGGATCATGTGGCGATCGGCCAGCGGCTCGGGCTCGTCGATTTCGACGCCGCGGCCAAGCTCTCCGGCAGCCGCTTCGTCGTGCTGAGCGGCGCGGTGGCGCGGCTGCATCGCGCGCTTGCGCAGCTCATGCTCGACATGCATGCGAGCGAGCACGGCTACACCGAGCTCTATGTGCCGTATCTCGTGCGCGACGCCGCGCTGTACGGCACCGGCCAGCTGCCGAAGTTCGCGGCGGATCTCTTCGCGGTCGAGGGCGGCTACCGGCTGATTCCGACGGCGGAGGTGTCGCTCACCAACCTCGTCCGCGAGGAGATCGTCGACGCCGAGAGAATGCCGTTGCGGATCATGGCGCATACGCCTTGCTTCCGCTCGGAAGCGGGCTCGCACGGGCAAGATACGCGCGGCATGATCCGCCAGCATCAGTTCGACAAGGTCGAGCTCGTGCACATCGTTCCCGCCGAGGAATCGTACGCGGCCCTCGAGGCGCTCACGTCGCATGCGGAAGCGGTGCTCGAGCGGCTCGGGCTGGCCTACCGCGTCGTCGCGCTATGCGCGGGCGACATGGGCTTTTCGGCCGCGAAGACCTACGACCTCGAGGTCTGGCTGCCGGGGCAGAGCCGTTATCGGGAAATCTCGTCGTGCAGCAACTGCGAGGCGTTCCAGGCGCGGCGCATGCAGGCGCGCTGGCGCAATCCCGAGACCGGTAAGCCGGAGCTCGTGCACACCCTGAACGGCTCGGGCGTCGCGGTCGGTCGGGCGCTTGTCGCCGTGCTCGAGAACTATCAGCAGGCTGACGGCAGCGTGCGCGTGCCCGACGCGCTGCAGCCGTACATGGGCGGCGTCACCGCGATCGAGCCCGGCTAAGCGCTGCGCCGGCGTGCCCGTTCGGCGCGCGCTTCCGTCTCGACCGCCGCGCGCGGCGGCCGCGCGTCACTTCGCGAGCGGATCCGGCCGCATCTGAAAATGCACGACCAGCGGCTTCGTGCCTTTTCCGCCTTCCATGAGCCACGGGGTCCTGTCGCCGCTCGGCACCCATAGCCCGCGGCCCTTCCAGCCGGTGTCCGGATCATCGATGCGCCCGTCGAAACCCTTCGTGTAGAACCCGAGCGGGTAGGGCACCCGCAGCGTGACGAACGTGTCGTCGACCAGCGCGTGCACGCCATCGAACAGATTGCCGGTCGCGATGGGCACGTTCGCGCCGAGACCGAGCGTGTCGTGCTGATCGACCCACGTGTAATAGCTCGACTCGACGCTCGGCCCGGGCAACTCCTCGAAGGCCGGGCCGGGCAGCCGATGGAAGCTCCAGCCCTCCGGGCAATGGTCGCCGGTCGCGTCCGGGCCGTTCAGTGGCCCCTCGCACTTGCGCCGGTCGAATTCGCCGAGATGGCCGCTGCCGAGCGATACCCAGACGACGCCGTTGCGGTCGATATCTGCGCCGCGCACGCCGTAGCCGGGCAGCGGCACGTTGTAGATTTCCGCGAGCGCGGTCGCGGGCGGGTTGGCGCCGGGATCGAGCCGCACGATCGAGCCCGGATAGCCGAGGGTCGAGCCCCACACCGAGCCGTCGACCGGGCTCGGCATCACGGCATAGAAGCCCGCGACGATGCGCTTGTCCTTAGCAGCATCGACGGGCTCGTCCGGCTCGACGTAGTCGTCGCGCTGTCCGTTGCCGTTGGTATCGAGGATGAGCGCCGTCCAGCCCTGCGCGAGCGCGGCATCGCCCGTCTCGTCGAAGATGCGCGTGTTCAGCCAGCCGACCACCGGGCCGCCGCCGCTGGTCCACAAGGTATTGTCGTCGTCCTCGGCGAACTGCAGGTGGTGGGTCGAGAAACACGTATCGATAAACGTGTACTCGCCGCTGTCCGGCTCATACACGGCGAGATGCCGGCCGGTGCGTTCCGTCGGGAACCGCTGCGCGGACGGATGCTCCGAGCCCTCCCGGCAGAAGGCAGGGTTCTCCGGGCCGCGGATGCGCGCGGTGTACCAGACGCGGCCGAGCTGGTCGAGCATCGGATTGTGCGCGTTGGCGCGGCTGTCCCAGATGATTTCGTCTCCCCAGTACGGCGACGGCGCCGCGGGCGGCGTCTCGGCGCTCGACGGCGTGTCGGCATCGCGCACGGGCGCGTGGAAGGCGGTGGCCGAGTTCGTGACCGGATCGAGGATCGGGAACTCGTCCGTGCTGAGCTCGGGGGCGCCGTACAGCTTGCCGTACGCGTTGACGGTCGGATCGCGCCGATCCGTCGACACGAGATCGTGCATGTAGACCTTCTCGTTCGCCCAATCGCGCACGGTGACGACGACGTTGCGCTCGAGGCCGCGCGGCCGGATCGGCCGCGTCCGCGGCAGCTCGCCGGCGGCGATCCGGTCGGTCCAGTCGGCGAGGTAGCCTAGCGGCACGCCCGCGAGCTGGCCGCCGGCGATGGCGATCATCTGGGCGCCCGCCTGGCCGGATTGCAGCCGCCGTGTCCACGCTTCGATCGAGCTCGCGTGCTCGCCGAGCGCCGGCGGTATCGTGCGAGTGGAGCGCTGCCCGAGCTGGTGACAGCCGATGCACGCGAGGTTCTTCATTGTCGCGAGATAACGGTTGAGCCCGCCCGGCACCGCCTCGAGCTCAGCCTCCGTCGGCAAGCTCATCATCGAGTACCAGTACGCGGCCGGATAGGTCTCGGCGGCGACGATCGGGTCTGCGGCAGGCACTGCGGTCAGTGCGATCCGCTCGCCCGGGCGCGCGGCCGTGCGCTGCGAATCGACGAGCCCATAGCCGCGCACCCAGACGCTGTACGACGCATCCGGCAGATCGGGCACGACGAACCGGCCCTGATCATCGGTCACGACGATGCGGATGAAACGCGTGTCGAAGTCGGATGTCTCCGCCACCACCCAGACGCCGACCTCCGGGCCGTTTCGGCTCATCACCACGCCGCCGATGTCGTCGTCGTCGATCGCGATGTCCGCGCTCGTCTGCGCCAACGCGTGCGACCCGAGCACGACGGCGAGGGCCGGAACGGCTGCGGCGGCACGGATGCGCCGTCGGCCGCGTGGGCCGAAAGTTTCCGGAGTGGTCATCGGGGCTCCTCGGTGCAGGACCGGTCACCAGTAGATCGGAACGCATTTGAGCGTGCAAGCGTGTTCATTTCGCTCTGCGAACGAGCCCGCTATACTTTTTCGCTTACCGTGACGAAACAACCAAATAGGGAGCACGTCACGGACCCAGCAGGCAGCGGCAAGCGCAGGGCTGGGCTTGCGGCCGATGCCTTTCCAATGCGCTCCGGGTCCAAGCAAGGAACCACCGAGTGCCGAGCACAACGCCATCTGCGGATCGGTTGGGCGCGCTGCGCGAGCGCGTTTTTTCGGACGCGATCGATCCGATCGTCATCGAGGACCTCGACGGGCGCATTGTCGATGTCAATCGCGCGGCTGCCGAAGCGTTCGGCTGGCCGCGGGACGAGCTGATCGGGCGACCTTACAGCGTTCTCGTGCCGCCCGAGCAGTGTGCAGCGGAAGCGACACTGCGCCGCCGCTGCGCGACCGGCCGCCTCGTGACCTCGACGCGCGTGCGGCGCCTCGCGCGGGACGGGCGGCCGGTCGAGATGTCGCTGTCGCTGTCGCTGCTGCGCTGCGACGATGGCTCGCCGCATGCCATCGTCGCGATCACGTCGGTCGCGCCGCCCGCCGATCCGTGCAGCGCCGCGCTCGACGTGTGGGCGAGGACGACTGCGGCCGGGGTATTCGATCTCGACCTCGGCACGGGCCGCGTGTATTTCTCGCCGGAGATGATGTCTCTGCTCGGCCATGTCGATGGAGCGGCCGTCGTCGGCGACCGCGGTGTGCCCGAGCACGTCTATCCGGACGACCGCGCACGCGTGCAAGCCGCCATCCAGCGCTCGCACGACCCGCGTGGGGACGGCATGTTCGAGACCGAGCATCGCATCGTGCGCGCCGATGGCGAGGTGCGCTGGCTGCTGGTGCGCGGGCGGACGCTGTTCGACGCGCACGAGGGGGAGCGGCGGCCCGCGCGGGCGATCGGCATCGCGTATGACGTGACCGTGCGCAAGCGAGCGGAGGAAACACGTCTCAAGGCGGTGCTCGACGTCTCATCGCATCGGGCGTGGGAGTGCGATGCCGACGGCCGCGAGTTCGAGGACGCGCCGGCCTGGCGCGCGTTGACTGGGCAATCCGCCTACGTGTGGAAGCGCACCGGCTGGCTCGGCGCCGTGCATGCCGACGAACGCAGGGACGCCGTGGCCGCCTTTCGCGGCGCGGTCGCGGGTCTCCGCAGCTTCGAAGGCGAATGGCGCATCGTCGATGCGGCCGGCGGCATCCGCCATATGCGCATACGCGCCATTCCGCTGCTCAACGACGACGATACGGTGCGCTGCTGGGCCGGCATGGGCGAGGACATCACGGAGCGCAAGCATGCGGAGGTTGCCGCGGCGCGCGCCAGCGAGCGGGAGCGCGAGGCGAACGCCTTGCTCGATGCGATATTCGCGGCCGCGCCGATCGGGCTCGGCTTCTGGGATCGCGATCTGCGCTTTCGACGCATCAACGAGCGGCTCGCGGAAATCCATGGCGTCTCGGCGGCCGAGCACGAAGGTAAGCGGCTCGACGAGCTGCTGCCCGGCATCGAAGCGCCCGAGGAGCTGTATCTCAAATGGCACGAGGTGCTCGCTACCGGCGAGCCGTGGCTTGGCGTTGAGGTGCGCGGTGAGACGCCTGCGCGTCCCGGTCAGCCGCGCACGTGGCGCGAAGACTTCTTCCCCGTGCGCGTGCATGGCGAGATCGTCGGCGTCGCCGCCGTCGTGCAGGAGATCACGGAGCGCCGCCTCGCCGAGGCGCAGCTGCGGGAAAGCGAGGCCCGCTTCCGCCAGCTGGCCGACAATGCGCCGTTCATGGTTTGGGTCACCGCGCCCGAGGGCGCGTGCAGCTTCGTATCGCGAAGCTGGTACGAATTTACCGGCTTCGAG
>CAZFJU010000261.1:0-5490 GCA_964518995.1 uncultured Gammaproteobacteria bacterium
CGCGAATGCCGCGTGCTACGCCGAACGCACGGGCAACTTCTGGAGCGCCGAGTCGGCTTGGCAGCCGCATAGACTCGCGGCGCAGATCGCCGCCGTCCTCAGGGATGAGCGCGAGCTGCGCGAACGGCGCATGCACAGTCGCGTATTCGGGCGCCTGGACGCTTCTCGGGCGGTCGTCGAGTTCTGCGAACAGCTGATGAAGGGCCGCTGGAGCCACGGCGGCGCGATCAGCTAGTCTTGCCACGGTTCTCTGCCGAGGCGCAGCTCGTTCAAGGCCCCGTAGCGACCTCGCGTGACGGGTCGGTGATCCACTCGCTCCACGAACCCGCGTAGAGCGCGGGCTCGTCAAAGCCGGCGTGTCGAAGCGCGAGGATGTTATGCGCGGCCGTGATCCCGGAGCCGCAATAGGAGACGACATCGCGGCCGTGCCCGTCGGCGAGGAGGGCGCTGAACCGCTCCCGCAGCGCCGCCTTCGACTTGAATAAACCGCGCTCGTCGAGATTGCCGCTCGACGTTGCGCAACGCGCGCCCGGAATGTGCCCGGCGATAGGGTCGATCGGCTCGACCTCACCGCGAAAACGCGCGGCGTCGCGCGCGTCGAGCAACGTTTGGGTGTTGCGATCGAGATCGGCAGCCGTGACGAGCCGCGTGAGCGGCTCGCGGCGGTGATAGTCGCTGCGCGCCGGGATGGGCGGCGGCGGCAGGGCCGTGGTGACGGGTAGGCCGGCATCGTTCCACGCGGCCCAGCCGCCGTCGAGGACGGCGACGGGGGCGTGCCCGATCCAACGGAGCATCCACCACAGCCGTGCGGCAAACGCGCCGCCCGAATCGTCGTACGCGACGACCTGGTGCTGTGGCGAGATGCCCCACGTCTGGACTCGGTCGATCCAGGCGGCACGCGAGGGCAGCGGATGACGGCCCGTGACGCCCGGCACGTGCGGATCGCTCAAGTGCTCGTCGATGTCGGCGTGGCGAGCGCCCGGGATATGCCCGGCGAGGTACGCCTTACGCCCGGCTGCGGAATTGGCGAGCGCGAAGCGGCAATCGAAGATCAGCCAATGCGGATCGTCGAGGTGGGCGTGCAGCGTCGCAACGTCGACGAGCGTTTCGGCGGTCATGTCGCGTCACGGCCAGTCGGATCGAGATCCAGCCGCGCAATCCACCCCTCGGTTGAGTCGGACGCGGCAGGGTAGCGGGCGAGCACGAGGGGATCGTGCCCGGGGATGACATGAGCCTTGGAGCTCGCGAGCCGGTACAGCGTGCCGTAACCCTCGATCAGCTCGGCGAGGTTGTAGAGCACTGGAAAGGCTCGGGCGGTCTCCATGTGGGCGTAGAAGTGCGACGCGTCCGATGCGAGGACGACGTTGCCGCGACGGGTTGCCACGCGGACACACTGCAGCCCCTTCGTGTGACCGCCGATGCGATGAACGGTGATGCCGGGCGCGATCTCTTCGGCGCCGTCGTGGAAAACGACGCGGCCCGCGAACACGCGCTTCACCATTCGCGCGACGTCGTCCGCTTCGAACGCGTGGCTGATCAAGTGATGGCACATGTGCCGCCCCGTCGCATACTCCATCTCCGCGTCCTGAAGATGAAAGCGGGCGTTCTCGAACAGCTCCGCATTGCCGCAGTGATCGTAGTGCATGTGCGTGATGATGACGTCACGCACGTCGGCATGCGCAATGCCGATCGCATCGAGACCGCGCTCGACCGGGTTGACGATCGTGCGGCCGCGGTGCGCGGCCATCTCGGCGTCGAACCCGGTATCGACGACGAACACGCCATGCTCGCCGACGACGGCCCATACGTAGTAGTCGAGCGGCATGTCGGACGTCTCGTGCAGATCGGCGCCGACGAAGTTGCCGAAGGCCTGCCGCTGCAGCTCGGCGTACTTCACTGCGTAGATCTCGTAGACGGGTGCAGCGCTCATCGGCGTGTCGCTCCTTCTGCGGTATAACGGCCGGCTACCCGGGATGCTCGCACGCGACCCCTCACCATTGCCGCACCCGGCCGGTGTCGACATGGATGAAGGCCGATGCCGGATAGAAACCGACGCCGCCTGCTTGCATGCTCAAGGCTTCCTTACGCAGCCGCTCCAGCGGCGCGTCGACGAGCCGTACGTCGATCGCCTTGCCTTGCATATGTAAGCTGCGCGTGGCGACGCCGTTGCTGCGCGAGCGCAGCATCTCGTTGGTCTTGGGCGAGCGGTACGCCGAGATGATCTCGTACGTGCCGCGCCCGCCGGCCCTCCGGCGCAGCTCGTGCAGGATGTCGAGCAGCTGCGGGTCGATGCGGTGCACGTCTCCGGTGCGGAAGTCGCGCAGGAAGTGGTCGATCTCATCGAGTGCGCTCGGTAAATATCTGCCGTTCGCGGCATACGTCACACGTAGACGCTCGCCGGTGTGCGTATGATAGAACGTCAACGCGCGCGGCTCGTTCGCATGAGCCGCCGGCGCGAGGCAAAGGCCTGCGAGCGCGGCCGCGCTCGTTGCGAGCATGTGACGGCGGCCTGGATTTTTCGGCCGGTTATCGCCATATTCGTAGCACATGAATCTATTTCCTGTCGTACGTTCTGACTCGGTCCCCGGTCGCTGAGGCATTTTATGATTCGCTGCTTTTTCATTGCCGTGGCGGCGCTGTGTATCCCCTTCGCGGCGAACGCGGATGAGGCCTTGCGCGCACGCGTCGAGTCGCTGGTCATCGAGCCGCGCGTTGCCGGGGCCGCGGTCGCCGACCCAGAGTTTCTGATCCGGTTCTATGAGCGACGGCAGTTTAGCCCCGCGTGGGAATCCGAGGCAAAGCGTGCCGCGCTGCTCGGCGCATTGGGGCGCAGTGCTGAGCATGGGCTCGATCCCGCCGATTACCATCTCGAGCTGTTGAGTGAGCATCGCAGCGCGCCGGGCACGGAGGCGGCCGAGTATTCCGCCATCGTGTTCGAGGTGCTCGCGTCCGATGCGCTCGCGCGCTATGCGTTCCACGTGCGCTTCGGCAAGGTGAACCCCGAGGCCATCGAATCGAGCTGGAATTTCAGCCGCACGCTGGAGGGCGTGGACCCGATCGCGGTATACCAGCGCCTGATCGAGGCGGACGATATTGCTGCGGCTGTCGATGAGCTTGCGCCGCAGGAGCCGCGCTATGCGGAGCTCAAGGTGGCGCTGAGCCGCTATCGCGCGCTGCAGCGAGCGGGCGGCTGGCCGCAGCTCGGATCGGGCGGAGCTCGGCTCGGCGTTCGAGGCGTCGAGGTCGCGGCACTGCGCGATCGTCTGCGCATCGAGGGTTATCTCGCCCGCGACGAAGGCGACGACGCGGAGCTTTTCGATGAGTCGCTCGAAGCGGCCGTGCGCGCGTTCCAGCGGCTGCGCGGGCTCGATGCGGACGGCATCGTCGGCCCGCAAACGCTCGCGGCGCTCAATGTGCCGGTGGAAGCGCGGATCGATCAGCTGCGGGTAAATCTCGAGAGGCTGCGTTGGATCTTCCGCGATCTCGAAGAGCGCTATATCGTCGCGAACATCGCCCGGTTCCAGGTGACTCTCGTCGAGAACGGCGAGTCGGTGTGGAGCACGCGCGCCGTGGTCGGGACGCCGTATCGGCAAACGCCGTCGTTCCGTGCTCAGATGACTTACCTCGTGGTGAATCCGACCTGGACCGTGCCGCCCGGCATCCTGCGCAACGACTTGTTGCCGGAGCTGCGGCGGTCTCCCGAGAGGCTCGAGCAGCGCAACATGGTCGTGCTCGACACCTCGGGCCGCAGGGTCGACCCGGACACGGTCGACTGGCATGCTGCGCGCTTCCCGTATCTGCTGCGCCAACAGCCAGGGCCTGACAATGCCCTGGGACGTATCAAGTTCATGTTCCCGAATTCACACCACGTGTATATGCACGATACGCCGTCTCCGGAGCTGTTCGGGCGGACGGGCCGCACGTTCAGCTCGGGCTGCATCCGCCTCGAGAATCCGCTCGAGCTCGCGGAGCTGTTGCTCGCCGAGACCGGGCGTTGGGATCGCGCCGCGCTCGATGTCGAGCTCGCTCGCGGGGAGCCGCGCACGATCACGCTGCCGCGGCCGCTCACTGTGCTGCTGATCTATGCGACCGCGGTCCCGCAAGACGGCGAGCTCTATCTGCTGCCCGATGTCTACAGCCGCGACGGCAAGCTATTGCAGGCCCTCGACGCGCCTTTCGAGTTCGTGCCCCCGGCCGGATACCAAGACGCGCTGCTGTCGAACGATTCTTGAGTGCGTTCCGCATGGCCTCGTCCACCGATGGCGCGAGCCTGCTCGCGGCGTGCCGCGCTCGCGCGATCGATCTCCTGAAGCGCAACGCATCGCATGCCGGCGTGCTTGCGGCGTCGCCGAGCCCACGCGCCGAGCAGCGCCGCTATACCGCGATCTTCGGGCGCGACGCGGCGATCTGCGCGCTCGGCATGGCGGTGTCGGGCGACGCCGCGCTCGAGCAAGCGGCGGTCGCGGGGCTCGAGACGCTGGCGATCCATCAAGCGCCGAATGGCCAGCTGCCGAAGTTCGTCGATGTCGGCGGAGCCGAAGCCGACTTCTGGTATCTCGGCTGTATCGACTCGACGCTGTGGTGGCTGATCGCGATCGAATATGTCGATCGGCACGGCAGCGCGCGCGGCCTGCTGCGCCGTCTGCGGCCTCGCATCGAGCGCGCCATGGGTTGGCTGCTTGCCCAGGAGCATCAACGCTTTTGTTTACTGCAGCAGAACGAGGCGAGCGACTGGGCGGACATCATGCCCCGTTCCGGCTTCGTCCTCTATACGAACGCACTGTGGTATCGCGTGAAGGTGCTGTTCGGCCTGCCGCGTGCCGAGGAGACCCGTGCGAGCTTCGAGAGCCTCTTCCATCCGTTCTCGGCCGCGCCGCCCGAGTACCGGCGTGCGCGCCTGCTCTCCGATTACGCGCTCAAGAAGGCTAAAGGCCGCGATCTGTATCTGAGCTTCGTCAACTTTTCGTTTTTCGGCGACGAGGGCGACGTGCTCGGCAATTTGCTCGCGATCGTCGGCGGGGCGGCCGACGACGATCGCGCGACGCGAACCGTCGATGCGCTGCTCGCCGCGGGCGTGCACGAGCCGTACCCCGTGCGCTCGGTCGTGCAGCCGATCGCGAGATCCAGCACCTTGTGGCGGCCCTATATGGCGCGCCATCGGCAGAATCTCGCGTGGCAGTACCACAACGGCGGCATATGGCCGATGCTCGGATCGTTCTGGGTGACGGCCCTGATGCGCGTGCAACGGCGCGAGCTCGCGTACGCCGAGCTGGTCAAGCTCGCGCGCTCCTGCGCGGTGCGCGGCTGGCAGTTCCCTGAATGGTTGCATGGCCGTACGTTCCGGCCGCGCGGGATGCCTGGCCAATCGTGGAGCGCTACCGGCTTTCTTATGGCGCAACATGTGTTGGAAGGCGGCGAGGACCCGCTCGCGGTGACGCCGCGTGCGCTGCCCCGTGGCATGAAGTTTGCCTGATATGGTGATTTCGAGCC
>CAZFJU010000262.1:0-5419 GCA_964518995.1 uncultured Gammaproteobacteria bacterium
GCGCCCGTTCACAGCCGAACGAGCACAGCGCGTCGCCTTCATATACTCTTCGATGCTCGCGCCTGCGCGGCGGCCGCTTTGCGGCCGTGGACCGTCCGAGTTCGCGCGGATGGTTGACGAACGAGAAGAAAGGGGACAAGAACGCATCATGAGAACGAAGCGACGCGAGCTCATCTCCAGCATCGGTTGTTTCTCGGTGCTCGCCGCAGGCATTGCGGCGGCGCAACCGGCCGCTCCCGGTGCCAGCCTGCTGGAAGGCGTGGCCGCTGCGCCGGTCACCAGCGATGTGCTCGAGAACCCGGACCCCGGGGACTGGCTCATGTACAGCCGCACCTACGACGCGCAGCGCTACAGCCCGCTCGATCAGATTACGCGCGACAACGTCGCCGATCTCGCGACCGCGTGGTCCAAGCCGCTCGCGCCGGGAGTCATCGAGATCATTCCGCTCGTTTATCGAGGCGTGATGTACCTGGTGACGCCGGGCGGCCGGGAAGGCGCGAGCGGCGTGCTTGCGCTCGATGCGGCGACTGGCAACGAGCTGTGGGCGTACACGCCGGAAGGGCAGGCTTCGTCGCGAATCAAAGCGCTCGCCATTTACGAAGACATGATCTACTTCACGGCGCCGGGCCCACGCGGGCAGATGAATGCCGTCGTCGCGCTCGATGCGGCGACCGGCGCAGTGCGCTGGGAAACCGACGTGACCATCGAGACGCATACCGCCGGCGCGATCGTCGCCGCCGGCAAGGTGATCTCCGGCCGAACCTGCAATAGCTCGCGGGAGGAGTGCTACATCGTCGCGCACGACGCGCACACCGGCGAGGAAGCCTGGCGGTTCTACACCGCGCCGGATGCCGGTGAGCCCGGCGACGAATCTTGGGGCGGCACGCCGCCGAGCGAGCGGCGCGCGTCGACCTGGGGGCTGCCGGGCACGTACGATCCGGCGCTCGGGCTCGTTTTTTGGGGTATCTCGAATCCGATGCCCAATACCCGCGCCGACCGGCACGATGGCGACCACGAGGCGATCCCGCCTGATGCGCCCGCCGATCTGTACAGCAATTCAACCGTTGCGCTCGACGTCGAGACCGGTGAGCTCGCCTGGTACTACCAGCATTTGCCCGGCGACGACTGGGACATGGATATCAACCATGAGAAGACGTTGATTCGCACTGTCATCGATCCGGACCCGGCGCATGTGAAATGGATCAGCTCGAGCCTCGAACGAGGGGCGGAGCAGGATATCGTGGTGACGGTCGGCGAGGGCGGCGGCATTTGGGTTAACGATCGCGCGACCGGCGACTTCGTCTGGGCGACCCCGTTTCCGTACGACACGCCGCACTTCATCTTGTCGGATATCGACCCGGACACCGGAGCCACCCATATCAACTGGGACTTGGTGCTGAAGGAGCCGGGCGCGAATAGCTTGATCTGCTACTGGAACACGCGCAGCTACTGGCCAACGGCTTACCACCCGGGCTTGAACTCGCTGTACGTCCCCTACGTGGATCACTGCCTCGATATGACGCGTGCAGTGCCTGGCGGCGCCGGCGAGCGTCGTACCGGAGCGCTGCGACCGGGTGCCGACCCAGCGAAATTCGCCGGGCTCGCACGCATCGACATGACGACCGGTGAGATCCATCGGATCTACGAGGGCCGGGCGGCTGGCAACGGCGCGATGCTGGCGACGGCCGGCGGGCTCGTGTTCTGGGGCGACATCGGCCAGGTGCTGCGCGCATTCGACGCCGAGACCGGACAAATCCTCTGGGAGTCTGCGCCGCTCGGCGCGACGGTGCAGAACAGCACGATCACCTACGCCGTCGACGGCCGGCAGTACATCGCGGTCATCAATGGCGAGCCGCTAATCGGGCCGGCCTTGCTGGCACGGCCTGCAGAATTCACGTTGCCGGAGAACCGCGGCAATTCCATCAACGTTTTTGCTCTTCCAGAACCATGAAGTTTCGCAGCGGACGTCATTTCTTGCAGATTCCGGGTCCTACCAACGTTCCGGATCGAATCCTGCGCGCCATCGACCGGCCGACGATCGATCATCGCGGTCCTGAATTTGCCGCGCTTGGCCGCGCGGTGCTGAGCGAGGTCGGGGCGATCTTTAAGACGCAGCAGCCCGTGATCATCTATTCGGGCTCAGGCACCGGTGCCTGGGAGGCGGCGCTCGTCAACGCGCTCGCTCCGGGCGATACGGTGCTGATGTGCGAGACCGGCCACTTTGCGGCGACCTGGGCGAAGCTCGCATCGCGTCTCGGTCTCGAGGTCGAGTCCATCCCGACGGACTGGCGGCGCGGCGCGGACATCGACGCGATCGAAGCGCGTCTCGCCGACGACCGTGCGCAACGGATCAAAGCCGTGTGCATCGTGCATAACGAGACGTCGACCGGCGCGGTGAGCCGCATCGACGGCGTCCGGAAGGCGCTCGATGCCGCGAATCATCCAGCGCTGCTGCTGGTCGACACGATCTCGTCGCTCGGCTCGATCGACTATCGCATGGACGAGTGGGGCGTCGATGTCACGGTTGCGGGCTCGCAAAAGGGCCTGATGCTGCCGCCCGGGCTCGCGTTCAATGCGATTTCTGCCAAAGCGCTCGCGGCCGCCAAGGCCACACCTTGCAGAAGCACGTACTGGGACTGGCACGAGATGCTCGCGCACAACGCCGGCGGCTTCTTTCCGTATACGCCGTCGACGAACCTGCTTTATGGTTTGCGCGAGGCGATCGCGATGCTGCTCGAGGAAGGGCTCGACACCGTGTTCGCACGACACGCTCGCCATGCGGAGGCGACCCGCCGCGCGGTGGAAGCGTGGGGGCTCGAGCTGCTATGCGTGAACCCGGACGAGCGGAGCGATGCGTTGACGGCCGTGCTGGTGCCGGACGGGCACGATGCCGACGAATTTCGCCGCATCACGCTCGATGCGTTCGATCTATCGCTCGGCGCGGGCCTCGGCAAGGTCGCCGGCACGGTTTTCCGGATCGGGCATCTCGGCAGCCTCAATGATCTGATGCTGGCAGGGTCCCTGGCTGGCGTCGAGATGGGGCTGGCGCTCGCCGGCGTGCCGCATACGCCGGGCGGAATTCGCGCCGCGCTCGAGTATCTCGGCACGACTGCAGCCGCTCACGCGTGACTCCCGAAACGGCCGTTACCACGAGCCCGCTGCTGGCGCTCGTGGCCTTCATCGGCGTCATTGCGCTGCTGTTGTTTCTGATCGCGCGCTGGCGTTGGCACGTCTTCATCGCGATGCTCGTGCCGCTGATGCTGTTCGGGCTGATCCCCGGTGTGCAGACCAACAACTTCGTCGCGGCATTCGAACGGGGGTTCGGCGCGACGCTCGGCTCGATCGGAGTCGTGATCGTGCTCGGCTCGATCATTGCCGAAGCGCTGCGTCATACCGGCGCGATCCAGACGATTACGCGCACGATGGTCCGGGCGGTCGGCATCGGTCGGATGCCGCTCGCGCTGACGCTGACCGGCTTCGTGCTCGGGATCGCCATCTTCTCCGACGTGGCATTCGTAATCCTGAACCCGCTCGTGCACTCGGCGGCGACGACGATGGGGGTCGGAGTCGCTGTGACCTCGATCGGCCTCGTCGGCTCGCTGCAGCTCACGCACGCGATCGTCCCGCCGACTCCGGGGCCGCTCGCGGCAGCCGCGCTCGTCGGCGCGGACATCGGCAAGACAATCATCTTCGGCAGCATCGCGTGTTTCGTCGGGTCGATTGCATGCTGGTTGTGGGGGCAATACGTTGCCGGGCCGCGGATCGCGACCGCGCCGAACCCGGAGTTCTCGGGCGAGGCGTGGCTCGATGACGAAAAGGGACGGGCGTTACCGGGAACCCTCGCGTCGTACGCACCGATTCTGGTGCCGATTTTGCTGATCTCGTCGCAAAGCGTCGCCCGGCTTTTCCTCGATGACGATCACGTCGTACGCGCGGCGCTGGCTTACGTGGGGTGGCCCGTCGCGGCACTCAGCATCGGCGTATGGCTCTCGTTCCGCAACATCCGCGAGGTCGAGCATCGCAAAGCGTCCACGGGCCCATGGATCGAGGAGGCGCTCAGGACCTCGGCCATGATCCTCGTCGTGACCGGGCTCGGTGGTTCGCTCAGCGAGATACTGAAAGGGACGCCGGCCGTCGAGACCATCGCGTCTTTGTTCGCGGACAATGGCTTGCCGCCGATTCTGTTGCCGTTCGTGATCGGGATCATCGGCAATATGATTACCGGCTCGACGACGGTGGGAGTCATTACCGCCGCCTCCCTGGTCGCTCCGATGCTTGGCACTCTGGGGTTATCCGCCGAGGCCGCCATGCTGTCCGGAGCGTGCGGCTCGGTCATTATCAAGTACGTCAACAGCAGCTATTTCTGGGTTTGCACGTCGCTGACGCGCCTGCCGGTTAATCAGGCGATCTTCGGCTACGGAGGTGCCACCTTGGCCGGAGGCGTCGCCTCGTTTGCAAGCGTATGGTTGATGTTGGCCTTAGGTTGGATATAACGCGTTGGTATTACAAGCTTAAGATTGCCGATGACAATCAGCCGCAGACGCACTTGACAATCATTCTCGCCTGGAACATGCTTCGTGCCATGTACGTTTGCATATGTAACGGCCATCGCGATAGCGATATTCGTGCGGCGGCCAAGCAGGGTCACCGCTCGGCGAAGGAGGTTTATCGGTGTCTAGGCAAGCCGGTAGCGTGCGGGCGCTGTCTTGAGTTTGCGACGCAGGTAATTAACGAAGTGCATGCGTCGCGGAACGACGTAACGGAGATGTCGGACGTTGCATAGCTGGCGCGCATTGAGTCCCGGGACCGTGCTCGCCGTGCTCGGGCGCACCGGCCTGTTGCCGCCGCACCCTCCGTCTGCAGGCCGGCCCGCTCAGCAGCGAGAGCCCGCGCCGGTCACTCCGCCGGCTCGCTCTGCAGCTGAACGTAATTCTGAAGACCGACGCGCTTGATCAGCTCGAACTGAGCTTCGATCTTGTCCACGTGCTCTTCTTCGTCCTCGAGAATCTCCTCGAGCAACCGCCGCGATACGTAGTCACTGACCCGCTCGCACAGCGCGATGCCTTCGCGGAGCAGCGGTATGGCGATTTCCTCTTGGCGCAGATCGCACCGCAACACCTCTTCGACATCCTCGCCGATCAGGAGCTTGCCGAGCACCTGTAAGTTCGGCAGCCCTTCGAGAAACAGGATGCGCTCGATCAGCCGGTCCGCGTGGCGCATCTCCTCGATGGACTCCTCGTATTCGAACTTCGCGAGCTTCGTGACGCCCCAGTTGCGCAGCATGCGCGAATGGAGGAAGTACTGGTTGATCGCAGTGAGCTCGTTGTAGAGCACCTTGTTGAGCATTGCCACTACGTCGTCGTTGCCTTTCATTCGCCTTCTACCGTCCGGAGCTCAGGATAAGGCTATCACAGGTACG
>CAZFJU010000263.1:0-5412 GCA_964518995.1 uncultured Gammaproteobacteria bacterium
CGGAACCCCGACCACCTCCGCCTGGCCGTGGCGCTCGCCGGCGCTCGCGAGCGCCTCTTGCACGATCAGCAGCGTTTGCGCCGCGCCGTCGGTGAACACGCGATAGTCGGCGCCGAGGCGCCGGCGCGGGTCCAGCACGACCCGAACGGGTTGCCGGTCGAGGCCGAGCCGCACGGTCAACCGCGGATCGTCGGCGGCGACGGTGCCCGCCCCAACCACGACCGCGTCACACAATGCGCGCAGGCGCTGCAGATGCAGCAAATTGGCCGCGCCGGTGACGTAATACGAATCGCCGCTCGCGGTCGCGATCTGGCCGTCCAAGCTCTGGCCGAGATGGGCGACGGTGCGTGCGCCGGCCCGACAGCGCAGCGGCAGGTAGAGGTCGCACACCGCCTGGCTCTCGGCGCTCGCGTGGGGCGCCGCGTGCCAGCCGTGCGCGCCGCGAACGAGCAGGCACTCTGCGTCCGCATGCGCAACGAGGCGTACGCGGCCGGCGCTGTCGACGGCGATGCCCGCCGTAGACGTATCCGAGTCGAGCGCGAGCACGGCCCGGAACGCGCGGTCACCGTCGGTCATGGCGCGCGGCGAAGTCGGCTGCTGGGTAGACGATAAGCCGGTCAACGTCTCGGATCGATGGCCACGGAGCGCGACTCGAGACGTAAAGGAGCCGTCTCGACCGCAGTATTGCTATCCTATCATCCTCGTGAACGCGTTCAGCCCACTATCCGGCGCCGGTCTCAACGGCGATATGTCGGCGCTTGCCCATGATCGGGCGGTCGGCGAGCTTCGCCGCGGCCGCGCGATTCACATCGCCGAGCGTCATGTGAGCGGGCACGGCCGCGGGCTTGTCATCGCGGCCGTCGAAGCGGCCCCGGCGGCCTTGCTGAAGAGGATGATGACTGCGGGCGCGCCGCTGTCCTTGCTCATGACGGTCGAACGCGCGGAGGCGCTCGGCATCGCAGACGGTCTCGGCCCGGCCGTGGCTATCGAGGTGCCACGCGGGTCGACGCTCGATTCCGTGCGCACGTTGGCCGGCGCCGGCATCGAAGGGCCGGTCCCGCATGGGTTCACGAGAATCGATGCGGATCCGCCCTTCTCGAGCGTGGCGGAAGCCGGTTTCCGGCTGGCCAAAGCCGGGCGTTTGCTGCCGGCGCTGCTGGCATTCGAAGCGGCCGCGCCGCTCGACGAATCCCTGCTCGCCATCGATGTCACGGACGTTCCCGGCCACGCCGCGCCGGCCCGGCCGCGCCTGAAGCGCATGAGCCAGTCGCGGGTCCCGCTGAGCGACGCGTTGGACTGCGAGCTTGCGTTGTTTCGCGACGAATATGGCCTCGGCGAGCACGTCGCGGTGCTGATCGGCTCGCCGGATTTGCGCGGCACGGTGCCCGTCCGTCTGCATTCCGCCTGCCTCACCGGCGATCTGCTCGGCAGCCTGCGCTGCGACTGCGGCGAGCAGCTGCGCGGCGCCGTGCGCCGTATCGCCGAGCTCGGCGGCGGCGTGCTGCTCTATCTCGACCAGGAGGGCCGCGGTATCGGGCTGGCCAACAAGCTGCGCGCCTACGCCCTGCAGGATAACGGGCTCGACACTTTGGACGCCGACCGGCGGCTCGGCTTTCTCGACGACGAGCGCACGTATGATGTCGCCGCCGCGATGCTCGGCGACCTCGGTGTCGCAACGATCGACCTGCTCACCAACAATCCGCAGAAGATCGAAGCCTTGCGCGCGCACGGCATCGACGTCGTGAGCCGCGTGCCGCTCGTCGGCACGACCAACTCGCATAACGCGCGCTACCTCAAAGCGAAACGCGAGCGCGCCGGCCACCTCGAGTAACGGCGGCCCGGTCGCGTCACGCGGTCGGCGCGGCACGCCGCTGCGACGCCGCCCGCGCGCCGCCGGCGTCGAATCAGACCCGCAGCGTCGACAGCGGCATCGCGGCCACTTCGGCCACGAGCCGCGCGAGCCGATCGACGATATGCTCGAAGCAGCGGGCGCCTTTCTCCGCGCTAGCCTGCGACGCGCGTCCGACCACGCCGTCCGGATGGAGATCCTCGCTCATCCAGCCGAAGCCGAACGGTTTCTCGGCGCCGAGCACACCGCCGCGATCCGCCAGCTGCTCGGGCAAGCCGACGAAGTCGCGGATTCGCTCGCGGCGGACCAGATCCGGGCGCAGATGCAGCATCAGCGAGGTTTCCACGTCGCCGCCGTGAAGCCCGAGCGAGAGCTCGCGCGCATCGAACAACCCCGGCGGCGCGCCGGCCGAGAACGTATTTGCTCGCACCACCAGCGCGCCGTGCAGGGCACGCAGGCGCGTGGCGACGATATCGACCAGGGATTTTTGTCCGCCGTGCGCATTCAGCATGATGATCTTGCGCACGCCCGCTGCGGCAGCGCTGCCGCCGATTTCGGTCCACAGCGCAAGCAGCGTCTCCGCACGCGCCGTGAGCGTGCCGACAAACGATGCGTGCTCGGGGCTGTGGCCTATGGCGACCATCGGCAGCACGAGGAGCCGCGCCGGGGCGGCGGCACGGCCAATCAGCGCACGCGCGACCGCCTCCGCGATCACGGCGTCGGTGGCGAGCGGCAGATGTGGACCGTGCTGCTCGATCGCGGCCAACGGCATGAGCGCGACCGTCGATTCGGGATCGAGCGCTGCGAGCTCTGCCGTGGTGAGGTCCTGCCAATAGCCGCTCTGCAAACCGCATCTCCCGCCGGTGCACGACACCCAGGTGAAGCGGCCATCGTAGCCGCTCTTGCGGCGTTACTCGACGAGCGTCGTCGGAGCGTCGACGACCGCAGCGGCCGATGCCCGCAGGATCTCCGGCGACAACTCGCCGTGCTTGAGATGTGTATCGAAGAATTCGAGCATCGTTGCCGCAGTCGCCAGCACGGCGTCGCGGCCGCGATACGTATGACCTTCGCGGGGCAGCAGCAGGATATCGGCGTTACCGCCGTTGTGCCGAATCGCTTCGTAGAACTGGATCGACTGGATCGGCGGCGTGCCCGCATTTTCGTCCAGCAGCCCATGCACCAGCAGCAGCGGCTCGGTGATGACGTTCGAGTATAGGAACGGCGACATTGCGAGGTACGTGTCGCGCGCCTCCCAAAGCGAACGGCGCTCGGTCTGGAACCCGAATGGGGTCAGCGTGCGGTTATACGCGCCGGAGAGCGCCGCCCCGGCGACGAACAGATCCGAATGAGCGAGCAGATTCGCAACCATGAATGCGCCGTAGCTGTGCCCGGCGACACCTGCCCGGCGCGGCTCGACGAAGCCGGTCTCGCCGGCCGCGATGAGAGCAGCCTGGGCATTCCGGACCACCTGCTCGATGAACGTATCGTTGGCCGTCGCGGCGCTGCCGACGATCGGCATCGATACGTCATCGAGCACCGCATAGCCTTGCAGCAGGAAAAACAGCTTGAACGCGCGCTCGAAGCCGAGGAACTGCTCGGCGGCGGCGCCCGATTCGACCGACTCGGTATCCTCGCCGTAAACGCGCGGATACGCCCATAGGACGACCGGCAGCGGCTCGAGCGGATCGCTGCCGACCGGTAGATACAACGTCGCGGAAAGCCCGAGCCCGTCGTGTCGGCGATAGCGCAGCGGGATCCGCTGCGCGTCGCTCAGCGCGGGCGCGGGATGGACGAACGCGGTAAGCGCGGTCTCGCCGTCGTCCCGCGTCGCGTAGTAGTTCGGCGGCTCATGCCGCGTCTCGCGACGGGTCAGCAGCGCGCTGCCGTCTGCTGCGAGCAGGCCGAGCACAGACTCGTACGTCCGCCCGTCAGACATCCAGATGCGCGTCGACTCGAGCGAGCCGAGATCCAGGTGGTCGAGGTAGCTCACGGCGCCCTCCTCGCCGGGCGTCGAGCCGCGCACGAAGATGCCGCCGGCATGAACCTCGATGACCGTCTTGCCCCAGCCATTGGTCGAGCGCATCGGATGGCCGAAGCGAGGGAAGGCGGCATCGACGCTGTCCTCCGCAAGCAGGCGGGGCTCGGCGCCGTCCCAGGACACGAGCCAGCGTCGGCGCTGCCGCCGCTGCGAATCGTACTCGCTGACGAGCGCATCGAGCTGGCCATCGAGCCAGTCGAGACCGGCATAGCCATTCGGCGAGCGAAAGACCTCAGCCGGCGGGTCGCCGAAAGGCGCCGCCTGGCGCATCAGGCGATCGCCGTCGCCATAGCGCTCGACCCAAACCAGGGTCGCCGGCAAGGATGCGTGCCACTGCATCGCGCGCGGCGCGTTCGGCTGGCTGCCGACGGACGGGAAGGTCTTGACGACGTTGCCGGAGCGATCCCACACCTCGATCGTCTTCAACGGCGCCTGGACGTGCGAGAATTGCGGATACGGCGGCACGATGCGCGAGACCAGAAGGTAGGCGCCGCTCGGCGCCGGATCGACGGCCTCGATGGCCGTCGGCGCGCCGACGGGCTCACGAAGCCCCGTCTCGACATCGATCAGCGTGAGTTGCGACTCGATCAGCTGGCGGACGAGCCAGGGGTCGAGCGCCTGCTGCGCCAAGCTCTGCATGGTCGTCGGCGCCGTCAGACGGAACAGATCATTGGCGCTCGTTGTCGGGAAACGCCGCTTCTCGCCATCGATCAGCCGGCACAGCAGGCGCCCGTCCGCGGCCCACGTGCACGGCGCGCTCAGCGTGCCGTTCAGCTCTGGGCCGATGAGCCGGCGGACGCGGCCGTCGAGCGGATTACCGATCCATAGCTCGATGCCGGCCTCCACCGTGGCCGTGAACGCGAATCGCGAACCATCGGGCGACCAGATCGGGAAACCGAGTATCGACCCGGCAGGCGTCGCGATCGCCGTGCTGCGCCCCGAGTCCACATCGAGCAGCGTGAGCCCGAAATAGGCGAGCGGAGCATGGCGGCCGTACGTGTTCGGGTTGACCTTCCGCCCGACCACGGAAACGGTCGGCGCGGCCAGCAAATCGGCCGGCAGCAGCTCATGCTCGTGGACCAACAGCCCATGGCGATGTCCCGGCCCGAGTGCGAGCTTCGGCAGCGGCGGGGCATCCAGAAGGCGGACCACCTCGGGCGGCGGCTCGACCACCGCTGCCGGCGACGGCGCGGCAATCAGCAAAGCGGCGGCGGCCGCGGCGACGCGACAGGCTCGAGCCGCCAGGCGCTTCACCGAGCGTGCTGCGATAGGCCAGCCGTTGATAGCGAACCGGTTTTTCGTCCTTTCCTCGACCACGAGGTTGTTGTCCTCCGTATCGTCGAGCCGACGCGGTTTGCGTCACCGTGCAGGGGCGCTATTGGCCCGTAAAAAATCTGATTTGCCCGATGCTTAGGCCATGAATCGTAGAGCGGCCATTGAGTTCGACTCGGATACTACACCCTTCGACTCAGAAATTGGAATTCCGTTGCAAAAAATGCGAACCAGGTCTCCTCTTAAGCGGTTT
>CAZFJU010000264.1:0-5381 GCA_964518995.1 uncultured Gammaproteobacteria bacterium
TCGACACGTTGTTCGGTAGGTAGGTGGTCGGGGAGCTGCGCTACGCCGGCGGCCTCGAAAACGCGCCCATATCGGCAGTCGTACGGAGCGCTTTCCGGCGCGCGTCCAGGGTCGCTCGCGGGCGACTAAATGCGGGGAAAACCGGCCGGTACAAGCCCTCCACAAGAATTGTTTAATTACCTTAAGGGCTTTGCCGCTGCGCTCGGCGCCACGCTAATATTTAAGGGTCGAAAAGCTGCTTTGGAGGCTTGCCCAAAGGGCAGGCACCGTCCTCGGGATGGGGACGTGCGCTCCGCGCAATGAAGCGACGGTCCAGAGGAGGGCGAGTGAAGACGATAGCGCGTATAGCAGCGGCCGGCGGCGTCGCAATGGTCGTGACCGCCTGCGGGCCATCGCCTGGGGAGATCACCAGCTCGACGATCGACCAGTACTGCGTCGATTGTCACAACGACGTCGAGCGAGTCGCCGATCTCTCTCTCGAAGCGCTCGATGTGGCTCATATCGACGCGGATCGAGCGACGTGGGAAAAGGTGGTCCGCAAGCTGAACGTCGGCATGATGCCCCCGCCGGAGTCGCGGCGTCCGTCCGAAGAGACCTATGCGGCCGTCACGGAATGGGTCTCGACGCAGCTCGATGAAGCCTGGGAGCCTTATCTGCCTCCGCCGGGTGCTCATCGCCTGAATCGTGTCGAGTACCGTAATGTCATTCGCGATTTGCTCGATATCAATGTCGATACCGCGGCGTTCCTGCCCGTTGACGACTCGAGCGATGGGTTCGATAACCAGGCAGGCACGCTGACGCTGTCGCCGGCGCTGCTCGAGGCGTATCTCTCCGCAGCCGGTAAGATCAGCCGTCTCGCGCTTGGCTTCGTCGACTCGCCATCGCAGACCGTATACCGCGTCGCCGAAGACACCACGCAAAATTACCACGTCGAAGGCATGCCATTCGGCACGCGCGGCGGCATTCTCGTCGATCATTACTTCCCGGCGGACGGGGAGTACAACATCAAGATCTTCTCCGTGAACCTCGGCAACATGGGCAACTTCCGCCCATTCGGCGAGATTCGCGGCGAACAGCTCGAGGTGATGCTCGACGGCCAGCGGCTCACGCTGCTCGATTGGGACTCGCAGTTCACCGGCGGCTTCAGCGGCGAGCTGCAGACCATCGACGTGCGGGTGCCGATCACGGCCGGGCCGCATAAAATCGGTGTCACATTCCTCGCGACCCACTTCGCGCCGTTGCTTGATCTCAACAACGACTTCGAGCGCAGCACGATCGAAACGGGCGGCCTGCCCGGCTTCACGTTCTATCCGCACATTGGCAGCGTGCGAATCGAGGGGCCGTTCAATGCCCGGCAAGCGGAGGATACGCCGGCGCGCGCACGCATCTTCTCGTGCCAGCCGACGAGCGCCGCGGACGAGCCCGCCTGCGCCGAGCGTATTCTGTCGGCGTTGGCCCGACGCGCATACCGCGGTTTCGATACCGAAGCGGATATCAGCACGCTGATGCGCTTCTACGAGGAAGGCGTCGCGAACGGCGGGTTCGAGGCCGGTATCCAGATGGCGCTGCAGCGCATGCTGATGGATCCGAAGTTCATTTATCGCTACGAGCTCGAGCCGGAGAACGTCGCCGAAGGCGAGCTGTACGAGCTCGACGATCTCGCGCTGGCGTCGCGGCTGTCGTTCTTCCTGTGGAGCACGATGCCGGACGACGAGCTGCTCCGCCTCGCCGAGGAGAACCAGCTCTCGCGGCCGGAGGTGCTCGAGGCTCAGGTCAAGCGTATGATCGCCGACCCGCGGTCGCAGGCTTTCACCGAGAACTTTGCCGGTCAGTGGCTCGCGTTGCGCGGACTCGACGGCCACCAGCCGGTCGTCGACGCGTTCCCCGATTTCGACGACAACTTGCGCCAAGCGTTGCGACGGGAAGTGGAGATGTTCTTCGACAGCATTCTCCGCGAGGGCCATACGGCCATCGATCTGCTGACCGCCGATTACACCTTCGTCAATGATCGCCTGGCCAAGCACTACGGCATCCCTGGCATTCAGGGCAGCTACTTCCGCCGCGTCGAGCTCGGCGACGGCTTCGAGAACCGGCACGGCCTGCTCGGCAAAGCCAGCATTCTGACCACATCCTCGCAGCCAGGTCGCACGTCGCCGTCTATCCGCGGCGACTGGATACTGAGCCACCTGATAGGCGTGCCGCCGCCGCCGCCGCCGCCTTCAGTGCCGGAGCTCGAGGCGAGTGAGGACGACTTCTCGGCCGAGGCCGGAACGCCGACGTTGCGGCAGATGCTCGAGCGGCATCGGGACAATCCAGCGTGCACGAGCTGCCATCTGCTGATGGATCCGTTCGGCTTCGCGATGGAGCCGTTCGATGCCATCGGGCGTTACCGTACGCAAGAAAATGGCCAGCCCATCAACGCTTCGGATGTGATGTACGACGGCACGCCGATTAACGGGCCCGCGGATCTGCGCGCGTTCATGGTCAAGCTTTCCGATCAGTTCGTGCTCAATCTCAGTGAAAAGCTGCTGACCTACGCGGTTGGGCGCGGCATGACGTATCGCGATATGCCGATTGTCCGCCAGGTCGTGCGCGACGCCGCGGCCGAAGACTACAGGCTCGACGCGATGATCACAGCCGTCGTGAAGAGCAATGCTTTCCGAATGAATACGAAGACGGGTCAGTCCACGCAGTTGACGCGTGACGGCGGGCCGGTTGCTGGATCTGCGGCCGCCGCGGCGGTCGGTAATTGAGGAGGAGACTAGGGTGTTTATCACGAAAAAGGCGCTGCCGCGTCGAACCTTCCTGAGCGGGCTAGGTGCGACGGTCGCACTGCCGTTCCTCGATTCGATGGTGCCAGCGCTGCGGTCCACTGCACACGCACAAGAGCTCGTGCCGAAACGCTTCCTAGGCGTATTCATTCCGCACGGCGCGGCGCCCGGCTACTGGGTACCGGAGTCGAGCGACAAGGGCTTCGAGTTTCCGTACATCTGGAAGCCGCTCGAGCCGTTCCGGGAGCGCGTCGTCCTGACCAGCGGCATGTGGTCGCAGTCGTCCGATCCACCGCCGGGCGTGACGGGCGCCGATCATTTCGTGGCCGCGGCGTATCTGTGCGCGGTGAAGCCGAAGAAGACGACCGGCGCCGACGTCGAGGCCGGAACGACGATCGATCAGGTCATCGCTCAGCATATCGGTCAGGAGACGCTGCTGCCGTCGTTGCAGCTCGCGGTCGAGGATCCGGGCGCGAACTCCACGAACTGCGGTGAGGGTTACAGCTGCGTATACACGAATACGATCTCGTGGGCTGCGCCGACTCGGCCGCTGCCGATGGAGATCAATCCGCAAGTCGTCTTCGAAAGGATGTTCGGTGACGGCGGCTCGCCCGAGGTGCGCGAGGCGCGGCGCCAGCAGCAGCGCAGCATTCTCGATTCGATCGGTGCGGATCTCGATGGCTTGAAGGGTAAGGTCGGCTATCACGACCGTACACGCGTCGAGCAGTATCTCGAGGACGTGCGGGAGATCGAGCGACGACTCGAGATTGCCGCGCGCGCGTCGACCGAGGCGCCGACGATCGGGATGCCGGTGGGCGTGCCGGAGTCGTTCGAGGAGCATATCAAGCTGCAGCTCGACCTGCTGACGCTCGCATTCCAAGCGGACATTACGCGCGTGTCGACTCTGCTTTACGCGCGCGACTTGACCGGCCGGGTATACCCCGCGAGCGGCACGGACATCAGCTTCCACGGCGGTTCGCACCATGCGGAAGACCCGGGCCGAGTCGCGCAGTACGCGAAGCTGAATCAGTATCACGTGGCCACCTTGACGCACTTGGTCGAGAAGCTGCGCGACATCCCTGAGGGTGACGGCACGTTGCTCGATCACTCGCTGATCATGTATGGCTCGAACATGGGGAACTCGAATCAGCACCTGCATTACGACGTGCCGCATGTGCTGATCGGCGGCGCCGGCGGCAAGCTAAAGGGCGATCGCCATCTCGCGTTCCCGCAGCGTACGGTGCCGACGGGCAATCTGCTGCTCAGCATCTTGGATATGTACGACATCCATCTCGAGAGCTTCGGGGACAGCACCGGGCGTATCGAGCACCTGTAAAGCCGCCCGGCGCCGCGGCCTCGTGTCGCCGCGCCGGTAGCCGGCGTGGGTCAACACGACGAAAGGGGAAGCGGCGTGGGCAGGTTTGGCGGGCTGTTGAACAAGTCTTTGGTCTTGGCGGCGCTCGCACTAGCGCTGCTGATCGCCTCTCCGGATCGGCTTGCGGCGACTGAGATCGCGGACGCAGTGATGCGCGGCGACTCCGCGGCGCTGACGCGTCTGCTAGCGGAGGGCGCCGACGTCAACGCGCCGCAAAGCGACGGCGCGACCGCGCTGCACTGGGCGGCCTATCGCGACGACGTCGGCGCGGTGCGGCAACTGCTCGAGGCCGGAGCGGCTGTCGGCGCGACGAATCGTGCCGGCACGACACCGCTGCTGATGGCGAGCGTTGCCGGCAATGCGGAGATGATCCGCTTGCTGCTGGCGGCTGGCGCCGACCCGAACGACGCGTTCACGAACGGCGAAACGGCGCTGATGATGGCCGCGCGGACGGGCCGCCCCGAAGCGATCGAGGCGCTGGTCGAGCACGGTGCAGACGTCGAAGCTCGCGAACGCTTGCGCGGCACGACGGCGTTGATGTGGGCGGCGGCCTATTCGAATCCGCAAGCGGTGCGCGCGTTGCTCGAGGCCGGTGCGGATCACAGCGCCCAGTCGGCGCTGGTGGCGCGCGGCCGCGGCCCGTATCTCGCACCGTCCGCTCGGAGCCGGATCGAGGAGTACGAGCGCGGCGTCGGTCAGGCGGGGCGGTCCATCCCCGTGTCGTTCGACGACGACGTTGATTTCAGCGATGCCGATCTCGCCAGCGACGAAGCCGCAAGCGACGAAGCCGCCAGCGACGACCTTCCTAGCGATGCGGGCGTCCGCGTGGCTGATTTCGACGGCGCCGCGCAAGACGGGGTGCCCGACGTCGATGCGCGGCCCGTAGAAGCCAGCGACGCGCCAGCCGACGGCGCGGCGACCCGCGACGATCCGCTTGCCGCGAGCATGGACGCGCTGGCCGCATCGATCGAAGGGCTGGCTGCGCACGTCGGTGCGTTGGCCGACCGGCTGGACGGTGCCGAGCCGCGGCAAATCGCGGCCGCTGGCGGAGATCCCGCGGCGGCCGCGGAGCAGCGTACCTTCGCGGCGATTACCGATGATCCCGAAGCCGACGCCGGCGATGACGACGGCAGCGGCTTTGGCCGCCGGCAGCAGCCGGTCGATGCCGGCGGACTCCGGCCGTTGATCTTCGCGGCCCGCGAAGGGGATCTCGAGTCGGTGCAGCTGTTGCTGGA